>CAIQWT010000059.1 GCA_903875605.1 uncultured Geobacteraceae bacterium | reverse complement strand
TGTTTCCGGCTTTCCAGAAGTGCAATCATTGGATTTGATCGAAAATGAACTATCAGAAAGAAAGAGATTTTATAAAAAGTCAATTATTCATGTTTTGAATAAGCTTGATCCGTCTATTCTTATAAGAACAATGACGCAAGTTGCCGAAGATGCAACTAGTAATGGTAATCATCAAGCCCCACACCTAATTGATGATCTGATAGATAATTATGAGTTGGAATGCCAAACTTTCCTTCAGAGCGAATCAGGTAATATCAACAAACTCATTGAATCTATTCGAGCAGCCGCACCATCAGGCTCAAATATAGTTGACCCACTGATCGATAAGCTCGAAAAAGTTACTCGTAACTGGGATGCTGTCGCTCAGCCAATTCAGTTATGTGCTAAAGCTCGTGGGACTAAGCATCAGCTGAGCAACGAAGTGGCTTACAGTATTAGAAGGTTGAGTCTTGATCTATTCAACAAGCATGACTTGCTCCAACAATCGAAACGAATAACAAATCTGATTAGTGAAGTTTTTGCTGAAGTCGTAGAAGTGGCAGAATTGTCATCATCTGACAGTGAAGCACTAACAGGAATAGAGACAGAACGTAAAGAGACTGCGAAGCTTGTTAAAGAGATCGGAGCTAATAAAGTATACAGAGTGCGTATTGGCGCAAGATCCATTAATTACACCAAGCTGTGTACATGTTGCTTGTCCGATAAAAACCTAAAAGATGAAAAAATAAGTCATGAGTGGGAAGAACGCGGAATAGTTACTCGCACAAAATACACGAGGTCTTTTGATTTCCCAATATGCCAGGAATGTTTATCACACAGAAAAGAGTATTATTGGAAAAAATGGCTGGTTGCCATCATATCGGTTGCAATTTCATCGGCCATTGGATTTTTTATGATCAAGTCCCAAGAAGCTGAATGGATTAATATGGCAGGTATTTCTGCTGTGTTGACTATAATTGCTGTATTCTTGGTAGCCCGCAAAGTAAGATTATCTATATTACCAGAACATCATGCTTGCAGAGCAGATTCAGTTGAAATGTCTGATGCCACATCTCAACTCGCTATGGTATTCCATTTTCACAATCCACTGTACGCAAAAGCTTTTGCCGATGCAAATAACGAAGTTGTAACTGTAATTGACGAAACTAAACCACCAAGAGGTGAAAAACTCTTAGAGGGAAAAGGTAAAATTTCATTGTGTGTATGGTCTAGTCTTTTGGGAATTATTATCATGTCCTTTTTAAGAAACTAGCACGAAAGCATTAGCTTGAAATAACCATTCAAATTATCAGTATCCCAACTACTAATGTTTCTTATGTACTAGGAGATCATTATGGCAGCAGAAGATGGTCGCACACTTGAGCAAATGGAACAATCGATCATTGAGATTGCAGTTGAAAGTTGGAGATTTTTGCGTCTGTTTACCAGAGTAATTAGCAAGCTCGATGCTGGTGAAGCCAACAGATATGCGAACCAAATGAGATATTTTCAGAAGAAGCTTGAAGACAATCTCGAAACAAACAACCTGAAATTAGTCAATGTAGAAGGTATGCCATTCGATCCAGGCATTGCCGCATCAGCGTTGAATCTTGGTGATTTTGGACCGGAGGATCAGCTTTTAGTGGATCAAATGGTTGAGCCAATTATAATGGGTCCTGAAGGACTAAAACGGCAGGGTACAATAATGCTAAGGAAGGTACAGATATGAAATACGTTGGAATTGACCTAGGAACAACTAACAGCGCTATCTGTTCATATGATGGCGAATCAATTCGTTTATATAAAAGCCCTGAACAGCACGATGTCACACCGTCAGCTCTTTTCATCGACAAACGCGGGAACAAGTATGCAGGCTCACGTGCCTATAACAATGCGGCTAGAAATCCTGATAATGCAGCAACACTATTTAAAAGGCTCATGGGAACCAGCACTCCCGTGAAACTTCAGGCTGTTAATCTCACATTGACCCCTGAGGAATGTTCAGCTGAAATACTTCGTCTCTTGTTTGGATATTTGCCAGAAGAGATTCGAAATGATGAAAATACTGGAACCGTTATTACTGTTCCAGCAGCTTTTAATCAAATGCAAAAAGACTCAACGATGTCGGCGGCCAGTTCTGCCGGAATCGGAAGAGTTGCCCTTATGCAAGAGCCAGTTGCAGCTGTTATGAGTGTAATGAAGCACCGAAAAGGTGATGGCGTTTTTGTTGTGTATGACCTCGGAGGTGGGACTCTAGACATAGCAATTGCTGAAAGTATATCTGGTAGAGTGAGCTTACTCGCACATGGTGGTATTGCCATGTGCGGTGGACGTGACTTCGATCGTATGCTTTTTGATAACATCGTAAAACCTTGGTTATTAAATAACTTTAGCCTTCCTGACGACTTATCAGTCAATCCTCAATTTAAATCATTATTAAGAATGGCCACCTGGGCAGCGGAAAAAGCTAAGATTGAACTGTCACAGAAAGAAGATGTTGTCATAAGTCTTCCTGAAACAGAACTTGGTGTTAAAGACCTTAACGATGAGGAAATTTACATCGATATTCCTATTAGTCGACGACAGTTTGATGAGCTAATAGCAGGTAAAATTAATGAGTCCATTCAGGCAGCACGAGAGACATTGGAAAAGGCAGGTCTTAGCCCCCATGATGTTGAGCGTATTGTTTTTGTAGGAGGGCCAACTCAATACAAGCCGTTGCGTGAAAAAGTTGCATTTGAACTAGGAATTGCACCTTCGACGGATGTTAATCCAATGACTGCAGTTGCAGAAGGCGCTGCCGTTTTTGCTGAGTCAATCGATTGGGCTTCAGAGGGAAGAGGCAGAAAGAGCGCGCGAGGAACCATAAGCACTGGCGGAAAATTTAATCTCACATTTAACTACATTTCACGTACCCCAGATCTGAAAACTAAAATTGTTGCAAAGTTGGCGGGCACAGCTGTACAGGGTGCTGAATTTCAATTAGATAGCCTCGACACCGGATGGTCCTCAGGAAGAGTATCGTTAAAAGATGGTGCTACGGTTGAGTTAACTCTGGCAAAACCTGGAGATAACGTTTTCAAGGTTTTTGTTTTTGACGCCAATGGTGGAGCAATCGCTTTGGCTGTGGATAAAATTGTAGTTGTCCGAACTGCTGCTAGTATTGATGCAATACCAGCATCTCACTCTATATCGATTGCTGCAAAAGAAAAGATTGGCGGTGCTTTGACCCTGGTCCACCTCGTCAAGGAAGGAGAACAACTCCCAAAAAAAGGGAAACTATCCTTTAAAGCCGAAGAATCGCTACGAGCTGGCAGCACTAGTTCAATTAACTTCCAATTATGGGAAGGTGACATAACCGAACCAATAACTGACAACCGACTTATAGGTTCTTTTAAAATATCAGGAAAAGATTTTGAAGAAGGCGTCATTACAGCTGGTGCGGAGTTGGTTTGCGAATATGAAATCCAGGACTCAGGCCGGATTTACATGGAAGTATCTGTACCTTCGATAGGAGGATCTTTTGGAAGCGGTAAAAACTTCTATTCTCGCCAAGAGGGACAAATCGACTATACAAAGGCAGCTAAACTGGTAGAGGAACAATCAAGCCATACCATGGATCGGTTAGATGAGATGTCGACTAAGATCGATGATCCACGAATTGATCAGGCGCGAGAAAAACTGGAACAAGCAGATACACTTAAAGGTAATAATAGTGACCCTGAATCGTCTAAACAGGCGATGGATAATGTTCAAGAAGCGAAGAAGCTTCTTGCTATAGCGCGTAAAGACCATTTAAAAGAAATCAGACAAATGGAATTAGATAAGGCAATTGAGCTATTTAATAGTGCTGTTCGAAAGCATGCGCGCCCTTCTGAAGAGAGTGCTTTCGATAATCTTGCAAGAACAGCACAGCGTTCAATAGACAATAATTCGTCTGATTTTGAGTCACATCTAAGTGAATTGCGCAGTAAAGGCTTCATGGTTCTCTGGAGGCAAGATTGGTTTATTATTGATCGCTTCAAGTGGCTGGCGAAAGATTCATATTTATTCCCGGATAGTAATGAACATGACCAACTAGTAATCGTTGGAACAGAAGCTCTCAAAGCGAATGACATCGATAAATTGCGCACAGTTGTGGCACACCTAGATTCTGCAAGACTCAGCTCAGCTGATGATGAAGACATGATGGCAGGCACAAACATCGTACGGAGTTAGAATATGATATTAGAAGCTTGGCTTCCTGTTGGATTTGAGCTACCAGATGGCAAGAAAACGCGTAAAGCGCTGTTTGAAGGCCATGATTGGCAGATTCTCGAGACCCACGATAAGTGTAACGCTCTGGTCGCTCGAGATAAATTAGTTAACCGTTGGATTGAATCTGGGCTGATAGAAGAGTCATCCCTAACGTCGTTCAATTTCGTTGAACAGAAATATTGGTCAATTTCTTGTAGTGCTGATCAAGTTCTTTGCCCCGTATCTGAAGGGAAATCTCCAGATACAAAAAACGAGGCCCTTTCATTTGCCTTAACATTGAAAGCCACTCGTGATCTGGATCAAGAGTCTTATCTTCAAGATGCTATATACATTGAGAAGATCAGCCGATTACTGCCAACGTACAGCATTAGCTCAAAAACAGACGATGATGTCGTGCTTGGATATTGGTTAACAGGAGGGCTGAGCGTTTCGGTCAAATCTTTCCGTCGTTTAAGACAATCAGTCAGTTGGCTTGGAGCTGCAAATCTTAAAGAAGTTATTGAATCCGCTGGATTTGAAGTCACTGAAAAAGTTGCAAACGATCGGCAGAAAGTTCAAACCGATAAAAGTGATCAGAGGATTGAGAGATCTGACACGAGTAGTGTCAATTCAGAAGAAACCGCTAAACCTTTTGAATTACCAGGTCGGCCGGAACTAGCTTCATTTTTTAACGAGCACATAATCGATATTATTCAGAACAGAGATCGCTATAAGGCATTGGGAATTGAATTCCCATCTGCCGTTGTACTTCACGGACCACCGGGGTGTGGTAAAACATTTGCTGTTGAAAGGCTTATCGACTATCTCGGTTGGCCAAATTTCCAGATTGACGCGTCAAGTATTGCCAGTCCTTATATACATGAGACAAGCAAGAAAGTTGCTGAAGTTTTCGATAAAGCAATGGAAAACGCACCTTCTGTACTTGTGATTGATGAGATGGAGGCCTTTTTGGCGGACCGCGAAATGGGTAGCGGTCACCACAGAGTTGAGGAGGTGGCGGAATTCTTACGGCGCATTCCAGAGGCAACAAAAAACGAAGTTCTTATTATCGCAATGACAAACCGTGTTGACATGATTGATTCAGCGATACTTCGGCGCGGTAGATTTGATCATGTCATCAAGGTAGACTTTGCTAGTGAGGCTGAAATACTATCTTTACTTGATAAACTTCTTTCAACACTGCCCAAAGACGACAATATTGATACCAAACATTTTGCTAAAGAACTTTCTGGCAGACCTCTTTCAGATGTAGCGTTTGTTGTACGAGAAGGAGCGCGTCTAGCAGCACGCTCTAGTAAGGACCGCCTGGATCATGCAAGCATGTTGTCAGCTTTACAAGCATCACCCGCACGTGCCCAAGATGGTGGGACAAAACGCCGCATAGGATTTTAACTAAGGGGTCGCACGTGGCATCTGATGATAAGAACAATAATGATACACAAAAGGGTTTTGCTGGACTATCGTCGATGGTCTCAGACATTGACACTGAAGCGATAAAAAAAGAAGCGGCAAAGCAGAATAGTAACTCAAATGGGAATCAAGCCCCACCACCCCCTTCTGTAACGAATTCTGAAAAACCTGTTCAACAACGATCTGAACCTTACTATCAAGCACCTCAAAAGACCCCTGATGGAGGAAATACAAAAAAATGGGTCTTGGGTTTAGGAGCTCTAATCGCGTTTATTTGGATAGTAGCTCAATCCGGAAATAAAACCACCACTTCCAGTAACTCTTCACCAACAACACCCAGCCCTTCAACTGCTATTACAGAGCCCGTTCCAGTACAACCACCACCTAGTGGCCCAACACGTCCTTCAGAAGAGATCCCACCCACTGGTACAGCTAATTCACTTAGCATTTCCCAGATACGTTATTGCATAGCTGAGGACATTCGTTTAAACGCTGCTAAAGGCGCTGTTGATAACTATTCAAAATCAGATATTACTCAATTTAATGCAATGGTAAGTGATTACAACAGTCGTTGTGGTAAATATCGCTACAAACGAGGATATCTTGAGAGGGCACAGTCTGATATAGAGCCATTTCGCTCCGTAGTTGAAGCAGAAGGACGGAGCAGAATTGCAACAAAATCTACTAGTGAGCCACAAGAAGATAACAGACAAGCGCCCGCCAAACGGGTTAGATCTAATCAAAATAGCAGGTCTGCCTCACCCTCATTGACACCAGATTATTCAAATAATCTACAAGATACTAATACTAGTGGAAATCGTGAAAATTTTAATACCTGCATTACAGGTGAATATCCAGCTCTCTGTAATCATAATTTACTGTCAACGTCTGAGGCTTCACTCGTAGCAAATGCAGAGCGTAGAGCGAATTACCGCACTTGCATTACAGGTGAATATCCAGCTCTCTGTAATCATAATTTGCTGTCAGCATCTGAGGCTTCACTCGTAGCAAATGCTGAGCGTAGAGCTCGGTAAAGATAGTTTTATTGATTAGTTTAGATGGTTGTATATTTTGAGAGGATGTTACGTGTCTTTACCTGTTTATGAATTCAAATGTTCTAAATGCGATTTCGAATGCCCTGAAGATATTCCATCATCAAGGTTTACAATCCGTATTTATAATTATGACAACAAGATAATTCCGCTACTTAAACAAGATGCGTGGTGTAATAACTGTAATTCAATTGTAAATGCCGAGATAATACCATCGCTCACTGATATAGATAAAGTTGCTGCAAAATTTAGACAATCTATTGAGGGAGTACGTGATTTAGATGAACGATACAATATAGCTTTAAATGCATATAAAAAGGCCTTTGTACAGAATATTGATTACTGGAAAAAATGGGCATTTGAGCAAGACGGAAGATCACCGCGCTGCTTAAACTGTGGATACACAGTCCGTCCACTGGATACGGCTGAATGCACTGAATCACTAAAAGCTTACATACACCCGGGTTGTGGGGGGGGCATATCACGTCAGGAAAGTGATCTTAGAATTTCATGGAAAATTCCAGATGAACCTAATGTGGTGAGGTTTAATGCTGCTGGAATTAATT
>CAIQWT010000058.1 GCA_903875605.1 uncultured Geobacteraceae bacterium | reverse complement strand
GTTGGCAGGCCACCCGGTATCCCAAATCAAAGATTCCCTGGATGACCTGCTAAGCAGCCAGCTTTCGGTCGGCAGTGATGCCGTTCGCAGCAGCCGGGCGAAAACCATTTCCATGTTGCTGAGTATCTGGGTGACAGTTCCCAAACCCCTGGTTCGCCTGCGGGACGAGGCCCTGACACAGATGCAGTTGATGCCGCGCTCCGAGTATCTGCCTCTGCATTGGGGCATGACCATGACCGCTTATCCATTCTTCGGTGTCGTGGCAGAAAGCGCCGGCCGGTCGCTTGGCTTGCAAGGAAACGTTTCTGTCAATATGCTCAAGGCCCGCATGCGCGAATTATTTGGACAACGCGAACATGTGCTACGTTCCACTCGTTTTGTTCTCCAGTGTTTTTCAGGCTGGGGATTGTTGCAAGAGACCAGTGGAAAAAGCGGTATTTATGAAATCCTGCCTGTGAAAACAATTCAGGACGATGAACTGGCATCCTGGTTGATTGAAGCCCTTTTGCTGTCCAATGGCGTCAACATGGCTTCGCTGAAATCGTTATTGCAATCATCGCGCTTATTCCCTTTCCAAATTAAACACTTCTCGCCTCTCCGCAAACCTGATAGCCATCTTGATTTTTTCAGGCAGGGTTTGGATGAGGAAATGGTTGTGCTGAAGGGGTAAAGGATCTCGCTTGGAAACAGAACGGAAATACAAATTCGATCCGCCTGATATGCAGCAAGTCAATCTCCTGCGCAAACTCAGCCCCGGGCAGCGGATCCAGCTCATGTTGGATGCGCGTGAACTGGCCATCGGCCTGATCCGCGGGCGGTTGAGCAAGCGTTATCCGGACTTGCCGCCTGAAGAACTAAATCTCAAGGTTCTGGATGCAATCGAAACCGCCAGTAAACACATTTCAGATACCCGTCCTTCTGATTATTTTGAAAACACTGGATAGCTGCTGTATTCATCGAATGTAGCAACTAATCAATATCTGAAAGATTTTCCGCAATATTAGTCGATTGAATCAGATCAGGCTGCGTTCAGGCAAACTATTACTGGCATTGCTAACAATGGATGGGTTTTCGCAAAAAAATTCTTTGATCTTCGGTTCTTATCTGCCGTTCCCGTGCTTGCCTGTACCCAAAAGCATTTACGACATCAACAGTTAGGCTGTTATTCTATGAAATAGGACCGTATATCTATCATGCAAGAAATCAACATCGGCTACGTTATGCTCGTGCTTATTATCATAGTTCTATTTCTCGCCGTTTTTGTGCTATATGTATTCCAGCAATTAAGAAAATCTCAAGAAAAAGTTGAAAAAGTCATTCTCGATTATGAAAACCAACTTCAAGATATTAAAGTAAAACATCAACGAGAAATTGATAAAGCCCGGCACCAAAGTGTCGAGCAAAGTCGCCATACGATAAAAGGACAGATTGCCGAACAATTGGCCCCACTTCTACCCGGATTTCCTTATCTACCATCCGATTCGCATTTTATCGGCGACCCTGTTGATTATATTGTTTTCAATGGCTATACCGAATTCAAAGAACAACATAATTTAAATGAGCACTTTGAACTTGTTATTATCGATATCAAGGGTAACAAAGCACACTTGTCCGAAGGCCAACAACGAATTGCAGAAGCCATTAAGGCAGGAAAAGTAAGATTTGAAACTGTGAGGGTATTAGATGATGGAACTATAAAAACTCAATCGTGGGATTCTTCAAAGAAAAAAGAGCCCGTTAAGGCTGTTGCAGCTATATCGGTTGAGGTGCCTGTTAAGGTTGAAGTTTTACCAACTATTATAGAGACACCGCCGTTAGACAATATCTCTGCAGCGTATAGAAATTGGAACGCATTTCTTGAGAAGTTTCCCAATGCTTATGAACCTTGGAACGAAACAGATGAAAATTTGCTTAAAGAAAAATATCTGG
>CAIQWT010000057.1 GCA_903875605.1 uncultured Geobacteraceae bacterium | reverse complement strand
TAGTTGATTTCGGTGCGTAGCGCAGCCTGGTAGCGCACTAGACTGGGGGTCTAGTGGTCGCAAGTTCAAATCTTGTCGCACCGACCAATAAAAACAGCCACTTAGCTTAACTGCTAGGTGGCTGTTTTATTTTGTTGTAGCAGATTGCAGAATGTAAAAATCATAGCCCATAATGGTGACATATAAAAGATGGTGATAAAGATGTCCAGAAAAAAGTTGCCGGTGTCAGCGGCTTTATCTGTTGTTATGAGAATTTGTGTACCTAGGATCTTGAGAGACCGAACCGCAAGGAATGAATTAGGCCTGATATTTAAGCAGTGGGATATTGGTTTTTGTATCAGAGAAAGCAGGTCTCAATACTATACCAATCATGCACAATTTGAAATTACATATTGTTCCTGTCAATTCGGCTAATTATCCCATTCACACTGCACAAGCACAAGACCGTCATAAGCCTAACGGCTACTTCGGTACATTATCTTGCTCTTACAGTTTACCTGTCACGCTGATATGTCCTTTCTGCCAGATACCAGCCTACCGATACACTGACATAATCTTATTCCGATGGTTGTCAGTGTCCCAAGCAAACCAAGCGCTGATGCTGCAATTACTGCCGTCAGAGAATCACTTACCACTGAGAAACCGACCATTCCAACAACCGGTTTAAATTTGAGGGAAAGGCATGCGTAACACACTAAAAAATTGCACCATTTGAGTATCTGCGGGGGGGGGCATTAGAATTAGTGACTTTTTAACACTCTTATGATATATATCCAAGTTGCATATACAATATATCTGTGGATCCCACTCGGTTTATCAACTTATTGGAGCAAATACATAATAATGAAAAAAGCACTTATCACCGGCATAACCGGCCAGGATGGATCGTACCTTGCGGAATTTCTTCTGGAGAAGGGGTACGAGGTTCATGGCATCAAGCGCCGGGCTTCGCTGCTCAACACCCAGCGGGTGGATCACATTTATCAGGATCCACATATAAAAGATGCCCATTTCAAACTTCATTACGGTGATTTGACTGACTCGTCAAACCTGACCCGAATTCTTCAGGAAGTTCAGCCGGATGAAGTCTATAACCTTGGGGCACAGTCCCACGTGGCGGTCAGCTTTGAATCGCCTGAATACACAGTCGACACGGACGGAGTCGGTACCCTGCGTATGCTTGAGGCGATCCGCCTGCTCGGACTGGAAAAAAAGACCCGTTTCTACCAGGCATCAACCTCCGAACTGTACGGCCTGGTTCAGGAAACACCACAAAAAGAGACCACCCCATTTTATCCCCGTTCACCATATGCAGTAGCCAAACTCTACGCCTACTGGATTACCGTTAACTACCGCGAAGCCTACGGTATGTATGCCTGCAACGGCATCCTGTTTAACCACGAATCACCCCGGCGTGGCGAAACCTTTGTTACCCGCAAGATAACCCGCGGACTTGCCAACATTTCACAAGGTCTGGAACAATGCATCTACATGGGTAACATTGATTCCCTGCGCGACTGGGGTCATGCCAAGGATTATGTCAAAATGCAGTGGCTGATGCTGCAGCAGGACCATCCGGAAGACTTCGTTATAGCCACCGGAGTCCAGTACACGGTGCGCCAGTTTATCACCTGGTCTGCGGCCGAACTGGGTATAACGCTCAAATTTGAAGGCCATGGTGTGGACGAGATTGCCACGGCTATATCAGTTGAAGGCACTAAGGCCCCTGCGGTAAAAGTGGGCGATATTCTGGTCCGGATTGATCCCCGTTACTTCCGCCCCACGGAAGTCGACACCCTGCTGGGCGATCCCACCAAGGCCAAAGAAAAGCTTGGTTGGGTGCCGGAAATAACCGCTCAGGAGATGTGCGCTGAGATGGTTGCGCACGACCTTGAAGAAGCGCAGCGCCATGCACTGCTTAAATCACATGGTTTCAGTGTTGCAGTAACCACTGAACATTAAGTTTGGTGAGGAGTTAGGAGTTAGGAGTTAGGAGCGGGGCATGGCATTTTATGGTGAGCATTACTCTTCTCGCCTTACTAAATGAGAGGTGAGGAGTGATGCGAAAACACCATGAACTGCGTGTTTGGCAGGAAGCCATATCACTGGTTAAGGATGTTTACCAGACTACGGCCTCATTCCCAAAAGAAGAAATTTATGCGTTGACCAGCCAGATGCGCCGGGCTGCAGTGTCCATACCCAGTAACATAGCAGAAGGCGCTGCTCGGACGGGTGATAAAGAATTTCTACAATTTCTTTCCATCAGTCGTGGCTCTCTGAGTGAACTGGAAACACAACTGATCATAGCAAAGGAACTTGGATATATGCTGGCGTTAGACGATATCATGCTGAAGATATACGGGCTTTTCGGACTACTGGGTGGACTTATGAGATCGCTTCGCGTAAGGATCTCAAAATAATGTCTCACTCCTCACCCATCACTCCTCACGGAATGCCGCGTAACGCGCGCATCTTTGTAGCCGGTCACCGTGGCATGGTAGGGAGCGCACTCATCCGGCAACTGACCGCCCTGGCTTATGTGAATATCCTTACCCGTGGTCGCTCTGAGCTGGATTTAACCAACCAGGCGGAGGTGAACTCGTTTTTTGAAACCGAGAAACCTGAATACGTTTTTCTGGCGGCGGCAAAGGTAGGTGGTATTCTTGCCAATAACACTTACCGTGGTGAATTTATCTATCAAAATATGATGATTCAGAACAACGTGATCCATGCCGCCTATGTACATGGTGTAAAACGACTCATGTTTTTGGGGTCAAGTTGTATCTATCCGAAATTGGCGCCACAGCCGTTAAAAGAAGAATACCTGCTGACAGGACCTTTGGAGCCGACTAACCAACCGTATGCAGTCGCCAAAATAAGCGGTATTGAAATGTGCTGGAGTTATAACCGGCAGTACGGCACCAAATACCTGGCAGTAATGCCTACCAATTTGTATGGTCCCGGCGACAACTACCACCCTGAAAACAGCCATGTCATCCCTGCCTTAATCAGACGGATCCATGAGGCAAAAGTGAAACACATAAGGGGTGAGGAGTTAGGTGATAGGAGTAAAGCGTTGGGCTGTGATGATCCATCCCTCACGACTCACACTTTGCCCCATACGGATGATTCCTCTCAGAATGAGGACGACACAGTTGTCATCTGGGGGACAGGTACGCCGAGACGTGAGTTTCTCTATTGTGAAGACATGGCAGAAGCCTGCGTGTATCTGATGATGCTCCCTCAGAATGACTATGATTTCTTTTTGAACGACGCCACTCCACCCTTGATTAACATCGGGACTGGTGAAGATATAACCATAGCCGAGCTTGCTAAAACAATATGCAAGGTGGTTGGTTACACCGGGAATATTAAATTTGATACTAGCAAGCCGGATGGAACAATGAAAAAGCTTCTGGATATGAGTTTGCTTCATAGCCGTGGCTGGAAGGCAACAACCGGACTGTATGAGGGTTTGTATGTTGCGTACCGCTTGTTTCTTGAGCAGGAAAAGGAAGAGGAGATCTTTCCATGAAAGAGTAGTCATTCTTGCCGGTGGTTTAGGTACGCGCATCAGTGAAGAATCACATCTCAAGCCGAAGCCAATGATTGAAATCGGGGAGCGTCCGATCCTGTGGCATATTATGAAGATATATTCCAGCTACGGGTTTAACGACTTCATCATCTGTCTCGGTTATAAGGGCTATTGCATTAAAGAGTATTTCGCGCATTATTATCTTCATGAGTCAGATGTTACCTTTGACTTTAAGAATGGCAATGAACGTTTGGTTCCCTAATTTGCTGAAATGTTGCGGGGTGGATGTTAAGTGGGGAAAACTGAAAAGAAATAGGTATTATGTCCCCGGAATATTACCGTAGCACTTCAAAATCACACAATCGATGATAGATACTTATCACAGACGCGAGATCTTATCTTAAAGGCAACATGATGACGGGGTTATCCCCAGATCTGTTTAAAGGAGTATTAGAAATGGGATCTCTACATATAACTACAAAAGATGAACACACCAAAGATCTCTTGATTGATTTGCTGCACACAATGCATGGAGTTGAAGTTCGTGAAACGAAAACGGCAACACGCAATCCCAGTGTTTCGTTTCAGCAATTGTGTGGCATCTGGAAAAATCGTGACACCAGTCTAGACGATATCAGGGATAAAGCATGGCGGCGTGATCGTAAATGATACTCCTTGATACAAACATACTTATTGAGATATTCAAAGGCAACACAGATGTCATAGTGCCAGTTCAAAAAGTCGGACCGGAAAATCTTGCACTAAGCGCCGTTACAGCCATGGAGTTGTATTACGGAGCACTCAACAAGTTGGAGTTACAGAGAATACGAAAACATCTTGGGGCATTTCACTGTCTGCATATATCTACTTCAATCTCTGTAAATGCCATGAATTTGATAGAACGATACTCCAAGAGCCACGGCCTACAGATACCGGATGCATTAATAGCTGCAACAGCAATAGAATATAAATGTGAGCTGATGACACTAAATCTGAAGGATTTTCGCTTTATTAGTGCTCTGAAAATCATGGAGATATGAGATGCCATTTAATGTGAAGGAGATCGCAAACGATAGTGTTATTACCTCCAACATTAAAAGGTGCCTGTCCCCATCCCCATCAGATGTGAAAATAAATAGGTATTATGTCCCCCGAATATTCATCAGATGTGAAAATAAATAGGTATTATGTCCCCTGAATATTCGTGATATCGGATGTGGCAGAGTTCCTGTACAAAACAACCGATTATTGGTTCCCGGAACATGAGCGGGGCATTGTCTGGAATGATTCGCATCTAGGAATAGAGTGGCCGATAGCGGGTGCTCCTATTCTTGCGGCCAAAGATGCAGCCGCAAAATTATTACTTGATGCAGAATACTTTGAAAATTAGCAGAAATATTTACTACTTTCAGAAGGAGAAATCATGACACACGAACAAGCACTAGCAGTAATGCAGGAAGTATTTATCGGTATGAAGACATCAGGGATGTTCGATGAAAACAGCAATCTGGACGCAGATACGGTGATTTTGGGTGTTGGTTCACATTTCGATTCATTGGGTTTTGTGACTTTTATTTCGGATTTGGAGGAGCGGGTAAGCGATGTGGCGGGAGATGAAATTTATCTCATTCTGACGGACATCCATGATTTCAATAAAGATAAAACAGTGCTTTCTGCTTCAACTCTTGCATCGTATATTGAAAACATAACACAATAATGGTGGTGAACTATGCTGAATGACGCATCCCCGGTAATGGTCGTGACTGGTGCCAGTAAAGGGATCGGATATGGGATTGCCAAACATTTTCTAGCTAATGGTTATCGTGTGGCAGGCTGCAGTCGAGGTCAATCAACAATCAGTGATATCAACTATATTCACACAGCACTGGATATTGCAGACGAAAACGAAGTGCGCAGTTGGATTCGTTCTATCAAAAAAACATATAAACGGATTGATGTACTTGTTTGCAATGCAGGGTACGCACCAGCAAACCTGCTTATGACTATGACTTCAGGTCAGGTTCTGAACACACTTCTTCAAACCAATATTGCCGGTAGTTTTTACGTTTGCCGGGAAGTGTCCAAGGTCATGATGCTTCAAAGGTCGGGCAGAATTATAACAACATCTTCCATGGCTGTTGGACTTCATGAAGAAGGGACTTCCGCCTATTCGGCATCAAAAAGCGCAATTGTAGAAATGACGAAGGTCATCGCAAAGGAGCTTGCCCCGTTGGGAATTACCTGCAACATTATTGCTCCGTCCATGTTAATGACTGATGCTGTTGAAGAGCTTGGGAAAGATATTATTGAACGGGCCTTGAGTAAGCTAACCATCAAGCGTCCCGTTACCAATGAAGAGGTCTGCAATATTGTGGCTTTTTTTGCCTCCCCTGAGAGTCGCTGCATAACCGGCCAGGTCATTCACATGGGACTTGTATGCTGATAGACAAAACAACCTCTTTTGAATATGTGCATGGTGATTACCGAATTACATGCCTTGTTACTGGCGAGAAATGGAAGCAGAATACCTATATTGTTACTCATATAACGTCATCCAATACCATCATTATTGATCCCGGCAACAATCCGGAGCATATCATTCAGCTTATTCTGGATGCCGGCGGAAAGGTGACCCGCATTTTGGTTACGCACCCGCATCATGATCATGTTGGAGCAGTTAGGCAGGTTTCAGAACGTTTTAATGTCACGTGTGAACTTCATAAACAGGATGTTCGGCTTTTGATGCACGCCCCGATGTATGCTTTGAGTTTTTCGAATCATACTATTCCGGGTGTTACACGTTTTGAGCCTTTTGAAAAACTGTGCACCCATACTGAAGAGCCTGAAGTGAGATCAATTCACACACCTGGGCATACTAAAGGAAGTGTCAGTTATATTTTTAGTGGATTTGTGTTTACCGGGGACACATTGTTGCACAAGTATATTGGCCGAACTGATTTACCGGGGGGCAATGCAATAGACATACTAGCGTCGATTGAGACGCTTTTACATGAATTGACCGATGAAACGATTCTGTTTCCTGGACATGGCAAGCCATGGACTGTTGGAGAAGCAAAAGAATGGTGGCGGGAAGCGGGGGCATCTCCTCCGAAATATGACAATTTCGTTCAGTTATGATGCCAAAGTATTATTGCGAGGGATTATG
>CAIQWT010000056.1 GCA_903875605.1 uncultured Geobacteraceae bacterium | reverse complement strand
CGGGTCTAACTTTCTGGTTGGAAATTTGCCCTTTTCGTCGTTGTTTATTTGTTCTTGTCAAATGCAAGGTCTGACATTTGAGGGTTCTTCCTTATTCGGGTTGTGGCGTTCGTTACAAACGGTGCGAATTGCCAATCATTAGGACGACCGATTGTTAGCCCGCATTGAAACGCCGCCATTTCCCAACATGTGGCGGCGTTTCAATGCGGGCCAACACCGATCAAAGTTCGTGAATTTATTACCAGTAAAAATTGAAAATTGATACCTATGGAGCAGATTCTGCTAGCCGAAATCCCACCCATGTACTGCGTCGACTGGGTGGGGCAGCGCTACGGCCGGTTGCTTTTACAGCAATGGGTTCATCATTCCAACTGCCACTTCGAAACACACGATAGAATCCCTTTTCTGGGCCAGTGGGGTTTCGGGCGCCGCTAGGGTATTCTCCCTCCCAGTCCTGAACCCACTGCACAACATTTCCACTCATGTCATATAGACCAAGTCTATTGGGTTGTTTCAGGCCAACTGGGTGTGTCCTTTTTTTACTATTGCCTTCATACCAAGCTACTGCATCTATGTCATCACTTCCGCAATAATCTTCTTCTTTGTCACCTTTATGGCAGGCATATTCCCACTCGGCTTCGGTCGGCAAGCGGTATCGTTTCCCAGTCAAATTATTGAGTCGTTTTATAAATTCTTGAGCATCGTTCCAACTGACTTTTTCTACTGGGCAGTCCTCTCCGCAACTAAAAAAATGAGATGGATTGATACCCATTACACGCTTGTACTGCCCTTGAGTAACGACATATTTGCCGATACGGAAGGCATCTAGGCATACTTGCGAACCGTCAATGTTAAAACAGCCAGCTGGAACATTGATAAGCTCAGTGCTAGAGATAGTGGTTCGCTTGTCGCGATTATTATCGACGGAGGCAAACCTGCTATCATCTGCCATTACGAGAACATATTGGAAAAACGTTAGGGTTACTGCAAGAACAAAAATATACTTCATGGTGTCTCCTTAGGTAGGATAATTCAATCTCTTGTCAACATAACTAGTTAATAATTTTGGCTTAACATTCATTAAAGGCTTGTGCGATTAGGAGAGCCTATGCAGGTGACTATTTAGTAGCGAATGTGCCGTTAGTGTTAATCCTTCAAAGATCTAGTTTTATTAAGTGCCCCAACGAATTCCTCATCATACATAGCCGCTAAGTCCTGATAAACTTCAAATAGTTCATCAATAGAGCCAATCAGCTCGTATTGCTGCTTCAAGTATATCAGTCGACTTAAGTGCGGATTTCATCTGAGTTGTTATCACTAAGAGAAACTCGTAATTGATCAGACCCGGCCAACATGACATTAGGGATGTTGAACTCTGGAACGTAACAAGTGGCAACCAACTCAATTCATAAAATATCACTCGTTTTTTTCACAACAGCACAGTACGCACCTACGTATGGAAAGCTAGCTGTACAGGTCTGGCATGAGTACAGCAATGATTCTTGAAGTTGCTGAAGTAAAGTTTCCAAAATAAGCTCCTTTGAACCCTCTCTATCGATTTGGTTAAAATACGATACCATTTGCTGCGACCCATATGCAACCCAGAATAAAAAAAGCACCTGCAAATTAGTTGCAAGTGCCTGTTTTTATTGGCGTCCCCGAGTCGATTCGAACGACCGGCCCCTTCCTTAGGAGTTAAATATCTAATCCATTCCATTCTATTTTATTTCTTTTAAATGCCCTCCTTTTTACAGCTAAAAATACGTTGAAATTCAATATAATACGCGATATTATGGCTTCAAGATATTTTATTTGATTCTGAAGGTATCTATATTTTTTAGGTATCTTTTTAAGTATCTTTTATTGGAAAGCTACTTAAACTTTGAAAGGAGTCAGGAATGAAGCCAACTACACTATTTACTGACAAGTTTATCAAGGCACTCAAACCCAAGGAAACCAGATATTTCATACATGGTAACAGACCGAGACCTCAACATGGTTTTACTCTTTGTATCTATCCCAATGGCACAAAGAGTTGGTTCTTTGTCTATTTATTTGATGGGAAAAAATGCTCCATACCATTAGGAAAATATCCGACAGTGAGTCTTGCGGAGGCAGGAACCAAGTTCGAGGAGCACTGGAAAATATTTGCGACTGGTAAAAATCCAGCAACGGTGGCAGAGGATTTGAAGGCCGAACTAGAGGCCGCACCGACTATCAAGGTATTAGGCGACGATTACCTTAAACGCCATGCCGAGATGTATAAAAAAAGCTGGCTGGAAGATAGGCGAATACTTGAAAAAGAAATCTATCCAGCATGGGGCAAGCGCAAGGCCCAAGACATAACCAAAGGAAATGTTATCACCCTGCTTGATAAGATTGTCGGTCGAGGTAGTCCCCAGACCGCCAACAACGTATTCAAGATCATCCGTAAAATGTTTAATTGGGCTGTAAAGAAAGACCTGATGAAAATATCGCCCTGCATTAGCATTGATATGCCAGCCAAGTCAAAGGCAAAAGATCGCGCACTATCTGACAACGAAATCAAAACCGTTTGGGCCTCTCTTGATGGCCTTACTCCCGATTTGTCTATTTCCGACTCAGTCAAACGTGCATTGAAGTTGATTCTATTGACAGCACAGCGACCTGGTGAAGTTTCAGCCATCCATACTCGGGAGATTAACGGTAACTGGTGGACAATTCCGACTGAGCGGTCGAAGAACGGCAAGGCGCACCGCGTCTATCTGGCTCCCCTCGTTCAGGATATCATCACTGAGGCCAAGGAAGAGGCTAAGGAGGCGCGAAATGATGCTGAAAAAAGAAATGCCAAGGACATGAAACGGACGGCAGAATTGATACCGGAAGATCAAGAATATTTCGGCTATATTTTTCCAAGTCCTCGCAGATATGAAAGTATAGCAAAGGGTGGCGGTAAAGTTCCAGAGGAACCCATTGATCGGCACGCAATCAGCAAAGCATTGAATAGCAACAAGTCAGAGGATGGTTTGACCACGTTAGGCGTTGGCACCTTCACTCCACATGACCTTAGAAGGACGGCGGCAACTTTTATGTCAGAAATGGGAGAGATGGACGAAGTAATCGACGCCGTTCTGAATCACGCCAAACAGGGGATTATCAAGGTTTATAACTTGAATAAATATGATAAGGAAAAGCAGAGGGCGCTTGAGGCATGGGCTCGGAAGCTAATCTATATAATCACCGGCACCAAGTCGAATGTTATTCCATTTCAGCAAGTAACATAAAACGCAAAGGGCCTCCATAATCAGAGGCCCTTTTTTTATCGAAAGTACTCAGACTTACCGCTTTGCCTGATAGGGAATCACTTAGCACTTACTTCCGCACAGCTTTTATCAACTTGAAGACCAACCTCAGTTCCTCATTACTCGCCCCAACAAGCGCCTCTTCAATCCCTAGTGGAGTGATGGATTCATTGTCATGGTGTGCGAAATCGAATAATTCTTTCATTTCTACCTCAAGAGAATCAGCAATGCGCTCCAAAGCATCAAGTGAAGGATACCTCTTTCCAACTTCGATCCGAGAAAGGTATTTTGATTCTATCCCGACTTTTTCTGCAAGCTGATCTTGCGATAATCCAACGCGCTTCCGCAGTTCCTTAATCCTTATCCCCAGAAGCATTATTCTTGTACTCATCTTTAAAACCCCCATTCTGCGAATCATGGCAGTTATGGGGGGTTTATAAACTTTCCATTAGGTAGATTATCTTGACAAAAACGTCCTGTTGGTTAGATAACACCAACTGATAGATAGATTTATTGGACAAAGGGGCACTTTTGATGCCAGCAGAAAGTGAATTCGTAAAAATTGCAAAAGAAGTTGCGGAGAAAACTCTATTGCCTCCGTTTTTTATCAAACAAGGTGCTTCCTTATTGTACCAGATCACCATTGATAACCGACTCGATGTCACCGTTAATGTGAAGAAGCCTTCTCGTGGCAATGCCGCTTTCCAAACAGACCTTTGTGTCTTCGAAAAAAAGACAGATGATATTTCAATTCCTCGAGTAGTTTTGGAGTTTAAAACTAGTATCACCACACATGACATTCTTACCTACAGCGCAAAAGCAACAAAACATAAGCAAGTATATCCATATCTCCGTTATGGCATAGTGGCATCAAAAGATTCAAAAGTTCCGGGCAGGCTATTTACTCATAATCAATCACTTGATTTCTGTGCCTGTGTAGCAGGTCTTGAAGGTGATGAGCTCTCTGCTTTTTTTGAGTCACTTCTATCTGCAGAAGTTAATTCATCCCTTTGTCTTGAAGACATCACATTTGGCAATGTAAATACTCGGCTTTTTAGAACCGAAGTTATTCTTTCTAAAATATAGAGAGATTGATTTAAAGGATTCCAAGATTTCTCGATAATACATTCTTAACTGCTTGTGAAGTCCATTTACCAGCTTTACCTGTTGCCGTCAGTATATGTATTTCTGGAGAGTTAAGAACACTTGCAATCTTTCCAAGACTCAATCCTTGTTTCCGTAATCCGACGATTGTTGGCAAAACTTTGAGTGAAAAGGCGTCAGCTTTAATCGTTTTTGCTAGAGCGCCTGCCTTGCTGGCTTTCATCTGTTGTTCTTTGGTAATCTTTCCGCGGTTTCCACCCAGTTTCACCCCTCGCGCCTTTGCTGCTTGAAGTGCCGCCTTGGTTCGTTCACTTATCATCTTCCGTTCTTGTTGAGCGACAGCGGCATATATCTGAGTCATGAATGTATCGGCGGACGGCATATCAGTAGCAACGAATGAGAATCCGTCCTTTTGAAGTTGAGTTATAAAATACGTATCTCGGCTCAGTCGGTCGAGTTTTGAGACAAGAAGTGTCGCTCCTGTCGCTCTGCATTGAGATAATGCTAATTGAAGAACAGGTCTATTACGGTCATTCCGTCCGCTTTCAATTTCGATGAACTCATTTAGTGGCACTCTGCCGTTGAGATATGTCTGGATAGCAGATTGCTGGGCTTCGATTCCGAGTCCAGAAGCTCCCTGCTCCTCAGTGCTGACACGACAATAAGTAATATAATTCATAGAAACTCCTCTAATTAATAGATGCTGTCACTCATTCTGCATAGGACGATGTAGGATTATGGATGACTTTTATGAAAAAAATAAACAATTACGTTTAACATATTGTTAAAAAGTATTATTAATTTCTTAGAACTTTAGGAAGTCAGGAGGGCATATGAAAACGTCAGAATTTATCAAGGTTCTGCAAATGCATATGAGTAAATATGGTGACACTGAAATCATCGTGTCGGCAGTTGATAAACGATTTATGGACTACGATGATTTATTCATCTTCCAAACAGAAGAAAATGCAACATCAATAATTTCTGCCTGTTATATCGATGACAAGAACTTGAGACCGATTGAAAAATATTGCGGTGGAGGTGAGGGAGGGTTCTATATAAAGAACGATCTCGATTTTGACTGGGGGCCTGAAATTGATCATGCTAGATGTGAACGCATGAGGGAGTCAGGTGTTTCGGAAGATTATATCCAGCAATCGGTTAAGCATTATTTGCCACCAAAAGGCGGAGAAGGTGACCATTTAAGTAAATTAAAACGTGTGAAGGAGCGAATATGAAAAAACTCATCCTACTGGTGTTGATGGTAACGTTTATGACTGGCTGTGCCGGTACTTGGCGGAATAGTGCTGGAGACTTAATGCCACAAAAGGATGACTTCGAATGTAATCAACAATGCGGATATTATGATTCGAGGTCACAAAACGTTTTTATGATGGCACAATGTTTGGCTGCCTGTAGAAATTCACGTGGGTATTATTCAGTCAGAGAATGAAACTCATTCGCATTTGACGTAATGGAAGTCGGTGAAATAGATATAAGTGACCCCTATCATGATCGCCGCAGTTTGGAAGCGTCATGATAGGGGAGCCGACCCCATTGGTCGGGTTTCGTTAGATTGACGGATTCGCTATAAATCGAGCCGCCATCGCAAAATTAAGATCTAGCGTTTTTTGTATCTCACCCAAATCGTCAAGTCTGTCCCTTTGTGGTTTCTTCCCTGCCTCGGCAATCCTCTGTATACTGTCATTGATAAGATCTTCCGGAAATTCAGAAAATGGCACCGGGCTGTTCCGGATAGCGTTGAGAATTTCAACATTCGTCAGGACAATAGCCATTCTCTCATTGGAATTCATGCTCCGGATCACGGAACGGATCTCGGCCTCACGCATTTCATCAAGGAGAATATCTCCGGTTGTCGGAATTTCTGGGACGAGAGCGGCCTGAGTCGCCTCCATCTCATTTTTGATGCTGTATGAGGGATCAGCCTGCATATTCTTCAAACGGCGATTAAAATCGGCTCTGATATCGCTATAATGCGGATCCTTACCGATAGAGGAGAGATCTGTTCGGTTGTCGATAATTTTCCATTTCCCGACCATCTCCTCAAGTAACAAGGTCAGCTGATCAGATTGCAATTTCACTTGCGGTACAGGATTGATGATTACTTTCAGCTGTGGTGCGTCATTGGTGATGCCGAATTTGTTGCTTGCTCGTCCTTGTCTATTC
This sequence comes from uncultured Geobacteraceae bacterium, assembly GCA_903875605.1. Classification (GTDB taxonomy): domain Bacteria; phylum Desulfobacterota; class Desulfuromonadia; order Geobacterales; family Pseudopelobacteraceae; genus JACRCG01. The sequence goes on along the minus strand of CAIQWT010000056.1, from coordinate 20,201 downwards.
ATGGTGTATCTCCTTTAAATTACCTCTTTTGAGAGGTGTTTGATTTGAGGCCATAGATGATTGCGGCCTGATTGATAAATATGAGTCAGGATCGACCCTGCTCATCCTCGGTGCTGTTTCCTTCTGCGAGCCATTGTTCCGCAGATAGAACGGGAGGGGTGTGAAGGATCCCCGCCGCCCCTTTGCCGCCTCCGTTACAATGCCACCCATTCTCATCAATGCTGTGATTAGGGGGAATCGGGTTGATGATTTCTTCCAATCGTGTCAGTCGTGATCGGTTCATATGCGACCTCCTATTTCTTGTTCCAGTGCTTCGAGGCGCTGTTCAAGGAGAGAGATCTCCAGAATTTTCATCCCAGATGCCACCCCTGCGAGGAGCTGAACGGCCTCATCTATTGGTAAAATGCCCTCACTCACTGCCTTTAAAATTGCCTGACTCTGTTCTGTCGGTGATCCGGATAGATCAATCTGGAGCGGTGCCGGTTCACTCACCGCCTTTAATGATGGACATGCTCTATCCATCAAGATCCTTGCCGCCTGCATATCCCCTGCTAGAGCCGCTGTGACTATGGTTTGAATCAATATCTCTGCATGAGGATCGATCAGATCACGGAGCTTGGTTCTCCGATCTGGAGTGCCTTTCGATCTGCCTGCGGGATTTCCGCTTTGTCCCTTTTTCCATCGTGCCATCTGCTAACCTCCTGTTCAGATCACTCAAAAGAAAAGGGAGCCAGCGATTTTCATCTCCATGCTCCCAGTTCTAGTAAGTTCTAAGTGATGCTATTCAGTTTTTAGTATTCTGCTATCCCCACTTGGATAAATCTTCTATCCTAGTGGGGATCGTAGTGGGTAAAAATCTTTATATATTAGCTGTTTATATTATATCCATTAGGTGATTTGGCAATTTGGATAAAAAATAGAAATTTTTTAGAAATATTTTTCCTATATATTCAAGTGGGCCAATGGATATTAAAATGGAGTCCTCTGAAATTCGACCGGATCAAAATCCTCCGTCTGTCTGCCTTGATCAGCTTCTTCGATGGGAATCCACCATACGTTGATATTCATACCTTTGATGTATAGTGAGGTATTCTTCCCGCTATGTTTCCGCAATAATCCTCCAAGTTTGCGTGGTTCAATTTTCATCCCACGTTGCTGTAAGAATAGATGTAGATCTGAAGTTTTTAAATACACACGACTGTTTTTCTCATCCCTCCATGGTCTATTCATAAGAAGATCATCTTTGGACTTGCCCTGAAATTTTGAATTTAAATATCGGATGGTTTCGCCCCATGCCATGCCAAGCACCGAAACATCATCGGGCATATCTTCGGCCTCATGATGTTCCATCAGTTTTTCAAGCTCGATATTCCATTTTTTCGCAGAGAGAACCGGAGGGACTGTTCCAAGTTGTTCCATGATCAACCTCCGCAAAGATGGGTAACTGTCGAGATCTTTGGTGGAGGAGATCTCTATCTCTTGTCCATCAACTTTTAATCTCCACGATACCGGCTCACTTTTGACCCGAACCAGATCACCAAACCGGCCTGATACCGAGTCGGGGTTGATATGTTCCTCTGCCCACTTCAATAGATCATCATGACTTTTTGCATCGGTGTGATGCTCCCGAACCCATGATTCTACAAGGATCCGGACTTCTTTCGGATCAAGGCCCGCTTTGAGCCTCCCGACAATATACTTTTTGAGATCATCATGACGTTCACCTTTTATGGAAGTCCTTGTGATGATCCGCTTTGTGGCTGTATCAGGTGTGATGAACTTCTTGAAGTTTTCAACCGAGTATGCTGGCTGTTCCTGATCACTACTCAATATTCGACACCTGAACGCCTCGCCTTTATGATGATAGAACCCTGGAACCCGCATCACCCGAGGCAGATCATGAACGGATTTGTCAGCGTTGAATTTATCAGCAAGTGCCTTCTGGATAGGACTGAATTGTTCACGACCCGCATCCGATACAAGCCAATATGCGTGGAATCTATTCGGAGATGATTCAATGGTTAAATGGGGAGTGAGTCCTGATTCAAGAACTGGCTCCAATGGGGAACCGTCCAGATCCACAAAGAACGCCCGAATTTCGGTAACATTCTCTGATGATCTCCCGTTACCATCGCCCTTATTCACCATGAGGAATATCCCCGCCCCCTGATTATTAAGAGTGGTAATTGTATCAAGGTTCTCTTGGTTCCATCCATGAATGATTTTAGAAAGTTTCTTCCGCTTATCTTTGGAATCATCAAAAGTCTGAAATGTGACTTGACCTTTATCGGTGATGATCTCCAAAAAATGCCTTATCTGGTCGATATTGATATCAAGCATGATGAGCCTCCATTCCATGACGTTTAAGCAATTCACGGAATCTCCTTTCCATTTCATATGCCTGTACTAATCGGCCGAGATAGAGACCACTTGTCTTTGCCTTAACGCGGAGAGTGGATATGTCACCAGTCACCATCTTGCTGATATCACTAAGAATATTATTGATATCAGCGGGGAGGTTCGATATATTGGAGACGGTGAGTGGCTCCATATCTATCCTTTCTTTCGTTAACGCCTGATCATGGGGATGATCGGGCGTTGTGCGTCTGGTCTTTTTCATCTTTTTACCCCCTTATATTTTGTAATGATTGCCCACTGAATCCGGTTCAGGATCTCGGCATAATTAAGTGGATCCTCTTAAATAAAAAAGAACTTGGTCGTGAAAAAAAACACGGATCACCAAGCTCTAAAGTTCTGGGGTGTGTCGAATGGGAATGAATAATTTCCTCTACAATATTTTTCTTGGTCTACCCCTTTTTGCGCCCACTGCTACTTGTCTCACGTTATCAGCATTGATAACGGGGCGACTTGTTAACCACTCATCAATCTCGGTGGATATCCAACCTACCGCAGATGGACCTAGTTGGCGTCTTTTTGGAAAAAGATTCAGCTTCTCCAGTCTAAATGCTGAATTTTTTGATAGTCCAGCATAATCCTTAATCTCAGACGGTCTGATAACCTTCATGGTAAAACCTCCTTTAGGTATGAATCTTGGTGAAATAGAAACGAAAAACGCCAGCGAAACCATTCAGAACATCGATAGAAATAATAACTATCAATTGTCCCGTTATGATTCGCTGGCGTTTTTCGCTAGCCGTGTGAACGGTGAAGACCCGTATTTAATTATAGCAAGTAAAGAACGAATAAATTCTAGGGGGGATGATATTGAATTAAATTTGCTAAGTCAACTATTATTTTATTGACCGATAAAAAAATAAAATGTATTTTTATGCACCGTTTCGGTGCATATATGTTGTGAGACGTAAAAAATATAACCTCAAAATCTTTGAAGGTAATCTTAATTCGTTTCTTATGATTCTCTGGAATCGAATTAGGGAATAATTTAGAGAAAAAGACGTAGATGCAGGCTGAATGGGGAGTGGCGCGTTTGAGTTGGAATAACTTTTAAGTATCTTTTTAGGTATCTTTTTATATAATAATGAAAAAGGGCTTGCAGATAAAATCTGTAAGCCCTTGTATTTACTGGCGTCCCCGAGTCGATTCGAACGACCGGCCCCTTCCTTAGGAGGGAAGTGCTCTATCCTGCTGAGCTACGGGGACAAGGAAGTACCTTATACTCTGCTGGATGGCAAAATGCAACCTCCTCATGCCGGAGCTTCATCACAGCGCCTTCATTTCGTCACTCGTATGTCGCTCTTGCTCCTCCATTACTAAAAGTCCCAAGTCACGCTTTAGCTCGTTGAACTCAACCCCGGATGGATCTCTGGGATGAGGCATGGTCACAATCTGATTGCATTTAATTGTGCCGGGGCGATAAGTCATTACCACAATACGGGTTGCAAGGTAGAGTGATTCCTCGATGCTGTGGGTGACAAAAAGGATCGTTTTGCCTGATTCATGCCAGATGCGAAGAAGCTCGTCCTGCAATGTTCTTCGGGTAAGGGCGTCAAGAGCTCCGAACGGTTCATCCATCAGCATGACTGGAGAATCGATGGCCAGTAAACGGGCGATGGCTACTCTTTGTCGCATACCGCCCGACAGGTCTTTAGGGAAGCGGTCGCGGAATTCCCGCAACCCCAGCGTATCGAGCAGGGTATCAACACTTTCCCTGATTTTGGCCGCTGAAGTACCCTTTATTTCCAAGCCGAATGCAATGTTTTTGGCAACCGTCATCCAGGGAAAAATTGCATATTCCTGAAAAACAACTCCGCGCTCCGGGCCAGGATATTTGACTGGCTGACCGTTAACAATAATTTCACCACTGCTTGGCTGGATGAATCCTGCCAGTGAATTCAAAAGAGTCGACTTACCACAGCCCGATGGACCAAGCAGACAGACAAATTCACCACGTGAAAGGGTCAGGTTAATATTCTGAAGTGCCGGTACGCTGCGATCGTTCCCTTGGAAGGTTTTACAGAGATTATTGATTGAAATGTAATCCATAACTCAGTTGTCCATACCGCGATGCCAGCGGAGAAGGTGGTTGTTGAGTGCGTTCATTACCTGATCAATTGCCAATCCAAGCAGTCCGATTGTAATCATGCCGGCAATGATCTTGTCGGACCACATGAATTCACGTGCTTCTAGAATTCGATAACCAAGCCCGTTGTTGACGGCAATCATTTCAGAGACAATCACGACAATAAAGGCTGTACCGATGCCGATACGTATGCCGGTCAGGATGTATGGGGTTGCAGCGGGTAGAATGATCCTGCGGAACATGGCGCCCCGCCCGGCGCCCAGATTGCGGGCTGCGCGCAGATAAATGCCATCAACATTCTGGACTCCGGCGATGGTGTTCATTAAAACCGGGAAAAAAGCTCCTAAGGAGATCAGAAAAATGGCTGGCGGGTTACCAAGTCCGAACCAGAGTATCGACATTGGTATCCAGGCGATTGGTGGTATTGGGCGCAAGACCTGGATGATCGGATTGAAGTATTCGTAGATACGAGGGGAGGCTCCCATGAACAGCCCCAGCGGCAGAGCAAGCCCGGCACCCAACAGGAATCCGCCAGTGACACGTCCAAGACTGCCCAGTACATCCAGGAGTAACTCTCCGGAGCGTAGCCACTCAATCCATTTACTGACAATCGCACTGGGTGACGGAAGCATGATGGGTGAAACCAATCCAGCTCGACAGATTGCCTCCCAGACAATCAAGAGCAGGATAGGCATGGCTATACCCCGCAGTAGTGATTTAAATCGGGCGGGCACTATTACTTAACCTTGAGAGTTGCTTTGGCCTTCTGCAGAAGGTCAAGCTTAACCCAGTCGGACGCCTTTGGCGGCTTGGCCATTCTACCTACTCCGTATTTCTGCATCAATTTTGTGGTAATATCAATATGGTCTACGCTGATATCGTAGGTGAATTGAGCATTGTCCATGGCATCACGAAAATCTTCGGAGCTGATCTGTCCTTTGAACATGTTTTCCCGTACATATTTTTCTGCCAGATTCATATCTTTACGAAATAGAGCAGTAGCCTCAACGAAGCACATCATAGTGCGCTCGGCAACGTCACGCTTGTCCCTGTACATTTTTTCAGTCATTACGAGGGCGCGGATTGGCTCCCCCATTGGTGTATCGTATGGCTTGAGAATCTCGACCCCGAATTTTTTGTTGATGGCCTGGGATGATTGAGGTTCGGACTGACACATGGCATCTATCTGGCGAGCTGCAAGGGCCTGGTTGAGGTCGGCAAAAGCAAGATAGGTAATCAGTACATCCTTGCCCGGTTTATCAGACCAACTAAGGCCGACTTTTTCCAACTCTGCCAGCAACAGCAGTTCCTGGGCTCCGCCACGTGCAACACCTACCTTTTTCCCCTTAAGGTCTTTCATTGACTTGATGGTTGAGCCGGCCTGTGCGACAACCCGGGCTCCACCTTTGGCAAAACCGGCAACAATATAGACCGGAGCTCCGCTGGCTCGGCCGGCAATAGCGGCATCTGCAGCGGACGCGGCGATATCGATTTCTCCAGCAATGATTGCGGGGATAATGTCTATACCCTTCGGAAATACACGCTCCTCGACCTTGAGGTTGTACTTCCCGCACATTTCCTTCATATAGGAAACGGCTCCATAATGGGCAAATTTCAGATTACCCAGGCGGACAACGTCAACAGCAAAAGCCGGGACAGCTGAAACGACAACTAGAAAAATGATCATACGAACGATACCCAGTTTCATGTTGTTCCTCCACGGCAATCAGATTTTTGCTCCAATCAGAAATTCAACAACGAAAACACCTTCCCTTCCGGTAGTCGCTTGCGTCCATCCAGAAAATCCAGCTCAGCCATAAAAGCACATTCTACTATTTCACCTCCCATACTTTGCACCATTTCAACTACTGCTGCTACAGTGCCGCCAGTGGCAAGCAGATCGTCCACAATCAGGACACGTTCACCAGGTTTGATTGCGTCTTTATGTATTTCAAGTGTGTCGGTGCCGTATTCCAGATCATAAGTTTTACTGATGGTTTCGGAAGGAAGTTTGCCTGGTTTACGCACCAAAACGATGCCGGTGCAAAGTTTATATGCCAGTGCTGAGCCGAGAATGAACCCGCGTGCTTCAACGCAGACAATCTTGTCGATCTGTGAGCCTATGTAACGGTGGGATATGAGATCAATGGTTTTCTGGTACGATTGGGCATCCTGCAGGAGTGTGGTGATATCTTTGAAGATGATCCCGACCTTTGGAAAGTCGGGTACGTCACGGATAATTTTTTTCAGCTCTTCCATATTAAGCTCTCCTGGTTTCATGTATATTAGTCCTGACTGAGCAGGTAAAAAGCCCTGAGCTTTTCCAGGCTTTTTGATTCTATCTGACGGATGCGTTCCCGGGTTACGCCAAACTGCTGGCCGATGATGTCCAGTGTTTGCGGATCATGGTCGTCAAGGCCGAAGCGGAGCGTCAAAATTTTCTGTTCATTTTCGCTAAGCTTACTAAAATGTTTAGATATTAGTTCAAATATGTTGATGTTTTCGATCAGATCGTCCGGAGATGTCATGGAATTGTCTTCAATGGTGTTAATCAGGGCAAAATCGTTATCGTTACCGATAGGGGCTTCTATTGAACATGTATGGCGAAGTAGCGTCATCAATCGGCGGATGTGCTGAATTTTGGCATCCATGGCGTCTGCAATTTCCTGTATTGCCGGTTCCCGATCAAGCTCATGTGATAGTCTGCGAGTAGTCCTGATCATACGTCCGATCTCGTCTGATATATGGACGGGGAGACGGATTGTACGGGATTGGTTTATAAGTGCTCGTTCAATAGACTGGCGGATCCACCAGGTTGCATATGTGGAAAAACGGCACTCCTTGGCCAGGTTAAAGCGTTCGACGGATTTAATCAGGCCTAGGTTGCCTTCTTCAATGAGATCCAGAAACGGCAAGCCACGGTTAAGGTAGCGCTTGGCAATTTTTACCACCAGTCGCAGGTTTGCTTCGATCATCCTGTTACGGGCTGCGGCATCACCTTTTTCAATTTGCCTGGCAAGATCCTTTTCGGCGTCAGCACTCAGAAGTGGTGTGCGCTGAATGTCACGCAGATAAATCTTGATGGCATCATCGAATCGCTCCAGCTCAGCCAGCGGGATTTCATCTTCAACCTCTTCCTCGTTACATTCCTCGTCACTGAGTAAAAGTGGCTCTTCAATGTCGTTTAGTGCTAGTGCTGATAGTCCTAGAAGGGCCGAGTCATCGCCAAAAACGTCCTGCGTTTGAATGAGTAGGTCATCTTCCTGTTCCATGGCCATCACGCCTGCCATCCCTGCTTGCCGATCAGTGGTACAAAACGGCAGGTAACAGATGATTCTTGCAGTAGCTCTCCGGCTTCATTTTTTATTATTGTGATCAACTGCTGGTCGGAGTTAGATCCAACCGGAATGACCAGACGACCACCAATAGCAAGCTGGTCAGTAAGGATGTCAGGGACTTCAGGCGCACCTGCGGTGACTATTATCGCGTCAAAAGGTGCTTCATCTTCCCATCCGATAGGACTGCCTTCACTGTCATTGATGCGTAGTTGAACATTAAAGAGTTTCAGCGAGTCTAGGCATTTACGGGCACTAAGAGCCAGGGGACGGATGCGCTCGGCTGAGTAGACTCTATCAGCCAGCGTAGCAAGAAGTGCTGTTTGATAGCCGGATCCAGTGCCTATTTCCAGCACCTTTTCAGTGCCGGTCAATGCCAGTTTTTCCGTCATCAAAGCAACGATATAGGGTTGGGAGATAGTCTGTTTTTCGCCAATCGGCAGAGCCTTGTCATTATAGGCCTGAGCAGCAAATGCTTCCTGGACAAAAATGTGACGGGGGATTTTCAACATGGCATCAATGACCAGTCGATCGCTTATACCGCGCGCCACGATCTGGTCCTGAACCATTTTTCTTCTCAGTATTTCAAAGTTCACAGAAAGCTCCGCACCTGTTGAGCCGGTTTATCCCCTGAAAAAAGGAAGAAAAGTATCGCCTATATGAAGTAAAGCGGATGCGACTATAACAGGAGATAGTGTGAATGTCCATATGTGTCAAAACGTCCATCTGCTCAGAATTGGCAGCGATTTGTGGTTAGTCAGATCAAGGTGAAGCGGGGTGATGGATACATGATGGCGATGAATTGCGTGAAAGTCTGTGCCAGGTTCGTCATCAGGACGCGGTTCTTCGCTACCGACCCAAAAATACTTCCGTCCGCGCGGGTCTGTTTTGTCAACAATTTTTCCGATGAAAGAACGTTTTCCCTGCCGGGTGATGAGAGTGGGCTGCATACGGTCTCTTGGGCAGTTGGGTATGTTGACATTAAGAAAAGTGTCAGCGGGGAGGCCATGGGCGATGACCTGGCGGGCGACTTGTACAGCTATCTGGGCTGCATCTGTAAAATGGTTACCAGGTTCAAAGGTCGCTAAAGAAAAGGCGATTGCTGGAATTCCCATAAGATTGGCTTCCATAGCAGCGGCAACGGTACCGGAATAAGTCACATCATCACCAAGATTGGCTCCATGGTTGATGCCTGAAACCACCAGATCCGGTTTTATCGGTAACATATTATGTATGCCCATGTTGACGCAATCAGTCGGCGTGCCGTCTACTGCGTACCAACCCCGGTGCAGTTCAAAAATGCGCAGAGGAGAATGAAGGGTTAGTGAGTGCCCTACTGCACTTCGTTCACGGTCCGGTGCTACTACAGTTACCGTACCAAGTTCAGTCATCGCCTCAGCTAATGCGCGTAGACCGGCAGCATGGATACCATCATCATTTGTAACCATAATATTCATTGCAGATGTTCCTTTGCCAAGTTGATGAAACCGGCACTTTTATCGCAGAAAAATGTCAGTAAATCAAGCTACTCGCGCATGCTGATTTTGTGTTTACAAAGTAGCCGTAAGTCGCTACATTCGGCACCTGAAAAACGTATTTACCGTCAGATACAAATCCAGCAGGGGGTACAGATATGAAGGCTGTTCTAATGAGTGCTTTTGGCAGTGTGGATGTTCTTGGGTTGGGTGAAGTCGAAAAGCCGGTTCCCGCAGAGGGACAGGTTCTTGTTAAGGTTATGGCAACATCTATAAACCGTCCGGATTTGGTGCAGCGTGAAGGGAAATATCCGCCGCCAGCCGGAGACTCAATAATCCTGGGATTGGAAGTTGCCGGAGTTATCGAAGAACTTGGAGCTGGTGTAACCGGTTGGCAGGTCGGTGAACGTGTTATGACGCTGGTCGGTGGCGGCGGTTATGCTGAGTTTGCCGTGGCATACTCAAGTCATTTAATGCGCATACCGGAGTGCATGAGTTTCGAGGAAGCTGCATGCGTCTGTGAATCTTATATTACCGCTTTTTTGAATGTGTTTATGATCGGAGAATTTAAAGATTCACAAACAGCCATACTGCATGGCGGTGGAGGAGGCGTTAATACTGCTGCTATTCAGCTATGCCGGGCGCTCACTCCAACTTGTAAGTTGATTGTAACCGCATCTCCGGCAAAAATGGAGAGAGTGAAGGAACTCGGTGCCGATTTTCTTATTAACTTCCATGAGACTCCCGATTTTACTGAAGTAGTCAAAGAGTATACGAACAAAAAAGGGGTTGATCTTGTTTTGGATCATGTCGGTGCCAAATATCTGTCGCCCAATATGAATTCACTTGGCTATAAGGGCCGATTGGTTATTATAGGTGTAATTAGTGGCATTAAGGCGGAGCTAAACCTGGCTCTCATGATGGTAAAACGTCAGCAGATCATTGGCAGTGTCCTTCGATCGAGACCGGTTGTGGAAAAAGGCGAGATTGTTGCGGAATTTACCCGTCTTGCCCTGCCTAAGTTTGCTGATCGCAGCATAGTGCCGATTATTGAAAAAGTTTTCAGTATTGACCAGGTGGCCGATGCTCATCGAATGATGGAGGAAGACAAACACTTCGGAAAAATCGTGCTGCGAATTCAATAAAAATCCTGTTTTTGCAGATCGGAATGCATTTAAGGGGGACGTCGACGTGGCGCCCCTTTTTTTTGTCAAGTCCTGTGAAAAATTACCTTTTAAGAGTTTTGTCGCCAGGTTTCCAATTAATCGGACAGAGTTCTTCTGTCTGGAGCGCTTTCAGTACTCGTAATGTCTCTTCGACACTTCGCCCCACCTTGTCATTATGGATAACTACGTGTTGGATTACCCCTGCAGGGTCTATGATGAACAACCCCCTGCGGGCAGCACTGGATGCTTCATCCAGGACCCCGTAAGCCCGGGCGGTTTGTTTGCTGAAGTCAGACAGTAATGGATAGTCGAGTGTGTCAAGGGCGCCGCTCTTGACCCAAGCCAGGTGTGAAAATTTACTGTCCACCGACATCGCCAGAACTTCAGCATTTATGGCTCTGAATTCGGCCAATGATTTGTTGAAGCCTTTTATTTCGGTTGGGCAAACAAAGGTGAAATCACCAGGGTAAAAGAATAGTACGACCCATTTGCCTCTGTAATCACTGAGGCTTACTTTGCTAATTTCTTTGTTGACTACACCTTGTAACGTGAAAGATGGAGCAGAAGACCCAATTTCTGCCGTTAGGCATGACGCTGCTTCTGATGTCAGGATCGTTACGATTGCGACCACTGCCAGCAATGAAGTTAATGCTTTCATTTTGCACCTCCAGATGATTCTGTTTAAGTAATTATCATAGCTTAGGTGAATGTAATTGACAACCCATTGCCGATCTTGTCACTCCATTAAAATGGGGGGTTTAAATTTTCTTCTTACTATGGTACTAAATCATATTATTTCGTAAGATTAGCAATAACACTCGTCATTTATTCGGAGGAAGCCAGATGTCAGATCAGAATCCGCAGGTAATGTTGGAAACGTCAATGGGAAACGTAAAAATTGAACTTTTCAAGGAAAAGGCTCCCATCACAGTCAGAAACTTTCTTTCTTACGTTAAGGACGGTCATTATGACGGGCTGATATTTCACCGTGTCATCAAGGACTTTATGGTTCAGGGCGGTGGCATGAATGAAAATCTCGAAGTGAAAAAACCAAAATTTGCTATCAAAAATGAAGCGACTAACGGCCTGCTAAACAAGCGCGGTACTCTGGCTATGGCACGTACTTCAGTTGTTGATTCAGCCACTTGCCAGTTTTTCGTCAATACGGTAGACAATGCATTTTTGGATCACAAGGGCAAGCACCAGGATAATTTCGGTTACTGCGTATTCGGGCAGGTTCTGGAAGGACTCGAAGTTGTTGACCAGATCCGTGCGGTGAAAACCGGAAACAAAAATGGGCATTCGGATGTACCACTGGAGCCAGTTTACATTAATTCAGCACGGTTGATTGAACAGGAGGCATAAAAATGGACAATGAACTTGTCTGTTATACATTTGACGCTGCGCTTGAGATGGCTATTTCCATGGAAGAGGAAGGTTTTAGAACATATCTGGCCGCAATACGCCAGTTGACACACAAGGGAGCCAAGGATTTGCTGCGCGGGAATGCACTTGACGAGCTGAATCACAAGCACCAGTTAGAGAAAGCGCTACTGGAAGGCCGTATGTCCGGAGGCGATGATCTTGATCAGCCCATACAAACAATGCATCTGGACTACCTTTTTAAAAAACAGGAACTCGGGCCGCAATCAGGAGTGCGCGAGGCGCTCATTTATGCCATCCACCTTGAAAAAGGTGCCGTAGATTTTTATGGCAAGGTTTCCGGCGGCTGCGCAGGGGCACCGATGGGGAAGCTCTTTGCTCAGCTTCATCAAGAGGAAAGCCTTCATTTGCAAGCGCTTGAAGACCTGTATGAACAGCATTTTATGACCGAAAATTAAATAATTGCTTAAATCGTTGGAATATATGAGCCAATAATATGTAAATGGAACGCATTCTAAATGTGGCGTGTTTGCTTATTCAGTGGCATCATATGTCGCAATGACAAGATCAAGGATTTTTGGAGAAACTATGAATTGTTTTAATAATGCAATGAAAGTCGCCGTAGCCCTGACAATCGTAATATCATCTTTTGCTATTACGGCATATGGTGCCGACTCAAAGTACAAAAAGTTGAACAAAGACGGCACTGCAAATATGGTCTTCTCAAATACCAATATTAAAAAAGGTGCAGAAGACAAATCTATACTCAAAACTAAATTCGATGATACTGAGAGTATCTATGCCCGTGCTTACTTCTCCTCAAAGTTTGGCCAACTTAAAGGCGAGGAAGAGGGATTTATTGATATTTGGATCGACGGTAGTCATTCAAAACGGCTTAATTTTACTAACAAGGATGTAGCGCCTGACAAAGACCAGACTCTGATCTATGTTTACAATACCAAGGACTACTCACCTGATTTCAAGGATGAAGTATGGGATGGTTTGAGCGTTGGAGAGCATAAAATCCATCTGGTGGTTGGCAAGACCAAGTTTATGCGCGAAGGTGTTTCTGTTGAAGACCGTGGCGACCGATATGCAATAAAACGCGATGATGTTCACAAGGCTGACTATCTTTCAGATGCAACATTTATTTTTGTCAAGAATTAATAATTACGATCCAGTGATACCACTATCGTAACTACTTATTACCCGTTTACTAATAAGCCGCCATCGGATCTAGATAGCGGCTTTTCTTCGTAAATGGCAGTGCCTACGCAAAATACTGAAAATTTTGTATTTACCCCTGTGCTTATCAATAAAATAAGATTTAACGAAGAGTATATTAGGTGGAACTTCCAAATGTAGCTCATCATAGAGGAGTGGATAATGATTAATGCAAAGTCTGTGTTGGTATTGATGCTTGTTTTATTGGGTGGATGTGCTTCAGCACGAAAAACTCACACTTCTGATGGTAAAGAAGGATATATTCTGAACTGTTCTGGTGGTGCATCGACTTGGGGTAAATGTTATGAAAGAGCTGGAGATCTTTGTGGAGAGAAAGGATATGAAGTTTTGGAGAAGATTGGAGAAACACTGACTTCTTCATCTGGAAATATTCTTGAAACACATAGTGGGACGGATATCAATCGTAATATGATAATTAAGTGCAAGCATTAATTTAGTCGCGTTAGGCAATTTATGTATTGCTGATTTCTGAATAAAATCGTATTCTCAGGCCCATTGCATGCCTAATATTAAAGAGTCTGCGGATGGTTTCCAATCGCTAAATAGCTGCACAACAGCAGCGAACTTTTGAAAACTATATATGGTTTATGACAGGTTGCCAGTGGTGTAATTCTCGATTATACTAGTAAGCAGTTTGTTTGCTGATTTATGCCATTTGGGGCTGTAGCTCAGCTGGGAGAGCGACGCGTTCGCAATGCGTAGGTCGAGAGTTCGATCCTCTTCAGCTCCACCATGACAATATTTAGGGCGCTTAGCTCAGCGGGAGAGCACTGCCTTCACACGGCAGGGGTCGACAGTTCGATCCTGTCAGCGCCCACCAATAATAACAATGGGTTACAGCCAAAAACTGTAACCCATTTTATTTTGGAACATATTATTTGCAAAATAGTTGCTGTGTACAGGGTTTACAATTTTCACCTAGTCACATTATTTATTGAGTGCTTGCGCCCATTCTCTTGTGTCTTCTAAAATCCGTACTTTTTTATTTTGTGGAAGCGATCTGTAGGCAGTCAATAAGCTCTTCTCTTCGTCCGTCAGTAAGAATGGACTGAATTCTTTATCTCGTTCAATCAGCTTACCAGTGACATTGTCAATATAGTCTCTAAACCCATTCAATTTTGTGATCAACAACCCTACCTCTCCAGACGATGCGCTGATATCATACTTGGTATCGTCCCTCATGCGTTTCTTTTCTATCCGTGTCGCATTTTTTCCAATAACTTCATCAAACCTACTTCCACCATTGACCAAGTCCTCTTTTGTGATCTCACCAATCTCCGCTATCTTCTCAAGAGTACTGTCCTGAACTTCGATAACACCTTTTTCGTAAGCCGATACCGTACTGGTAGCTAGATTACCAATATGTTCCGCAAATGTTGCTTGAGTCATGCCGTTTACCATTCGTACCATTTTGATTCTTCTACCTATCATTATCGTTCTATCGTTCATGATAACTCCCTGTATTGTTAATACATTCAAAACCCTAACTTCGATGTAACACAATTACATCGCCAATGCAAATCAATTTTATTCAATAATGCAATCTAATTACATTGACTGTAACTAAAAAGTATGCTATTATGTTTTTACGATGCAACTAAATTGCACTTGGAGCGAGGGTGACGGTATGGGATCAGCGAAATTTGATTACAACATTTACCAAGACGAGATCATGACAACTAGTGAAGTTGCTACGTTTCTTAAAACCACAAAGGCGGCAATAGATAATCTGTGTCACAGAAGAAAGCTTTCGTACTCAAAGCTAACGAAACAGAGACTATTTAGTAAAGCGACTGTAATGCGTGAGTTCTTTGCACAGAGTATAAGTGCATCCTGTTAGAAAGGAGAATAGTCATGGCTGTATTCAGACGATACATTTGCTCCAATGGATGTAATTATTACAGAAGGAAGGGTGGTCTGTGTATGTGCGGTTCTCCACTTGTACAATCAAAGGAGTGGAGTATTCAGTACACCGACCACAATAATATCAGACGTACCAAGTCCATTGGCAACAAGAAGCTTGCTGAAGAAGCTTTGGCAAAAGTGAAGTCAGACCTTGCTGAAGGTAAATATCTTGATATAGCCTTTACCAAAACAAAACTTGAAACCGTGGTGGAAGAATATCAACGTCTATACTCTTCAAAAAAGCGAGATTCAAACAGAGATGCAATCATATTCCGTCACTTCATGGGCTATTTCAAGGGATGTTTTATCAACAATATCAGTGAGAAAGAAATTCTTGGTTACAGAGAGCATCGGGTGAGCCAAGACGGCAGTAGAAATAAGAAAGTATGTTATGCAACTGTTGGTCGTGAACTGACAGTAATAAAGACCATGTTTAAGTATGCCAGAAAGCAAAAGTACATAAGTGTTGACCAGTTAGATGAAATCAAAGGTGTAAAAATTGATACAAGTCGTAAGATGGTTCGATACCTTGAGGACGAGCAAAGAGAACAATTATTTTCGGAGCTTTCGGATGATCTGCGACCATTGTTTCGTTTTATATCTGAAACTGGATGCAGGTATTCAGAGGCGGCAAATTTAATGTGGAGATTTGTTGATACGAAGAACCAAATTATTTCACTTGAGTCTGCAAAGACTGCAAAAGCAGGAGAGATTCAAACAGTACAATTGTCAGAGAAAGCGATTGAGATTATTGAATCACAGAAAAAAATATCACCGTGGGTGTTTTTCAACCCAAAAACCAAAAAGAAATGGGGTAGTCCTAAAGCTTCCTTTAAACGAGCGGCAATCAGAGCGGGACTACAATACGACGATGGAGTATTTCGTATCCACGACTTACGGCATGACTTTTGTAGTCGGGCGGCTATGAACGGTGTGGACATCGTTACAATTGCTGATCTTGCACGACACAAAGATTTAAGGAGTACAAGACGATACACACATCTCAACAATCAGCACCTGCAAGATGCGTTGAAGAAAATGTCGGTAAAAAGTAGCCAGTAATTACGGACAGGAAGCACAAGGAGAGATCACCAATGAACGAGATACTGACCACAGATCATAAATTATTTCTGCCGTTCATGGAGCGGCTGATAGGTAATGAAGGAATAGAGATCAAGATAGACAATGATGGTGAGTTCACTGATCGTTGTAACGATGACAGCCTGAAATATTCTGAAGTGATTCTCAACACCATGAGCGGTATTGATGTCGATGCCACACTTGAATACTTCATGGCTAATGGTGGGTACTGTGACTGTGAAGTAATTGTAAATGTTGCAGGGCTTGAATTTTCTGAAGCACTTGCTGTGGTTGATCATATCAAATCCTCCCCGAAGTCACCTCTCTCAATACCTCACCCCTGACGTAGCATCCCCCGCACATCGCAAAGTAGTTCAAGCAAGTCCAACGCTATAGGTTTGTCCAGAGTATGGTTCTAATGAAGCAGGTGGAGCGTTGAAGCTTTAGTTGGCAACACGGAGGGGAGAACTCATGATTAAATTCTACTGCGTTCTATCGTCAATATTGTTCGTTTCTGGATGTGCCACGACAACCGTTCATCCACTGGCTCCAACCAGTTTGAAATCGTCTTACAGAAAGACAGTGGAGGTTATTCTGGTTAGCTGTGAGAAAGATCACCGAACTTTCAAGGCAGAGATGATTTCAACTGTGGAAAGTACTGATACTGGTGAACGATTTCGTCTGCATGGTTGTTACGGGAAGTCAGGTGACAGATTCAAGATTAGTTATTGAGGTGGCTTTATGACTGCTTGGAAACATTACACAATTGCTCATATCAGCACCGTGATCGGCACTCGTAACGATTGCAATATTGAGTGCCAACTACTTTTGGGGAGGGTGTCCACAGGGCGAAGCCGTGTGCATTTTGGTTATTTCCTTCGTCTGAAATTTGAAGAAGAAGATTTCTACTTTGAATCATCCTCATACTACAGAGCTTTACTGGAGATGGCGAAGTATATACGGAAATTTGGATTGGAATTACCTGTGTATGGATTACACGAATCCTTCTACCAGAGTGGGCTGTCGGCTGACAGCAAGTATGGGTACATCAGCGGCACAATGGAGCCAGTAATAATGATATGTCAAATTGATGTGAATGGAGAAACCATATGAGTGAGTACGATAACCTTATCCAACTTATATCCATGAACAATGATCAGATAATTCAGTACTTATCAGCTTATCTGCGGAGCCTGAACGGAATGACTGAACCAGTTGTATCCAGTGATTTTCTTTATCTGGACAACTATAGCCTAACCTGTTTGGTGGCGCATACCAACGTGTGAGTACATGTAAACAGGGTATTGATGGTCTTGGCATTGAAGCTCAAGAGATGTCGATCAAAGCATATAACGGCAATGTGATAGCAACGTTCGTTGAGGTCGAGTCAGGGAAGCGTAAGGATCGTCCAGAACTTCAAAAGGCTCTGGAGCATTGTAAGCTGACACAATCTACTCTGATCGTTGCAAAGCTTGATAGGTTGAGTAGGAACGTTCACTTCATTAGCTCACTCATGGAGAGTGGAGTAGAGTTCATTGCATGTGACTTCCCTGAAGCAAATCGACTAACATTACATATTTTGGCGGCTGTAGCGGAGCATGAGGCTAGAACTTGCTCAATAAGAACAATAGCCGCTCTCAAAGTAGCAAAAGCTAGGGGTGTGAAACTTGGTAATCCGAATCTCACGATAGAAGGAAGAGTGAAAGGTAATCTTAAAGGTATAAAGACCAACATAGATTCGGCTGATGCATTTGCCAGACGTGTCAGACCAACGATAGAAGCATACAAGAATATGGGTATGGGACTTCGGAAGGTAGCATCTGAACTGAACAACGTAGGTATTAAGACTGCAAGAGGGAAGCTCTGGACGGCTCAAGCTGTGAAGAATGTGATGTCGAGAGCTAATTAACAAAGTATAGCTGTAATCACCTATCTCGACATCTGACATAAATTTATATTCACCTATTAATCCTTGAAGAGTAAAATCAACACATTGGTACTAACTCCTATGAAGGGAGATTGTCATGAAACGTCAACTCTTCGTTAATTTACCTGCTGATGATCTGGAACGGTCTAAAGCATTCTTCACAAGCCTTGGCTTTACTTTTAATGCACAGTTCACCAATGAAAAAGGTGCTTGTATGATTGTAGAGGATAATATTTATGTGATGTTGCTTACAAAGGAGTTTTTCTCAATATTTACAGCCAAACCCATCAGCAATGCTATGAACAGCACAGAAGTAATAAACTGCCTATCATGCAACAGTAGAGATGAAGTTGATGATCTTGTCCGTAAAGCTGTTGCGGCAGGTGGCACTGTTCCACGCCCTCCAGTTGATTACGGAAATATGTATGGGCATGGTTTTGAAGACCTAGATGGACATCTGTGGGAAGTTATGTATATGGAAGCTAGTCAGTAGATAACTTAAATTAGGAAGGAGATCGTCATGAAACCGAATCCTGTAGGTTGGTTTGAGATATATGTAGACGATATTAATCGTGCTAAAGCGTTTTATGAATCTGTATTCCAAGTCACACTGGATAAACTGAACACACCCATTCCAGACCTTGAAATGTACAGTTTTCCA
Source organism: uncultured Geobacteraceae bacterium (assembly GCA_903875605.1). Lineage (GTDB taxonomy): Bacteria > Desulfobacterota > Desulfuromonadia > Geobacterales > Pseudopelobacteraceae > JACRCG01. Next base: position 1,523 of record CAIQWT010000056.1, on the reverse strand, counting down.
AGCAATATGGAAAAATATGGTGCGGGTGGAGCGATAGTAAAAATGAATGGCTTTTCTTCAGGAAGGAACAGTGTGATCGTCTACTTCTCCTGTGAAGATTGTTCCGTTGAGCAAGGACGTGTTGAAGCGGCGGGTGGGAAGTTACATCAAGTTAAGTTTCCAATCGGAGAGTATGGACATATTGCTCTGGTGGTTGATACTGAAGGAAATATGATCGGGTTACATTCTTTGAAGTAATGTTATTGGTGTAGATCATCATTGTCGGAATGATCTACAATATTGGGTAAGAGATGCCCATGAGATATATTATTATCTCATGGGCATTATAATTTTAGTTCGTTCGTTGTGATTAATATGTGTACAGCTTCTGTACCTATCAGGCAAATTTCTTATTGAATGTCTCAAAGCATATAAATGGTTCTTTGTGATTGCTTTTGCGTACAAAATCAAATTCATATGAACCTACTGTTTCAAAATCAACAAAACTGTACACATGACTTCCGTCACCAGCGGGGGCATTAATGGCATATGAAATAATTGTAGGTTCATCTGGATATCTTATTATATGTGAATAGGTATCTAAATATATTTGAGTAACATTGCTCAATATATTGTCAGTTTTTTTTAGCTCAAATATCTTATTTTTAAGTTCCCACAGTAACATCTCAACATCTAATGCTGTAACAAGAATAGTTAGAGTACCTATTATTTTGAAATTATTTGCAGTCGTTAAATGAGCGATATACTGGTTGTAATCCTCAAGGTCACAGACTCCATGCTGATCATCATACACACCATTTTCTATGTCGTTTTCAACGTCTATCGATATATTATTTTTCATTTTCCACCTCCACTTTCTTTTTGATTTAATAACCATTGGTCAAGCTCTTCCTGAATGATAAAAATACGTCTGCCGACCTTCAGGACACATTTTGATAATCCATTTTCATTTCGATGGTAGAGTAACCACCTCAATGATTTCACTGTGAAAATCGTGTAGAATTCTGCTATCTGCTTGATTGTCATAGGTGTCATTTGTGTTCTCCTTTCTAGCTTGTAGTGTTGATCGTTCGATTTGATTTCTATGTAGTTATTTATAACGATGGAAAACGGTGGGTGACTGCACAGTTTTTTCAAGGATTATATAAATAGAATTATGGATGGCTGATTGCTGTTCGATGCTGTTGGGATGTTATGGAAAGATTGTTGTACGTGAATTGAGGATTGAGTTTATGAGTGATACGGCAACTGATAAGAAAAATATTGATCGTACAACCAAGGAATGGGTGGGCGATTTCAAGAACAAGTACAACATACTGAAGTCACGTTATGCTGAATCGTTTCAGGAAGATTTATACAGAGAATTGCATGGTTCATTGGATGCTAAATGCAATCTATCTGTTAACGAACATTTGAAGCGTAACAACATCTCATTTGAATCTCTAATGGAGTATATCGAAGATTATGACACTGTATTCATATACCCACAAATATATGATTACCAATACGACGGTAAAAAACAT
>CAIQWT010000055.1 GCA_903875605.1 uncultured Geobacteraceae bacterium | reverse complement strand
CGTCGATTCCGCCAAGTTGGGGAAAGCAACTGGCGATCCGCTGCAGCGCTGCTCCGCAGTGAATTACCGATGGAAACGGCACAAGCCGCATTCAGCAAGATACGATTGCAGCAAAATACACCTGACGACACGGCCATTATTTAGACTGCCTGTCGTGTCGCCAACCATACTTCGACTTCACTGCGTCGCCAGCCGACACTGTAATCTGTAAGTCGGATGCGAGCCGGGAAAAATCCCTCTCGCTCCTGCCGCCAAAGGGTCGTCATTGATAGTCCCGTAATCTGGCAAAGCTCTTTTCTACGGATAACATCACCGGCAGTCCTTGTAGCGCGAGGAGCTTCTTGCATAACTATCCTAAATTCCCGAAAATTATAACTATGCCGCGCCAGGGATGGGGACCTCAAGGGCACTTAGAATCTGCCGCTGATGCTTGGTTAGTTCGGTCATAATGTGGCCGTACTTGCCAGAGTAATTCACCTTGGTCAGAGTTTCCATTTCTCTGAGCATCTCCCGCACGGTGTATTGTTCAATCAGCCCGTTATTCCGCATCTGTTTGCGAAGGGCACTGACAAGGATCAAGGCGATGAACTGGACAAAGAGCCGTCCGTCGACTGTCGATGAGCTGTGCATTCTCAATCGCTTCATGTCGAGGCCGTTTTTCAGGTCATCGAAGCATTTTTCCACCGAATCCTTGTCTCGATATACTTGCAAAGCCTCTATCGGATCCTTGATGCCGCTGGAGAGCAATGCCTGAAAACCGGAATATCTGCTGATGTGCCGGTTAATGACCTCGGTGTTGAAGAAAACCTTCATCCCGCGCTTCGGGGTTGTTTTCACGGTGAGGAACTCTTCATAAGCTTTCTGGTGTGCTGGCACCGGATGGCCGGATTCGATCTCTTGCCGATATTGAAACAGTGCCTCATTGAAAGCATCGACCGCTCGGGCATGGTTGCCGGCATTGTAGAACAAATGCAGATAACAGCGACGTTTACCTTCCCCCCAAGGATAGAGGCGTGAGTGGACGTACAGGATTTCATCATCAAACTTTCGGTATCCTTCTGGCCCATGGATGCTGGTATGTATCTCATCTATGGCCAACTGCACCCAACGGTTGTTTAAAGGTACCGAAATGGTGAAGTGAGCACGGTGGGCGACCAGGTCATCAATGTTTTTCCGGCTGTAGAACCCCTTGTCCATTATATAATGCAACCGACCTGCTTCCAGCACTTTGAAGGTAGCGACCAGGTTGTGAAGCGTCGACACATCGTTGATATTGCCCGGAGTGCGGTGATAATAGACCGGCAAGCCCGACTTTTGGCCAAATAACATTGCCAGATTGAGTTGGGGCAATGATTCACCGTCGCGATTATAGCCATACTTTATATACTCATTCTGTTCCGAATATGAAGAGACTGAGGTTATGTCATAGCAGAGATAGTCGTTCTCAAGGCGCTTTTTCATCCACTTTGCAAAGAAGGTCTGCTTCTGATCCGTGCTGACGGTGGCAAGCAGTTCGCTGATACGCTGACTGCTGAGCGACGCGGCAAGGTCAGGCATATGACTCTTGGCCCAGGAAGAGCAGAGGCTCAAAGCACCACCTTGATTGGTCAGATAGTAGGCCATGGCCATGAGCTCTTGATACGATTCCGGAAAGACCGATTTTATTATGGAGCGAAGGCCGGTGCGTTCGGCTATAGCATCAAGCACAAAGAGGGGGCCGACCACCTGAGCTGAGGCGGTGACTACTGGATCACTAAGTACTGCCTGATTGGGGTCGAGCCGCTTGGACGGAACAAATATACCGGTCAGCGGATCTATCTTGCCGACACATACCTGTTTATTCCGAGCCTGCTTGAGTTCCTTATCCCAGACTGAAACAGCCTCATAAACGTAGGTAATACCGGTTTTTTTGTTAAGCTGATGCACTTGATAAGCCATGGCAATCCTCCTGAATATAGTTATAATTATAACTATATTCAGGGCAAAATCAAGGCTTAATTTATAGTTTACCTATTTATTTCAAAGAGCTGCAATTTACATAGTTATAAAATTTCGGGAATTCAGGTAATAATGCAGCAGAACCGCTTAAGCTGGCAAACAACTGCTCTTCGTAGTAACAACTTCAGTCGTTTTGCTCTTGATCTTCGACTCTCTCAAACGCAGAAACCATCGCAGGGAATCCTGAAGTCGAGACGCATCGACTGAAGTCGTTACTACAAGGTCAAAATCCTTTTGTCACTAATTCTTTAGTCTAAATTAATTGAGG
>CAIQWT010000054.1 GCA_903875605.1 uncultured Geobacteraceae bacterium | reverse complement strand
CTGTAAACTAAAACTGTAAACACCTGTAAAATACCGTAAAGCGTTTACAGTAAAAAGTGTAAATACGAACCAGCCCTAATGCCCACATTCTGCCCCTGCAAGCCCCATCAATAGCGCATCCCCGCTGTAATAAGCCCATTTCACTCAAACTGGCATGAAATATGATGATGACAAATGTCACATATTTTAAAATGTCATAGTTAACAGAGGGATCCGTGGCATGAAAAGTCTGATAGTTGAGGATGAGTTCATCCCCCGACGTGTTATCAAAGAGCTCCTTTCGTCGTACGGTGAGTGCGATATTGCTGTTAATGGACAGGAAGCGATCGATTCCTTCCGGTTGGCGCATGATGCAAAACGACCTTACCATGTTATCTTTATGGATATCATGATGCCGGTAGTTGATGGCTTAACGGCATTGCGTGAAATCCGTGCGCTTGAAAAGAAAATGGAGATACCTGCCGGCATGGCAGTCAAGGTTGTCATGACCACAGCTCCGAACGATCCCCGGACGATTATCAAGCAATTCAACGAAGGTGAAGCCGACTCGTTCCTCGTCAAACCGATATCAAGTGAAAAACTGGCCAAAGAAATGGTAACACTCGAACTTGCTGCATAAACTTACTGGAGGATTGTATGAACAGAGATGAAATAGCAGCAGTAACAGCGGCGCTCGAAGTTTTACAAAAATGTCCGACAGGGATTAAAGGTCTGGATGAAATCACCGGCGGCGGACTCCCCCAAGGGCGGCCGACTCTCGTCTGTGGCGGTGCCGGTTGCGGCAAGACCTTGCTCGCCATGGAGTTTTTGGTACGCGGGGCAACGGAGTATGGCGAGCCGGGCGTCTATATGTCGTTTGAGGAAAAGGCCGAAGAGCTGACAAAAAACTTTGCTTCTCTCGGTTTTGATCTGGGCAATCTTGCTGCCAGCAAAATGCTTGAGCTTGATTACGTGCATATCGAGCAGGGCGATATCGTGGCCACCGGCGACTACGACCTTGAAGGTATCTTCGTTCGCTTAGGCCATGCAATTGATACCATCGGCGCCAAGCGTGTGGTGCTCGACACCATTGAAGTCCTCTTTTCGGGGATACCCAACGAAGCGATCCTTCGGGGGGAACTGAAGCGCCTGTTCAGCTTCCTGAAGAGTAAAAATGTCACAGCTGTCATCACCGGGGAGCAGGGAGAGAGGACTCTGACCCGCTTTGGCCTGGAGGAGTATGTCGCTGACTGCGTGATCTTTCTCAGCCACAAAGTAGACCAGCAGACAGCCACGCGGCGCATGCGGATCGTCAAATACCGGGGTTCCGCCCACGGCACCAACGAGTACCCGTTCCTTATCGACGGAAAAAAAGGTTTCTCGGTAATGCCGCTCTCATCGATAGGTCTCGAGCACGCTGCCTCGGATGAGAGGGTTTCCTCCGGTATCTCACGCCTCGACACCATGCTGGGGAAAAAAGGTTTTTACCGTGGCAGCAGCATTCTCGTCTCCGGCAACGCCGGATCAGGCAAGTCCAGCATGGCCGCCCACTTTGTAGATGCCGCCTGCCGACGTGGTGAACGCTGCCTTTATTTCGCTTTCGAGGAATCCAGCAAACAGATAATCCGTAATATGCGTTCCATCGGCATCGATCTGGAGCAGTGGGTTAATGACGGCTTGCTCATATTCCATAACTCCCGCCCATCCCAGCACGGGATGGAGATGCACCTGGTGAGCATGCACAATGCGATAGAAAACTTCAATCCGGTCATTTTCGTAGCTGATCCCATCTCCAATCTGGTCGGTGTGGGCAGTGAGATTGAGATCAAGTCGATGTTCTCCCGGCTGATAGATTTCCTGAAGATGAAAGGAGTCACCGCCTTCTTCACTGAATTGATCAACACCGGTATTCAGGATAGTGCCGATATGGGAACCTCATCGCTCATGGACTCCTGGATTATGCTGCAAATGATCGAGGGAAGCGGCGAGCGCAACCGCGGCCTTTATGTCCTGAAGTCCCGAGGCATGAACCATTCTAACCAGATCAGGGAGTTCCGCCTCACCGATAACGGCGCCATAATCCAGGATGTTTATGTCGGCAATAGCGGGGTGTTGACCGGCACCGGTCGATTGGTGCAGGAGGCGAAGGAAAAAAGTCAGATCGAGGAGCGGAGACTGGATCTTGAACGCAAGCAGCGCCTCATCGAGCGAAAGAAGGCGCTGATCTCGGCGCAGATTCTTGCATTAAAAGTCGAATTGGAGTCCGAAACAGATGATCTGGAACTGTCAATTGCCAAGGAAAAACTGTATCAGGGGATAGTGCTCGGCGATGCCGAAACTATGTCACTATCACGTGCATCTGACGTTATTATTCCTGACAGTGAAATGGGCAAAACAGCGGGAATAGGTGACGCACATGACTGAAAATACCGATGAAAAAACAAATTCCGGAAAGTCTCCTTATGTCCTGCGTCTCTACGTGAGTGGTATGTCCCCCAACTCCAGACGGGCGATTGAAAATATACGAAAAATTTGTGCGGAGCACATGGAGGAACCCTATCAACTGGATATAATCGACATCTACCAGCAACCTCATTTAGCCAAACAGGGGCAGATAATCGCCACCCCCACGTTGGTGAAGGAACTGCCGCTGCCGCTGCGCAAATTCATCGGCGATATGTCGCAGACGGATCGGATTCTCCTCGGTCTGGACCTCGGGGAGCGATAACGTGATGACAACTGAAAATCATACCCATGAAGATCTTCTGGCATTAATAGAGAGTCTGCGTCTTAGTCTGGAAGCAGCGGAGGACACCCTGCGTGCAATTGGCAACGGAGAAGTTGACGCTTTCGTGGTTGCCGGGTTGGAGAGGGATCAGTTATTTACCCTGAATGGCGCTGATCAGCCTTACCGTATTCTGGTTGAAACCATGAACGAAGGTGCCGCCACTCTGGGTGTGGATGGCACGATCCAATACTGTAACAACCGCCTGGCAACCATGCTGCAGATTCCGCTGGAAAACCTCATCGGAACCCGGCTTGACTCTTATGTGAGACAATCAGACCAACCCATTTTTACGGTTCTACTGGAAAAAAGCATCGGGGAATCCATAACAGAAGAGGCCTCCTTGATAGTCGGGACGTCAAACTTCCTGCCGGTGTTAATTTCCAGCAGTTCCGGGAACAACAATGGCAGCCGGTGGATAAGCGTAGTGGTTACCGACCTCACGCAACAGAAGCGCAACGAGGATATCATTGCCTCGGACAGGCTTTATCTGCAGGAACAATTAAATATCACCAATTCGCTTCTCAATGAGCTCGCCTTTCAGAATGAGGAGAAAGCAAAAAGAGCCGCCGAACTGGTCATAGCCAAAAAGGAGCTCGTATTTCAGGATGAGATTAAACAAAGAGCTGCTGAACTGGTTATAGCAAACAAAGAACTCGTCTTTCAGAAGGACAGTCTGCGCAAGTTGGCACGTGCGGTCGAGCAGGCTCCGGTATCTATCAT
>CAIQWT010000053.1 GCA_903875605.1 uncultured Geobacteraceae bacterium | reverse complement strand
CCCTTTCGGACCCTTTGTTACTTCAAAAGTTACTCTATCGCCTTCTGCAAGGGATTTGAAACCTTCGCCTGCGATTGCGGAGAAATGGCAAAATACATCCTCGCCACCTTCCTGCTCAAGAAATCCAAAACCCTTGCTGTCATTAAACCATTTAACTGTTCCGTTTACCATGTGCTTACTTCTCCTGATTCTTCTTAATGATTTTATCCGGAAAGATCCGAATTTTCGCTAAACTATCAGCACCTAACAAACTATGTCAAGTAAATTAAATCGGAATTTGATTTTTTTTGATTATTTCAAGAACCTGCCACACTGTGTCGCCCGTCCCATCAATCCAGTGGATACCTATTCCGTGCTGTTCCATCCTACGGAACCAGTTTCCCTGGCGTTTTGCAAAATTGTGGATGGCACTGTTAAGTCGCTGAAACATATCGTTTTTATCCAGATCACCCCGGAGATAAGCGCCCACATAACGATATTCAAGCCCGTAAAAATCCAGTCGTTCCCACGCAACGCCACCATCACTCAGCCGCTGAACCTCATCGATCATGCCGTTGTCCAGCCGCTGCCTTAATCTTTCGGTAATTCGGTTGCGTAATGCTTCCCGTTCCCAGCGAATACCGATGACAGTTGACTGTAATTGTGGAAATGGTTCGCTTTTCGAGCAGTTTTCGACCTCTCCGCGGGCTATTTCAATGGCTCTGACAGTGCGCTCACGATCCAAAAGATCGGTATTATTATGCTGCTCAGGCTTGAGAAGTCGCAATTCATCCACCAGCTCCGTATCGGACATAGTTGCCAGTCCAGCCCGTAAAGATTCGTTGTAAGGAACTTCTATCATGCGATAGCCTCGCAGGGCCGCATCCAGATACATACCGCTCCCGCCGCAAAGAATCGGAAGCGCTTTGCGAGACGAGATATCCTCTACAGCTTTAACAAACCTCCTCTGAAACTCGAATACACTGAATTCACCTCCGGCATTTAATATATCTATCAGGTGATGCGGCACGTCACCGTATTCATGGAGATCTTTACCGCTACCAATATCCATGCCGCGAAAAACCTGGCGTGAGTCGGCAGAAATGACTTCTCCGTTAAACTCCTGCGCCAACGCAACAGCCAGGCGAGTTTTACCCGAAGCGGTCGGACCGAGAATGGCAAGAATGTTAATGGGAGCCGGCGATTCAAGCATTGTGCAGCACCAGGTAAACAGCCTCTGCTGCTGCCCGGTTCATTCCCGGAACAGTTATAATCTCTTCCACTGCCGCCTCCTTTAGACCCTGTAGACTACCAAAATGTTTTAACAGTGCGTTACGCCGTTTGGGGCCGATGCCATGAACGGACTCTATCCCTGATGCAATCCCCTCTTTTCCGCGCAATTTTCTATGGTATCCGATAGCAAAACGATGTGCTTCGTCGCGGATAGCCGCCAACAGGAGCAATGGGGCTGAATTTTGCCGCAACACTACAGGATTCTTTCTGCCGGGCAGGTAAACCCGTTCATTACTCTTGATAACATAACTTGCCATCGAATCATGCAGAATACGACTCTTGGCCAGTGAAACTAGATCAAATCTGCCCGCCAGGCCAAGTTCAGCAATTATTTCCTGCACAGCATTCAGCTGCCCGATCCCTCCGTCAACAACTACCAAGTCGGGCAGAGCGGCCTTTTCTATGCTCTCTGCACGAAACCGGCGCAGGAAGATCTCACGCAACATGGCAAAGTCATCCTGGCCTTCTACGGTTTTAATGCGATAGTGGCGGTATTGGCCTGTATCCGCTCTGCCCAATGTAAACACCACGCAGCTGCCAACCGAAAAGCGTCCTTGAATTGTTGAAATATCGTAGCATTCAATTCGCCGCGGAATCCGTCCTAAATGCAGGCGTCTCGAGAGCTCGGCCAGTACGGCTTCGGCCTTAACCTCACTATCATCTCGCTCGCTGTAGGCGGACATGGCATTTTTGCCGGCCAGTACAACCAATTCCCGCTTTGTACCTCTTTGCGGTAGGAGTAGTGTTACCCTGCTCCCTTTTATTTCTCCGAATAGTTCAGCCAGCGCTCCCACATCCTCTATCTCCAATGGGAGTAGAATTTCTTCCGGAATGAATATGACATTAGCGTAATACTGCTGTAAAAATGCTGAAATAGCGGTTGCATCATCCAATTCCCATGAAACACTGAACAGGCGGCTCCCGGTGAGAACCCCGGAGCGAATAAACAGAAGAGCCAACTCCAACCGACTCTCAGAGCGGAAGAAACCGACCACATCACTGTCCCCTCCACGCAACACAACCTTCTGCTTTTCTACCGTAACCTCAATAGAACGGAGCAGATTTCTCCAGCGTGCCGCCTCCTCATAGAACATACGCTCTGATGCATCGATCATGCGGCGCCGAAACTCAGCCACCAACTGCCGACCTTTTCCCTCCAAAAACAACATAGCTCCGCTCACAAGAGCAGCATAGGCCTCACTCGTTATAAATCCGTGGCAGGGAGCGCTACATTGACCGATCTGATGATACAGACATGGCCGTGAACGGGACATACATGTGCTCAGTGGGTAGTGCCGTAATGGAAACATCCGGATCATCTGCCGGAGAACTTCACGGGCAGCAGAGCCTGAAGAATATGGGCCGAAATACTGTGCTCCGTCCCGTGGGCGTTTACGTACGACAGTAAAACGTGCGAACTCTTCCTGCGGATCAACCCGCAGCGAAAAATATGTCTTGTCGTCCTTGAGATTCAGGTTGTAACGAGGATGATGCTGCTTGATAAGAGTATTTTCAAGCAGCAGCGCCTCTTTTTCGGTATCGGTCAGCACGACGTCTATATCAGTAACTTTTGCCATCAGAAATTTGATGTGATAACGCGAATCACCTGATGAGTTAAAGTAAGAGCGAACACGCTGCCGCAGACTGCGAGCCTTACCGACATAAATTATGCAGCCACTGTTATCGCGCATCAGGTAAACGCCTGGCGAGGCCGGAAATTGCAGTATTTTTTCTTCAAGGCTCATGATCTTAATCCTACCTGTTTGCTGATAGAATGGGAAGAGTCTTCGTTTTAAACATGCGTTGCCATGTTTTTTGGCAGGTGCTCATATTTGCGGCAGCCAAAATCACCCGGCGAACTTCTTTTTTTAGTAATGTCTTATAGTTATCAGGACATAATAATTGGCCGCTTTTTTGCTTATCAGCAGATTCGCCCAATGTCGGGCAACAGACAGCAACGGGGGTAATCCGGAATGGAAACCATGTCAATGATGACAGGCCTGAAGAGTAGTGCAGATGTTCTTTTTCTTTTGTTAGGTGCAGTTATGGTGTTCGCAATGCATGCCGGGTTTGCCTTTCTTGAAGTAGGCACAGTCCGTAAAAAAAACCAAGTCAATGCACTCGTAAAAATCCTCACTGACTGGGCAGTTTCCACGATCGTTTATTTTGCTGTCGGCTTTCCAATTGCCTACGGCATTTCGTTTTTGAGGCCGGCCAATGAGCTCCTTTCAACAACCCAAGGCTATGACCTGGTCCATTACTTCTTCCTTCTCTGCTTCGCAGCCTGTATTCCAGCCATTATTTCCGGAGGCATTGCCGAACGTGCCAAGTTCTGGCCTCAGGTAACCGCCGGTGCCATCTTTGCAGGACTCTCCTACCCGATATTTGAATCTTTTATCTGGGGGCAGAACTCCGCACGACTACAATCGATATTCAAATCAGTAGGCGGAGCCGAATTTCATGACTATGCCGGATCCGTAGTTGTTCACTCTATTGGCGGCTGGATTGCACTACCGGCCGTCATCATACTAGGCCCACGCATGGGTCGTTTTATCCGTGGCAAATCTCATCCCATACTGGTAAGCAATATCCCCTTTCTGGCACTTGGATCATGGATTCTGGCGGTCGGCTGGTTTGGTTTTAATGTCATGAGTGCAGGAAATCTGGAAAAAATATCCGGCCTGGTTGCCGTAAACTCATTACTTGCGATGGCTGGCGGAATCATAGCCGCACTGGTTACCGGCAAAAACGATCCCGGTTTTATTCACAACGGTGCCCTGGCCGGCCTGATTGCAGTCTGCGCCGGCAGCGACATCATGCACCCTCTGGGAGCCTTTGCGGTCGGCTGTATTGCCTCGATAATTTTTGTCTACGGTTTTCATTTTGAACAGGAAAAACTGAAAATTGACGACGTACTCGGCGTGTGGCCCCTGCATGGCATAATCGGTACATGGGGAGGCATTGCCGCCGGCATTTTCGGCCAGAAATTTTTGGGTGGAATAGGTGGTATCAGCTTTATTTCCCAGCTTTGCGGGAGCTTGCTTGCTGTTGTCTTCGCCCTGGCCAGCAGCTTCATCGTTTATGGAACCTTGAATAAAACAGTCGGAATCCGCCTTGACCAGGAAGATGAATTTAACGGTGCAGATCTTTCGATTCATAAGATTGGAGCCTATCCGGAAGACAGTATTCGCTGACATAGGAGGAGTTGGTCTTTTCAGGATTGACACGTTGAAAGCCGCGTCACATAACGGTTGCTAACATACTGACATTCTGTTTCTTTCGTTGACAATAGCGTGGAGAGGTGCTACTTAAAAAGCATTTTTCCTGTAGATTCTATCGCTCTCCGCGCGCCGTCTATTGCGTAGCCGGCCACAAGAGGTCAATTAACGTGATATTATTGATATTATGCCGCAACATGCTTATCCGACTCCTTGTCGCACTGGTCATAATTTCATCTCTGGCAGTTCCTCCGGCTTTCAGTCAGGAAACCGAAGATTCTCAGGTATTTATTGCCGGCTTTAATGCCTACCAACAGAAGGATTACACCTCCTCGATTGAAAAGATGAACGAGGTTCTGCAAAAGTATCCAGATACCCCCCTAAGGGATATGGCGCTTTTCTGGCTGTCCCGATCCTACTACAAGGCAGGCAACCAACAGGAAGCCGCCCGCTACCTGACCCAATTCTCTAAAGAATACCCTGACAACCCTCTTAAAAGTACCGTTGAGGACGAGCTGCTCTCTCTTGCAGCGCGCTACGAAAAAGGCGAGAAATTATCGGCCGGAGCGTCGCCAGTCAAGCAACCTGACCGCTTGGCGGCACAGAAAGCAAAGGCTGAGAAGGATCGTGCGGCAGCTGTAAAAGCAGAGGAGGCTAAACAGCTCGCTGCTGCTGAATCGTTACGATTGGCGACCCTTAGGCAGGCTGAGGCAAATGCCGCCGCTGAGAAAAAGGAACTTGCGCGTGTAGCAGCAGCCAAGTTGGATCAAGATCGAATAGCTGCGGCAAAAGCTGAAGAAGCGAGATTGGCATCAGCCGCTACCGCTGCTGAATCGGCACGCATTGCGGCCCTTAAACGGGATGAAGAGAAAGCAGCTTCCGAAAAGGCGGAGAAAGAGCGCGTAGCCGCTGTTAACGCCGAGCAGGAGCGCATTGCAGCAACCAGGGCCGAAGAGACAAAACTGGCAAATGCCGCAAAAGCTGAGCAGGAACGTCTGCATGCTATTAAAGCTGAAGAAGATTTGCGAACTAAAGCTGCTGCCGCAGAATCAGCACTCGCTGCAGCGCAAAAGACCGGGCAGGAGCGTGAGGCTAAACAGCTCGCTGCTGCCGAATCAGCGCGCTTAGCAGCCCAGTTGGAACGAGATCGGACGGCGGCAGCAAAAGCCGAAGCGGAGAGGCTCGCAGCTATTGCTACTGCCGCTGAATCGGCACGCATTGCAGGCATCAAACAAGCTGAAGAGAAAGCCGCTTCCGAAAGGGCAGAGAAAGAGCGTTTAGCCGCGGTTAACGCCGAGCAGGAGCGCATTGCCGGTGTTAAGGCGGAAGAAGTAAAACTTGCAGCAGCTGAAGCTGAGTCTAATCGCCTTGCTCTACTAAAAGCAGAAGAAGAGCGCACAACAGCTGAACGCACTGTAAGAGAAGCAGCCAGTACTCGCCTTGCCGAAGAAGTGCGAGCGACTGAGAAAAAGCAAGCCGAAGATAAAGCTAAAGATATCAAGCTGGCCTATCGCGAAAAGGCAATTGCCCAGTATAAATCTATTATTGACACATTCCCGGCATCAACTGCAGCGATAACTGCAGCGGTAAAACTCCGTGAGCTTGGCGTTGTCGTTGCTTTACCCCCAAAGGCTAGCGAAGCACCACTTCCGGAAAATGCCCAGGTATTACAACTTGAAGTCGCACAGTTCGCCGGTGTTGAATTCAACCTGCTGACTTACCCCGAGGCGTTCACTGTTGGCAGGCAGATATTAGTGCCGTTTGAAATAATAAACCGGGGAAACGGCGTCGACTCGTTCTATCTTGATTCTGCATTCCCGGCAGACTTTAAAGCCCGTTTCGCTCCGGTTGCTACTCCTGGAATTGCAATCAATCAGACACCTGAACTTGCACCGGGAGAAGCATTTAATGGGGTTGTCACTCTCACCATACCGGCCGGCAGCATTGACGGATTACGCATTACACATCCGATTAAAGCTGCTTCCCGCCTGATTGCCGAGGCAAGCCAGTCACGAGAAGTCAGAATGGTTGCCTCGGCACCACTCCTACGAGCAGTATTGCGCACCGAAAAAACAAAACCACTTCCGGGTGATAAGGTCGCGTATCGAATAGCCATTCTCAATGTCGGCTCAACAGTTGCCCAGAATGTAACCTTTCGCCTTAACTTCCCACCGCAGCTTGAACCGGTTGACTATACGGCATCAGGATTCAGGCAGGAGATGAATTCCGTTCTGGTTTTTGATGGGCTACAGGTTAATTCAGGTGAAAGTCGTGAGTTCAGCGTCCTCTTCCAGCTTAAAGAGGATTCTCTTGCCGGACAAGAATTGTCAACTCGTGCCGAACTGATTAACAACCCTCTCAACACTAAAGCGGCTTTTGTATCAAACATGGCTTATGTCGAGCCGCAGCGAAGTATTTCAGTCCGCACGGGGTCAGCCCGCATGGTTTCAATACCAGGGCAGACTATCTCCGTCCCTTTTGTTGTCACCAACAGCGGTAATATCCGAGAAAAGTTCAAAATCACTTCCATCGTTACCGGTGCACAGGATGCAGTTATTTTCAACGACCTTAACCGCGACGGCATACGCCAGGCCAGTGAGCCGGTTATCTACGATATCGGCCCGCTTGCGCCTCGAGAAGAGGCCAGTGTCGTGGTAGAGATTAAAACGCCAGTGAGCTCTGTCGATGGAAGTCAAGGCAGCGTTCAGGTTACTTTTGTCTCTGAAGGTGATAGTACCAGTTCAGCGTCCGGGTCTACTCAGCTTACCTATTCAAGACCAGTCCTAAAAATGGCGATGACCGGACGGGACGGCCTTCTTAAGCCAGGTGATGTCGCCTCATTTGATCTGACGATAACCAACAACGGCTCCAACCTTGCCAGAGTAGTTGAGCTGCAGAGCGCTTGGCCGGAACAACTTGAGCTAGTAGCAGCCGATCCTGCGACCAATGCTGTCAGCAATGGAAATATTACCTGGCGCTTCAAGGAAATGGGTGCTGGAGAAAAACGTAACATCAAGGTTTCATTCAGAGTAAAGCCAGGTATAGGCGTCGGCACTGCCATTCAGGTCAAAAATATTCTTAGCTATGAAGACCAACTTGGGAACAGGTATTGATATGACACCATGCGTGAGCCGTTCAGCATTTATTGCACTCATAATCTGTTTGGCATTACCAGCCTGGAGTCAGCCGTACTTGTTGTATGCTCCCCAACCGGCTGCCACAGACAAGAAAGTCCTGCCACAAGATGGCATACTCGTCCAGGAGATTGAAGTCCAAAAAGGTGACACACTGTACGATCTTTCTCGTAAGTTTACCGGCCACGGGACGTATTTCCCCCAGATACTTCTTTTTAATTCAATAAAGAATCCCGACTTGATATACCCCGGAAATACTCTGAAGGTTCCGGTTACTCAAAAAACAGCAACAGATTCAGATCGCGTAGAAACAAAGTCGACTGTTATTACGCATATATCAAAATCAGCCGGAGACAAGAAAGCCCCTGCTAAAACAACATTAGCTCCGGTACCAATTAAGACATCTGGCTCTACCGTGACTCAGCGTCCGAGTGCCGAACTCTCTTTGAGTGATTTAAAGCCCGTTGCTGCCGAAAAAATCCGGGTTGTTCGTCACAAGAAAACCGCTGCCGTACGGGTGAATAAAAAGCCGACACCAGTTTCTTCAGCCACGGCACCTAAACAGTTACCACTTCCTGCTGCTCATAAAAAAGCAGCAGCCGTTCCTCCCTCTGACACTGCGACAGGCCAAAAGCTATTCGAATCTGCGGTTAAAGCGTATCGGCGAGACGATTGTCGGACTGCCCTTACGCTATTAGATCGATATCTATCGGACAACGCCACCTCACCTCTGGCAGCTGATGCTCAGCTGTATAAAGCTGAGTGCTATTTAAAATTGTCCACCCAATAAGTTTCCTATGATATCAAGCGTCCGCTTACACCAGTAGCGGACAGTGCCAGAAAAACAGAATCTATTTCTTCTTGATTTCAATCCTACGAGGTTACTACGCAATGCAGATCTCTCCGCTTGACATACAACAGCAACAATTCAAGGTAAAAACATTTCGTGGGCTCGATCCTGACGATGTGGACGCCTTTCTGCAAACAGTTGCAGGTGAAATGGAGGGGTTGATTCGCGAAAACAGCCAAATGAAAGAGCAGCAGTCACGGCAGAGTCGCGAGATGCTTGATATGGCAGAAAAGGAGCGGGAACTTCGTGAAACACTCCTATCAGCACAGCGAGTTATCGAGGAGATGAAAGCCAATGCCCGCAAGGAAGCAGAGTTAATTGTTTCGGAAGCCGAGCTGAAGGGCGAGCGCATTGTTGCTGATGCAGAGCGATTACTCGGCGATTTGAAGAGTAGAATTGAAGAGATTCGCCGTCAGAAGATTCAGTTTGAGATAAGCTTTAAAGGGCTGCTCGAAAGCTTCAGCCGACAGCTTTCAAGTGATGAATCGGCCTGATCTCCCATTTCTAACTGCACTCAGTAACTGTCTGATTATTAGCCTATATATTCAGCCGCGGGCTTCTAAAAATCAGATTTGCGGAATTGTTGGCGATGAACTCAAGATCCGGTTAACCTCGCCTCCTGTCGATGGAGCTGCGAATAAGCTCTGCCGGGAGTTTGTTGCAGATCTATTTGAAGTTTCCAAATCGTCGGTGGAGATAATTTCAGGTGAGACGTCCCGCCATAAACGTCTTCGGATTACGGGTAGTACTGGTCAGTTCAGCAAACATATATCCATACTTGAATCAGCCCTGAGTACCGGGCATACAAAAGAAAGGAAGTAATAATGGCACAGGCACAATCAGGCGATAAAGTAAAAGTCCACTACACCGGCAAACTTGTGGATGGCTCTGTTTTTGATTCATCTGAAAGCGTTACAGAGCAATCTGAAGAGCACTCATGCGGCTGTAGCAACAAAAAAAGCATCGACAAAGGATGTGGGTGCGATAGCCAAAACTCAGATCCGATGGAGTTTATTATCGGCGCAGGGCAGTTAATACCTAAATTCGAAGCGGCAGTAATTGGCCTTGAACCGGGTCAGAGTGTAACTGTTACCATTTTGGCTGATGATGCCTACGGACAGCGTGCCGATGAAATGGTGGCTGTAATTGAGCGGAGCGAAATACCGGCTGAAATAAATCCCAAGCCTGGCGATCAGATGGAAGTAATTTTGGAAGATGGCTCCCCAATGCCTGTGCTTGTAACAGAGGTTACTGATACGGCCATAACTTTAGATGCTAATCATCCTTTGGCCGGTCGGGATCTGACCTTCACAATCCGACTTGTGGAAATATTGTAGTTCCATCAAGCCGTTTAATAATTTTTAAAGGCCACTGGCAATAATGTCAGTGGCCTTTAAAATTGTGCTAGCAAACTAATTACAGATGAAATCAATGCTGCGAGGGTTGGTCCGCCGAATATTGCGCTTCAATCTGGAATTACTGCTGTTTCCCTGTTGCTACCGTTGAACCGGCAGATTGTACAGCGTAATCTTTAGCTCCCTTGGGAAGATTGGCAAGTACTACAACAAAAGGAATTGTCTTACCAGGCGCGACCTCCATATTAGCAAGCGAATCCCCGAATTGATTTGCCATTGCTGCCTCTATCTTGTCGAATGACAGAGTCTCAAGCTGTTCTCTTGTCAGCGGATTGCCACCGTACGCGATCTTAGTAGCAACATTTTGCCCGGCGGAATCAAAGACACTAACCTTGACTTGCAGAGTAGCTCGCGGTTTTGCGTACTCATTATGCGCCTCTCCTGAAATAACCAGCATTTCTCCAGAAGTTGTATTTTTAATGAATGACGCCTTCACAGACTGCACACTGATTTTGCCGGCATCAGGAGCAGCAGTTTCCTTGGAAGTGGAAAACGAAGAATATCCGAAATAACCTAGAGTCAAAACCACTAATAGTGCAACTACTGAGATGACCAGTCCAAATAGAGGATTCTGCTTGCGACGGGACGCAATTGAGAGAGGCGGAAGTTCCGTCCGGTCACCCCCTGAATTTGTGTCCGGGAAGGACCCGGCAGTATCATAGTCAGCTGCTATGTTCTGGGCAGAGGCCAAAGGGGCAAACAGAATTTCCTGAGCTGGTTTCAGATCCTCCGGATTTACCTGTTGAACCGCTACTGACGTCAATTCATCACCAAAATCAATTTCACCAAGATTGAAGGGCGCTACTCCAGGTGAGTCGAGTGAAAATAAAGAGCTGTTTTTACTGTTTGAATCCTGACCACTCATATCCATTGATTCGGCAAAACTGTCATCTTCAAAATCAAAGGAGATCGTGTTGCTTGACACTTCTTGAGAGGTCGGCACAACTTCCCCGAACATATCATCATCAGAGAAATCAAGCCCTTGTGGAGCATTTTTAGGAACTGCAGCCTGAGCTGTTCCAGGCGTTGTGTCCATAAAGTCGTCAATTGACAGCGTAGAGGGCAAAGCGGTATCAGGTTCTACTTCACTATCGCCAAAATCAAAACCGGAAAAATCAACATCCCCACCTGAGGCGACCGTCTTAACAGTTATAGCTGTTTCTTTCGCGACATCAGTATCGTCAATAGTATCTGTGTCAAAAGAAATTAATGAGGTGTCAAAGTGAGATGTTTCGAAAGTGGCAAAGCCGTCTGGGGCAGCGGAGAAAGGGACATTTTCAGGAGTATCAGGAGCGAAAGTGGTATCAACAGCCGAAGGCACCGATTCCACAATAAACGTCTGATCTTCAGAAGCTACAGTTGACGCATCATTCCGGTCAATAGGAGAGGATAATTCGTTTTGCGCTACTTCCGCTTCGCTCGATATGACTTCCGGCACTTCCTTCTGCACCGTAAATACGTGTTTACACTTGGTGCAGCGGACTTTGACGCCCTTATCCGTGATCCTGGAGTCATCAAGCCGAAACTTGGTCTGACATTTTACACATTGGATGATCATCTGCGACTCCTCGATGATAACAGCTTATTCCACGGAAATTGACGGAACTATCTGAAAGAACGCTAGTTCTATATCAGAAAGGGTGAAGGGTGTCAAATCATTACTCCGTGATATTTCGACTATTTAGTCAGGTTTTGCGCACATATTCCAACAATCGGGCACGTCACGCATGCACGGAAATCTTTACCATCACAGCCATCGCTAATACCGAGATGAGCCAGCGAAAAATCATATTTTACAGGATCAGCGGGGTCAAAGTCGCGCAGCGCAGCAGTGATTTCCTGAGCCATGCGCCAATCTGCTGTTTTTCTGGCGGTAAAGCGGAGATAGCGACTAATGCGACTTATATGCGTATCTACTGGAATAATCAGCTGTGCAGGGGACACTCCGTTCCAGATACCAAGATCAACTCCGTCTGCAGAGCGGGCCAACCAGCGAAGCATCATGCAGAGACGCTTACAGGCACTTCCGGAAGCGGGTGCCGGGAATAGAAACGGGAAATAAGAACTGTCAGGAATGCTGTTACTCCCGAATACGGCAGAATAGTCCAGCGCCAGTACTGCCGCTGAATAGCGGTTCAAGGAGCGGCTCACATCCTGATCACTGGCGCCATGCCCACTCAGAAAAAACGACTGAATGCTACCAGTTTGCTCAATAATCTGCCGCATCCCCCACAGTAACGCGCAAAGGTCGCGGGCGTCGTTAAAGCGATGTTTAAAGCCAGAAAAAGCCTTGAAACCCGCCTCAGGATCAAATCTCTCTACATAACTTCTTGGCGAAGGGCCTAATTCGGAAAAGATTACTTCCAGAGTGCGCAGAATAATAACTACCGAACCATAGGCAAATGAAGAAGCGACAACCGCTGCGATCTCCTGATCGAGCGGATCAGTGTAGCGATGACAGAATGAAAGTGGATCATTTTCCAGATGCTGTTCTGATGCGGAGGTACGGAGATCGTTGAGTGCTTTGCGTATATCAGACATCTGCCTCTCTCAGAAACAGTGCTGCATCTTCAGGTGAAGTCGGATTGATGTAAAAGCCGGTACCCCACTCAAAACCGGCCACTTGCGTCAAACGCGGCACTAGCTCTATATGCCAGTGATAATCATACTCCAACGAGTTCCAATGATCAGGCTTACCGGGGCGGCGATGCATGGGCGGGGCGGTGTGGAGAATAAAATTATATGGAGCATCACGCAGCACCGTTTTCACGCGCAGAAGCATATCCTTCATCGCCACAGCCAACTCTGCCAATTGGGCATCGTCCATTAATGCGAAGTCATGACTGTGACGTTTGGGATAAAGGCGCAGTTCAAAGGGAGAACTTGACGCGTAGGGAGTCAACGTCACAAAATTGGAAAATTCCTTTACGACGCGCACCCCTTCCCGCAGCTCAAACTCAATTAGATCACAGAAGATACAGCGTTCCTTATCGTTGAAATAATTGCGAGCAACTTTCAGCTGGGTACTTGCTACCGGCGGCAACAGTGGTACTGCGATAAGCTGGCTGTGGGAATGATGTAGGGACGCACCGGCACGGGTGCCATGGTTCTTAAACAGAACCATATAGCGAAAGCGAAAATCTTTGCGTAAATCAAGGTAACGGTGGCGATAAGCGATAAGAACATCATTCACTTCGTTTACCGTCAGATCGGCCAGCGTACGGTTATGGTCAGGTGTTTCTATAATCACTTCGTGAGCACCGATGCCGTTCATCACATCATACATGCCGTAACCCTGACTGTTGAGATCTCCCTCTACACGCAGGGCAGGATATTTGTTCGGAATTACCCTCACCCGCCAGTTTGCGGCATTAGCTTCGCCACCGGGGCGAATTGCAAAAATCTCTGGCGGAGTTTTATCCTCATTACCATAACAAAACGGACATGCAACCATCCCGCTACGCTCGGGCTCAACTTGAAAGTCACGCGGTCTGCGGCCACGCTCAGTGGCAATAATTACCCAGTACATCTTTATAGGATCCCAGCGAAGTTCAGACATATATCCTCCATAGCGGCAAGTTAGTGAGAGCAGGATTCATTTACTATCCCTGCCCCATGAGCATTACCCCTGATTTTATATCAACCAATTATCAAGCTCCAGATCCATCCCTGCATAATATAGCATTAGCGGCGCATCGCTCGGCCAGCGTCCAAGCTCTTCATTATCGCGCACCAGTGTCACCGAAACGAATAATTTGCTTCCTCCCGTTAACTTGAGGCAGCTGAGTGGGATACTTATCTCACACGTTTTAGCGATCTTCCAGTGACAGCAGCTGCTGGTCGGTGTCCATACGCCGTTTTCCTTGATTTGCAGCAGTCCCTCATCATGTTTCATCTGCAGCGACAATCGGTAATCATGATCATAGATCAGGTGGATATTGAGGACATCGTCTTCCCTTAGTAGGCGGGATATATCCTGAACCCCATCTATTCTGATAAAGAAAGAACGGCTGTTGTAGCCGTAAAAGAAGCTTTGCAGCATTCTGTCAGACGAGTGCATGGCCGAGCCCTGGCGGGTCAGGTCATACAACCCGGCGGCCAGCCATTCAAAATAGTCACTAATCCTGCCGTTTATTTCGGGATCAATAAATGCGGCCGGCTCTCTTATTAAACCGGCAGGATTTTTCTTCTTAATAGGCTCCAGCAACTCACGAGGGGGGTCCTGCCCCAGAAGCCGGTAGACATTCATCAGGTGTTGACGAAAAAGCCGGTCAAAACGATCGCTGTGCGGTGAAAAGTGGTCATCTCCGTACCACCAGAACCAGTCACTCCCCTCAGCGGCATACAGGGAGCGGCAGATCATCTCAGCGGTGGCGTCCGTGGAGGGGTCTCCATTCGCAAGAGCTGCGGCAACGAGCGGATTAGCGGAAACAGCAGCTTCACGGGCATGGGCAATGAGATCCCAGGCCAGATTTTCTTCAGGATGACCGATCCAGATGCCGTAGTTGCCGTTAATCCAGGATCCGGGAAAAATTGTATGCAAACGTCCGTCGAAACGGGTCTCATTCAATACTTCGTCACAAGTGCTCAGACGAAGAGCCGGAGAGCCGGCAATTCCCTTGTACATGCCCTGCAGAAAATCATAAGCGTTGTTAGGGTAGTATTCCCAGGCATTTTCACCATCGAGGATAATCGGGACTACACGGCCTTCCCCGCCAAGGCGCGACTTTATTCCGTTTAGACGACCGCACAGATCTTCCACTGCGCGTCCTGCTTCCCACTGCGAGTAAGTAAACCCGATCAGGTCTGAAAGTTGATGATCACGGAAGAACGCTCCTATTTCTCCCCGACTGCTACTGTAGCGCCAGGGCCTATAGAGCCTTTCTTTGCCACTACCAAGACCTCCGTCAAGACTTTTCTCCAGTATCTCCTCATCGGTTGCAATCCAGCGAATACCGCTCTCGGCAATTATAGTCAGAGTCTCATTGCTGACGGAACCTTCTGAAGGCCACATTCCGGTCGGTGTGAAACCAAAAATCTCGCGGAAATAGCTGATCCCGCGGCGGATCTGGGCGCGAGCGTCCTCGGAGTGACGGAAATTTGCTGCCGGCAGAGTGACCCGGGGCATAGCGGTCTGGGCAATTTTTATATCACAGAGTAATGGCAGAATCGGGTGATAGTACGGTGTTACTGAAAGTTCTATTCTCCCCTCAAGATGAAGCCGCTGATACAGAGGAATTATTGCCTGTAAAACTTCCAACTGTGTGGCAAAAAGCAGCTCTTTGTCTGCAGCGGTAAAGTCTTCACCCTTGGCAACCAGATCGGCAAAAACAGGATAACGGCGACGGGCCGCTTCGCCGGTCCATGCTAAAAAGAACAGAACCTGTAAATCCAGTAGATCCTGCTCACTGAAATGCCTGACCCGTTCTGCGGCACTCCCAGGCTTACCTTCACCGGCCATGTAAAGCAGCTCCAGATAGCGCCGTGAAGGCTCGATCATATGCTGTCTATTGGCTGAAAAAAAGTTTTCCAGCAAAAAAATGCGGTCTTCCTGACTCAACTCGGATGGAGCCGCTTTCCCTTTTTGAAGAAAAGGGTCCACTGCACTACCGGAAGCGTATTCCAGTAGCTGCTCAATCAGCGACGGCACCAGGTTGAAAACAGCCTTGGCGCCTGGTGTGTCGTCGATGATTGCCGGCATGTCGAAATAATCCTTTATACCGTGGAGATAAGTCCATGGGAGGGCGTACTCGTTTTTCAGCGGGTCTTTGTAGTACGGCTGATGCATATGCCATACGATGACCACGTCCAGGGGTTTGGGCATAAGCGGTTACACCATCTCCTTCTTCCATGCGATAATTTTCTTTTCGTACTCACTGAGCAGCTTCTGTGCAGACTTATGATCTCTGGACTCCGCCACAATGTGCACCACAGGCAGATACTGATCAGGAAGAACTAAAACCCACTCCGTGCCAAAATGCACTGTAATACCGTCTATGAATGTAGCCTCCTTTTCCAGGCTGTCCTCACTCATCTTGCGCATAATTCCGCCCTTCATTTCCCAAGGGCAGGGGAGGCTGGTCTGAAGGAAGGCGCTGCGGGGGACACCCTGGAGAGCCTGCGACAACGTTACTCCTCCAGCGGCGCTCAGTTCCATCAACCTTGCGATGGCAAACATTCCGTCAAAAGCAGACTGGAAACGGGGAAAGGCGAAGCGGCCATCGGTTGTGCCGGTAAGTACGATTTCTGAAGAGGAGGCTATCTCCTGCATGGCCCGATCCGAACTCTTGGTGCGGACGACCTGACATCCTTTCTGTACAACCATCTGTTCGATTGTCGACGGCGCTTGCACCGGCACGGCAATTGTCCCTTTCTGCCCGACTTTCATGAGCAACGCAACCGTCAGGGAAAGCAATTCTATACCGGTACAAATGCGACCTGTTTCATCAACCAGAGTAATTGCTTCGGCAGAAGTGTCAAGCCAGAATCCGGCCTGAGCCCCCAGTGACGACACAATTGCAGAAAGCTGATTCAAGGCCAGCTCTTTTTCCTTAATCTGGACTCCCCTGCCCTCATCAACATAAGCATTTAAAGCGATAACCGAGAAACCAAGCTCATTTAAAAGTTGCGGCAGCACTTGACTGGAAGGGGAGAAATTAAAGTCCACAACAACCGTGAAAGCAGATTTTTTCAGTATTTCACGATCAAGCGCCCGCAAAAACCCTTCCCGATAGAAATCACCCACATTATTGATATCAGTGATGACACCAGGCTCAGTATGGTGGGCACGGCGAAAATTTTCCTTGAAGAAAGTACGCTCTACGTTCTTCCCCATGTTACTGGAAAAGTCAAGGCCGTCGCCATCCAGAAAAACGATCTCCAGCGCCGCAGGATCATCCTGAGCCTGGCGAAAATGGACACCGCCAACCTCGCCAAATGTCTTCAATTTATAGCGGACCAGCGGCAGTGAAGTCATCTTCATATCGCGCACGTTGATGCCAGCCGAAAGCAGGCCACCCATGAAACAACGCTTGAGCATGCGGGATGAGGGATTGGAATCGCGCCCACCAAGAACAAAACTCCCTTTGGGAAGCGAGGTGCCGTAGGCGCAGCCTAGCTTGGCGCAGAATTCGGGGGTTAACTCCACATTGGAGAGCCCTTTGATGATAGCTCCCTCAAACAGCGCCTTTTTCCATTTTTCGCCCCAAATCATATTGGAGGTAACTGTTGCACCGGCCTCAATGGTCTTCTTGGGCCAGATTTTAACATCCGCCTTGATAACGGCTTCGTCTCCTACCGATGTTTCATCGGCAACAATTGTTCCCTCTTCAAGGATCGCACCCTGACCAATACGTACATTGGAGCAGATGACGCTATCCGTTATCTTTGCTCCTTTTTTAACATACGAGTTGTCCCATACAATGCATCGGTTGAGTCTGACACCAGCTTCGATTGTACAGTTACGGCCGATAACGGAGTCCTTTATGCGAACGTCGCCAAGGACCTGGCTGTTGTCGCCGATCACGACCATACCCTCCAACCCGGCGGCATTTTCCAACTTCACATCAGCACCAACTCGCAGATCCTTACCAACCGCATCCTGTCGCGGTTCATCGATCTTCAAGTTGACTCTGCCTTTAAAAATATCGTGATACGCTTCGCGGTAGGAATCCGTATTGCCGATATCCCGCCAGTAGCCCTTGGCGGTCACACCATACAGGGCATCTTTCTTTTTCAACATCAGCGGGAAAAGATCCTGTGAAAAATCGAAATTTTCTCCCACCGGAATGTATTTCAAAATCTCCGGCTCCAGCACATAGATTCCTGTGTTGATTGTATCGGAAATCACCTCGCCCCAACCCGGCTTTTCCAGAAACTGGGTAATACGTTTTTCCTTGTCTGTAATCACAACACCGAACTGGAGAGGATCTTTGACAGAGGTAAGAGTAATCGTGGCTTTGGCTTTATGGTCTGAATGAAAATCAAGAATTTTTTGGAGGTTGAAATCCGTCAGGAGATCACCGCTGATAACCATAAAGCGCTCGTCCAGATACTTCTCGGCTGCCTTGACCGCACCCGCCGTACCCATATCGGCAATCGGGTTCACATAAGTGATCTTGACGCCGAAATCAGAACCGTCACGGAAAAAGTTTTTGATATAGAAAGGCTGATGATAGAGCAGCATGACGATATCGGTGATATCGTACTTCTTTAAGAGTTCGACGATATGAAGCATGATCGGACGATTAAAAAGCGGAATCATCGGTTTTGGCATACTGCCGGTAAGCGGCTGAATGCGGGTACCGAAGCCCCCCGCCATAATGACAGCTTTCATAATTTCTCCTTCATATTATTGATACATGGCGCCCTCACCCATCATCCTCTGGCTTTAAGCGCCTTCTTGGCCAGCACCCTGGCTATCTCCTGTTTCAGCTCGGTAAGATCACCCGACTTCACCACATAGCCATCTGCAAGCCAGGCTGAAAAATCGTCCTTGTAACAGGAAAATGCCGAGCAGAGTATCACAGGCATATCATGACGTTCCTTAACCAGACGCTGCAGCAGCTCAATGCCGCTTTCGTTCTTCAGCTTGATATCCAGAATAGCCAGATCAAATGTACAACCCTGCAGTTTTTCAGACGCCTCGGCGCTACTGGCTGCCGTCACCACCTCATACCCTTCATCCTTCAACTCTTCTGCGTAAAGCAACCGGATATTGGCTTCATCGTCTACGACTAATAGTCTACTCATGGCTGTTCCTCCTTACAGGTGGGAAGTGTGATTGTATAAAGGATTCCTTCAATGAGACCGGCCTGAGCAACAAAAGGAATCCCCTGCTTTTCAAGCATTGTTTTACATAGCGCGAGGCCGAGGCCGGTTCCAAGGTCTCGAGATTCAGAAAAGGGTATCAGCAGGTGGTCAAGCTCAATCTGTGATGTGTGACGGCTGTGATCCTCAATCCTGAGGATGACACAATTTTCACCGCTCTGGGAACTGATAGCAATTGATCGGTCTGAGCCGGTACCATTGATATCGTTTTGCAGCACAGTCCGAAGACAGTAAGAGAGCTGTTTGAAGTCTATATATACCGGGAGCATGGCATGGCCGGGAGTATAGCCGGTGGCATACCCTAGTGATTTCATAATGTCCGCAGTATCGCGCAAAGCTCCTTCAATCAACTGGTTTACATCCCAGAAATCGCGAGTAGGATATAATGAATCGGAATAGTTGAGAATTTCATCAAGCACGCCTTCGAGCTGCCGAGTTTCCGCAACAATTGACTCGATGAAACTCCGCTTGGGATCGGACACGGGACTGTTTTTCAGCATCGAACGGGCAAATCCTCCGATAACCATCAAAGGGTTGCGCACTGAATGAGCGATACTGGATGTAATGCGCCCGACCAGAGCCATATTCTCCATCCGGACTATTAACTCCTGCTGCTCTTTCAGCTTTCTTCCCGCTTCGGTAACGCGATTAAGTTCAACATGCAGCTTGTCGTAGAGAGATGCGCGCTCAATTGCAAATGCAACCGGAAAACCGAATGTTTCGAGCGAACGCATATCCTCTTCAGTTATGCTTCGGTGAGTGATGCAGTTATCGGCAATAATAATACCGATACAGCGATTGCGCGAAACAAGCGGCAGCAGCAGAAAGGTTTCAACACCCAGTAGGCGAGACAGTTCAGATGGGACATCCGTTCGCTGGTAAGCACCCTCGACCATTATCGGACGTTTCCCGTCTAGCGCTTTGATGACTATATGATTTTTATCGGTAAGCGGAATTGTTAACTGTTCCAGTACATCCTGAAACTTTGCTCGTTCTGAGGAGAGCTTGTTCAGACGGAAGTTCTGAGCCAGAGTCTGCAGATCCATATCGTTCTGGATAATTTCATCCCAGACCTGACTGGCTTCCTCCATGTTACGTGGACCGATCCCTATATAGCCTTTAAGGACACCCTCCTCGCGATCACACAAAAGCAGGAAGGCACGGTTCATGCCGAAGCCCTTACCGGCAGTAATGGCGGTCAGTGCCACAGAAAGCACTTCATCCAGATCGACCGAACTTTGCAGAATAGAGCCGAGTTCGTGTAAAAAACGAATTTCAAGGGTTTTGCTATCGAGAAAACTAACCAGTGACTGAATCTGGTTTTTCTGCCGACAGTTTTCACTCAATACTTCGGAGAGAATTGTTGCCAATGGGTTGGCGGAGTCATGCAACCGGGCCAGGCTCTCAATGAAGACAGGGCAGTCACAGCACTTTTCAGTCAAGCGCTGATGTTTTAAAATAAGCAGTTCCTCTTCGCCCTCACTGATATTCGGGCAATCGGCCTGTTCAATAACGTCCCTGTACCAGCAACACTCCCGATCCACACAGAACCCCTTCAGATGTATGATTTCGTTAACGCATTTACCCGTCTATCAGTGCCAGTATCAGATTATATCAGCCAAAAACGACTTTGCAACCCTACTTTACGTCCCACGTCGTTCCCTGCGTTGAATCCAGCAAATGAACCCCTTTTGCCAGTAGCAGGTCGCGGATCTCGTCGCCGCGCTTGAAATTTTTTGCGATCCTGGCAGCAGCTCGTTCAGAAATCAGCAGCTCTATTTCGTCAGGCGTCAATTCAAGCTGACTGGTTCTGGCAGCCTTGACACCCTCCAACCATAGTGCCGGAGGAGTCGTAAATAGCCCCAAGACACTTCCGGCCTCCACAAACAGATCCCGGACATTCGCTATCAATATCAAAGGGGCCGCTGTTATAGCCTTCGTCTCCGCCAGAAAGCGGTTGGCTGCCCGTACTGTTTCAAATAGAATGCCCAGAGCTTGTGCCGCGTTAAAATCGTCGTCCATCGCTTCGGCAAAACGTGGCAAAAACTGATTAACCTTTTCCTGCAGTTCCAGACCTATCTGTGTCAGATTGTCGGAAACTGCAGTTTCATACGACCGTGGGTGGCTATTCAGAATTTCATCGAGAGCGGCCAGGCAGGAACAGATCCGTTCCAACCCTGACTGGGCTTCATCAAGGTTTTGATCCGAGAAATCTATAGGTGAGCGGTAGTGAGCCGAAAGAATGAAAAAACGGAGTGTTTCCGGATCATACTTTTTCAGCACCTCGCGGATGGTAAAAAAGTTCCCCAGTGACTTACTCATTTTCTCGGCATTGATATTTACGAATCCGTTATGGAGCCAGTAACGAACAAACTGGCAGCCGTTCGCGCCTTCCGACTGGGCAATTTCATTTTCATGGTGGGGGAACACAAGATCTTTGCCGCCACCATGGATGTCAAATGTTTTACCGAGAAATTCCATACTCATTGCGGAACACTCGATATGCCATCCTGGGCGACCTTCTCCCCAGGGGGATTGCCACCATGGTTCTCCGGGCTTTGACCCCTTCCAGAGGGCAAAGTCCATTGGATGGCGTTTTTTATCACCCACCTCTACCCTGGCGCCCGCCTGCATATCCTCCAGATTCCGTCCGGACAGTTTGAGATAATCAGGAAAGGTCTCCACAGCGTAATACACGTCTCCATCAGAAGCATAAGCGTGTCCCTTGGCGATAAGCGTTTCGATGATGCTGATGATTCCACCGATATGATCGGTAGCCTTCGGCTCTACCGTCGGCTTGGCCAGTCCAAGCTTGGCCATATCCTCATCGAAAGCCTGAATATAGCGGTCTGCTATTGTGCGGTAATCAGTGCCTTCCTGATTGGCGCGATTGATGATTTTGTCATCGATATCTGTGTAATTGCGGACATAGGTGACATCAAAACCGGCGTATTTCAGGTAGCGGAAGATGATGTCGAATACCACTCCGGCACGGGCATGTCCGATATGGCAGTAATCATAGACCGTTACACCGCAGACGTACATCCCGACTCTGCCGGGGGTGAGTGGAACAAAGAGCTCTTTTTCACCGGTAAAGGTGTTGTAGACGCGTAATGCCATACGATAAACTCCGCTAGTAAAATGGTGGGTATTATGCCTGTTTGTAGTGGGGATGGCAAGGAGGGAAATGGAGCAACGTCACCGTGTTGGTGCTGTTCTGCGTTGGTATATTTTTATCACAATCAGGGCAAAGCCGGCCCCGATCAGGTCGGCGACAACATCACTCCACTCTGCAAATCTGGTGGTCGTTAGAGTACCCTGCAGTATTTCGATCAGAATACCGAGAAGCGATCCGTACCAAAACGCAGCTGTGGCAGCCTGCGCGCGCGGTCGAAAGGCCAGATACGCAAAACCGGTGACAACGGCCATTGCACCGGCATGATTCAATTTATCCCATCCCAGACCCGTTGGTGCCGAGGTGGCAGGCATCAGCGCCAGCCAGAGGATAAAAATAGTCAGGCCGGCACAGAGAAACAGCCAGATTAACGGTGTATTGAAGGGTTTTCGGTCAGTCACACTGTTATGCCGATCTTCGCAGTCGCAGCATTCCCTTTAAAGTGCCCTTCATCTCGTTCATGATGGCACTGTCTTCAGGTGACAGCTTGGCCAGATACTCTTTGATGAACACCAGAAAAATAGAGCAGAAAAAAGCCGTTACTGCAGAAAGAATCACGACCAACGACCGTTTTGGCTTGCTTTTGTAGAGAGGCGGCACCGCTTCATCGAGTACCTGCAGCGAGGATGAATCCCGGGCTTCACTGATTTTTGCCATCTCAAACTGTTTGGTAAGCTGTTCAAACAGCGCTTCCTGGGTCTTTAATTCACGTAATCGACGCACATACTCGACGCCGATAGAAGGGGCATTACCGACGGATGGAATAACTCCTCCACCATCACCGGTACCGCTCATGGAGTGCAATTGGCTTTTAAGTTTTGTTATTCCCGCCAGCAGCGTTCTTACTTCAGTGCTCTCATCCGTCATGGAATTGCGCAGTGCTGCCAACTGGACCTCTTTAGTGACAACCTCCGCCCGTAATCGGGCTATACCTTCGATGGCTGCCGCGGCCTGACTGTCTGCCTTGATAGTTTTGTTTTTTTCCTGAAAGCTCTTCATATCCTCTTCGGCGACCTTCAAATCCTGCTTTACCACTACCAGTCGCTTTTCAAGAAAACTCCGTTCCGTGCTTGCTTTGGTCAGATTAAGCTGCATGCTTTTTTTCTGCAGTTCATCTATGAAAGTATTGGCAAGAAGAGCCGCCTTAACCGGATCCTTGTAATCGGCGGTGATAGTGATAATACCATCCTTACCAGCCTGAAACTTGACCAGATTTTGTACTGTTGTTCTTGTTGAATCGACATTTTTTGATTTAAATTCCGTGTGCAGATCAAGCCGTTTAATTACGGCATCGGTAACCGTGCGGCTTTTCAGGAGTCCCAAATACAGGTCGGCTGAGCCGCCTAGTCCTCCGGCCAGACCGGCCAATCCGCCACCCATAGAAGCAAGCAGTGCCGATGCACCGCCGCCGGAATCCTTTTGCGGCGGCAGCAGCGTAGCCCTGGCTGTGTAGACGTTTTTCAGCGTCAATGAATACAGCACAGAGAGGACCACTGCAGCGGTAGTGATCTTGACGATCAACGGCAGGTTACGTACGACCACCCGTAACAACTCCAGCAGGTTAATCTCTTCCTCAGCTTCAATCTCAGGGCGAATAGTTTGTTGTTCGTTCATATCCCCCCCTATCTCAAGCCGAGCATAACGGTGCCGGCCGTAATTGCCAGATTAGCCAGAATCTGGGTCCAATCCTTGATTTCCCTCATCCAGGCAGTTTTCTCGAGTTTTTGCGGCACAACCAGTGTATCACCCGGCTCTAACTGACTCGAAAGGAATCCACCAAAAAATGTTTGCTGACGACTGAATACCGACCCATCGGCCCTAATAACATACATATCAGACGTTTCCGCTTCGATTGTCGTGCCCCCCGATAGATCCAGATAGCTTGAAAGCGAACGGTTAGGCAGATACACAAAGGAGCTCGGATTGTACACCGTACCTAATATATTGACGACACTGGGGCGTGACGGCACATCAAAAGTGTCCCCCCCCTCCATCAGCAGATCATATTCGCTATCTTTTAATTCCTGCCCTTGATTGAGGTGTATAACCACGCGGCCTTCAGCCTTCGCAATTTTCAGCCTTTCCGTATTTTTCTGCAGTGCATCCAGAGCAGCTTTTGTTCCATCAAGCTCCTCTTTTGACGTAGCAGCCGCCGCTACAGTCGCCTGCTTTTGTGTAATATCACGCTCAGCTCTTACAAGAACTTCATCCATCCGTTTCTGCTGCAACTCCCTTACGGAACGCCTGGTCAGCTTTGCTCCGCGCAGGTAGGATCTGTCAGTAAAGCCGCCGGCACGACGAAGTATATCGCTAAGATGTTCTCCTTTGATGATCGGATAGGTGCCGGGAAAGAGAATCTCACCACTTATTGTTACATAACGCTCGGTTTCTTCTGCCCAGCTTGGGATCCGGCGAACAGAAAGCTCATCAAAAGGCTCTAGCAGCAGGTTATGTTTTGGATCTTTGTCAAGAGCGCGTCCCAGATCTATTACCATTGTCGTCATGGTAACATTATCACCGGTGCGTCTCATGCGGGCAATTTCGGCATTTTTCAGAAAAGCCGTCATCTTGACATTACCGGCGGTATACAACAGATCCCGCACAGTCATACCCTCAAGCAATCTGTACTCACCGGGCTTTTGTACATCGCCGTTGATGCGCACACGCGGCATCTCTTCCATCTCCCAGCGGGAATAGATCCTGATGGTGTCAAATTCCTGAACATCCAGGTTGAAGCCCGGCTTACCGGCGGCAGCATTGGCCGGGTGAATCATGGTAACTTCGGGGTGAAGATCAGGTGGGACAAGCCGGATAAGGCTGCCGACCGACTGATGGTATTCCGGCAGAAGATTGTCTGGAGGTAACAGATCCCGTAGTGTCATGCCCGGCTTTACAGCGTAATCTCCCGGCCGCAAGACATAACCGGATAAACGGGCATACCCGCGCACAGTGCTGTCAATCGGGAAAATCTTTACTAGATCCATATCTTTGATTGGGATAGCAGTAGCAAGAGTGTCCAAATCTTTACCGGCAGTTTTGGGGTCGAGATTTACATCCGTGACGCTCTTTTTCTCGTAGGCATCAACCCGCGATATCTGCAGGCGCTGCAGATAGCCGGTTGGCACTATACCATCAGCAAGCGCAAGGAGATCCTTGAGTGTTTTTTCGTTTTTCAGCTCGAAAATGGCGGGACGCCGAACATTCCCGGTAATCCCGGCCACCGGGCCGATAGTGGGAACAAAAACCGTATCGCCAGGCTGCAGCCTGATGTCCCGACTTTTATCCCCTTTTAGAAAGAATTCATATAGATCGACCGTATCGACAAGCTTACCATCACGCTTGATAGCAATAGAACGGAGTGTGCCGTTGCGAGTCGGCCCACCGGCAGCTGAAAGGGCATTCAGCAGTGTTGACATGGAAGAGATATTGTAATCACCAGGCGAATTGACATCTCCGACAACGTAAACCTTGATCATGCGCAACTTGCCCATGGTTACACTCAGTTGATAATTGCGGAATATACGAGAGAGTTGACCTGTAAGTAGCTGAGGAAGCTGGCCAAAGCTTACACCTGCAACCTTGATCGGTCCAACTTTGGGTATAACCAGTTCGCCGTTCCGGTTTACCTCCAGCTGATAAGAGCCGTCTATACTACCCCATACCGTCAGGTTTATCCGGTCACCTGTGCCGAGCAGATAGTCAGGCCCTACCGGGATATCATTCATTGCTGCAAAAGGATCAACTTCAGCGCGAAAGAAACTGTAGCCGAACTGCAGTAGCTTTCCATATTGAAACTTTTGTGGGAGCGTCTTTTCCGCATCTTTACCAGAGGCCATCATGGCAGCCTCAATGACAGAGGGGTCAAGTGTACTTTTATCAGTCACTGGCTCCTGAAGCGTAGGCTTATTTTTTGGAGTGCCCGCCTTATTAGACAGCAACTTTGTGGAAAGAGGTGAGAGCGGAGAGGCGTCAGGTGCTTGTATTTCACTTGGCTTATTGGCAGAAAATATACCTGAATTAATTGCTGGCGCTCCAATCGGGGTTAAAGTTGCACCGATGGCAGAAGCGGCCGTACCCTTTGGTATCCCCACCCCAGAAGGGGCATCGGCAGGAGCAGCAAAAGGTTCTTCCAATTGTGCTGCACTAACAGAAGTAAGCATCACAAAGAAAATCATTGTCTGCACAAGAATATGTGCTGTCAGATGTTTTAGCGAAATACGATTATTCAATTTTATTTCCCCCTCGAATTCAATAGCCGAGCATAGTAAGCAAATTTAAGCATTATGTAAAGCCAACTCATTTTGTGTGTTTATTTCCGGCCATCCACAAGATAACCCTCAATATTTGTACCGGAGCTCAAATTTCAGCAGCTGGTTGGTTCGATCCTGACCATCTTTAAGGTCCAGGTTGGTAATCTTCTCAACCCCGTAACCCAACTGGCCGTCCAGATCAGCATAAAGCGGCAAACTCCAGAATATCCGTCCGGCGTGTTTTCTCTCGATCGCCTGCGGTACCCCATCTACCGGAATCCGTCCGACCATCCCACGGTTGGTATAGATATATTCCAAAGCAACATTATTACGCACATTGAACCAGTGGCTGCCGCGGAAGAAAAAGTCCTGTGTTGCTCCGCCTTGCGAATGACCAATCGGCATATTTTTGTACAGATACCCACCCGGAAAGGTGCCGTGGGTGTAAAGAATTTGATTCCCCTGAAAAAATTCAAAGCGGAGATCGTTCCTGCCATCATCCGTCAGGCGAGGCAGATACAGACCGGCAACATAACTCTCAACAATCGGCCAGAACAGCGCGGTATCCTCTCCTGATAGTTCACCGTATATTTCAGAATTGCGCAGCCACGGCAGGCGATAGCGGGCTTCGAACCCAGCAAGACCGTTGGAATTATCAGCACTGGTTCCGCCGATTAATCCGCGAAGAGTATCACCGAAACTGTTGTTAACCCCCGGCCCGCCAACCTGTCGCCCCAGATTAAAACCGACCTCCAGATTTTCAAGAGGTTTAATTGATAGCTTAACAGCATAGAACCATGGCTGACGTAATGATCCATCGATAGTTGTAGTCTCGAAACGGGACATAATGAGCGCATATTTCATGGTTCCGAGGTACTTCACGTCAAACGGTTCGGGGCTGGATATTTTGACCTGGGTAAAGTTATCAGCATTGTTCGTCAAAGTGATATTACCGCGGTAACCCTGCCCCAACCAGTTTTCATCCTTACCGGCTTCGAGCTCTACGCTTCCGCCCCCCCACTTCACATAACCCCTGTTGAGACGAACACTGGTGTCGTCCCCGCTGGCCAGAACAGAAGGTTCAAGCAGACCGGCGACCTGGTCACCCAGATACCATTCTGAACCCCAGCGGAGTTCACTGCTAAAACCGGCTTCATGAATAACACCATTGTTGTTTTCAAGCAGTGGTGTCCCTTCAGTTCCTCGCTGGTGTGCTGCGGATGGATACGGGTTTTTCGGCCTAAGACCAGACCCGATACCGAAAACACCGTCGTTACCCGGATCGTAAACATCGCGCCGATAATTACGCGGTACTCCATCTAACCAAAGGGAACGTAGCCGCAAGGATGCCAGCGGATCATAGTCAAGATGAGGCCCTTTTCTTTCAGGATTCTCCCGTAATGTAACTTCGCGGGGAATCATAGAACGAACCTGCCTGATCAGTTCAGCGGCAAAAACGGTGTTAGTAACCTTTCCTGCGACAAGATTCTGCTCTGCCTCCAGCAGCAGGCGGGCAACCTCGGCCTTATTGAACGGCTTTATTCCGCTCATGTCGCTGGTTATCAGGCCGAAACCGGCGAGCTTTTCAAGGTAAGAGTACAACGGGCTGTCAAGCGGAATGTTCGCTGAAGAAAGGGCATGCAGCGGTGCGGCGGCAAACAGCAGAATAATCAAGGCGGAGACAGATAAGACATATACTGATCTTTGAATTTTGAATTTTGAATTATTTTGTTTCATGCCTCACCAGTTGACGATATTTTGGATGGTGAGTAACTATTTATATCTTTACATGCATCATCCAATTAAAATCCCGCGTTTCGGGTCATTGCTTTCAGCTCTTCCGCAGCAAAACCACCTTTGCTGAACCATATGCCGGAGCAGGGAACAGGTCAGGCCGCACGCGCTGAAATGTTAACGGAGCTGAACCATTAAAACTATAAGTAGGATTGAATTCGGGAACCAGTCGTTTCAGGGATTCCATCAGCTCATGAACTTTATTAGATCGGGCAGCCTCATACAGCCGCTCAAACTCATCGCAGACACACGTAAGATCGGTATGAACCGGTGCCATCACCTTGATCTTGTCGTGACTAGTCGGCATAACGCCTTCACCTTCTATCAGCAGTTCTTCGTACAGCTTTTCACCGGGGCGAAGACCGGTTATAACAATATCTATGTCTTCGTATGGCGTAAAGCCTGACAGCCTGATTAATTCCTCAGCCAGATCAATAATCCGCACAGGCTCACCCATATCCAGCACCATTATTTCACAGCCTTTGCCAAGACAACCGGCCTCCAGCACAAGCTGCGTAGCCTCGGGGATAGTCATAAAATAGCGGATGACCCGTTTGTCGGTCACAGTAACCGGTCCACCGGCGGCTATCTGTTGTTTGAACAACGGGATGACACTGCCGTTACTCCCCAACACATTACCAAAGCGGACAGTAGTGAATCTGGTACTGCTATTTCGTGAAAGCGCCTGGATATAAATTTCGGCTGATCTCTTGGTAGCCCCCATAACATTTGTCGGGTTAACCGCTTTGTCAGTCGAGATCATAACCATATTGCTCACCTTGGACTGGTGGGCTGCATCGGCGATATTACGCGAACCGAAGACATTGTTAAGCACCGCCTGAGTCGGGTTATATTCCATCATCGGCACATGCTTGTAAGCGGCAGCATGAAAAACGACCTCGGGAGTAAATTCATCAAAGAGCTGCAGTATGTTTTCACGGTCGCGGACATCAGCCATTAATGCCAGCATGCGTATTTCTGGGAAGCGGTTTACAAGCTCCTTTTCTATCTCGTAAAGGGGCGTTTCGGCCTGATCCAGCAAGATCAGCTTCGCCGGTTTAAACAGGGCGACCTGACGGCAGATTTCACTGCCGATGCTGCCTGCAGCGCCACTGACTAGCACGCGCTTACCTGTCAGAAAGGCACCGATCAAGTCACGATCCAAATCTACCGGCTCACGCCCCAGAAGATCTTCAATCTGAACTTTCTTGATTTGGGATATAGTCAGAGTTCCGTCTATCAAATCACTGATGCCGGGAAGCGTTTTAAAAATCACGTCGGCGTTTTTGCAGGAATTTATGATGTCCTTGATAGTTTTCCCGTCAGCCGAAGGCATGGCGATGATAACCTCTTCAACTTCATTGGTGAGGATCAGTTTATTAAGCTGCTTTACCCCACCCAGCACCGGAATGCCGTGCAGCTTCATCCCCTTTTTTTCAGGGTCATCATCAACATAACCAATCACCCGGTAAGATGCCCCGGACTGACGTCGTATTTCTTTTAGCAGCAGACTTCCCGCTTCTCCGGCACCAACAATCAGCGTAAGAGGCCCTGAAACGTTCTTGCTGACAATGTAAGTTTCCCGGCAGACGCGCCACACAAGACGGCTGGACGCCAACATAATAAAGAGCAGTATCGAGTCGAGGGCAAATATGGATCGGGGGAGCGGAGTAAATTGTTGTAGAAAAAATACCGCGGCTATAACCACAAATGAAGACAGGAATACGCCTTTAACTATTTGCAGCGCATCCTGAACCGAAGCATAGCGCCAAAGGCTGTTGTAAAAACCGGTCATCGCAAAAACCATCGGCTTAAAGATCAAGACTACCAGCAGGCATTCCCAAAAAAGCGCCCGCTGATCCTGCGGAATAGAAAAATCATACCGCAGCAGAAATGCCAGGAGTAGCGCAACTCCTATTAGCACAGTATCGGAGACAAAAATTATAAAACGCCGTTTACTCAGCATAATAAAGTCCTCTGCCAGCTGTTTTTCAGTAATTTATATTTCATATGCGGCGGAGAGTACATGTGTACTGCTTTTAATGCAAGCAAAAACCACAGTCATACAAGTAGGTTATGCTGTAATTGTATATTAAATCGGAGACTGTCCGTTCGAAAGCAATTCTTCATTCTGCCAGCGGCATTGTCAGTGTGAAAGCAGCGCCACTGCCGGTATTACAGACTTCTATAGATCCTAAGTGATTAAGAATGATCCGATTCACAATAGCAAGTCCAAGGCCGGTTCCATGATGTTTCGTAGTAAAAAAAGGATTGAATATTTTGGGAAGTATTTCTTTCGCGATACCCCCTCCAGTATCCACACATGTTACGGTTACTGTTTTTTTATCCTTAAGAACTTTTTTGAGCGTCAGAGTCAACCGCCCACCTTCCGGCATGACGTCACAGGCGTTCAATATCAGATTGAGAAACACCTGCTTCAGCTGGTGAGAGTCACCCATAACTACCCAAGGGCGATCATCAGCGCTCAATAACACCTTGATATTGTGGTCTTCAAAAGTGGTAGTACAGCATGAAAGGCAATCCTGGACGATATCCTCCAGATCGCAGGCAGTGAAGCAGATGGTCGGCTTACGCGAAAATGCCAAAATTTCAGCCAGCATTTTTTCAAGCCTGCTGACTTCAGAAAAAATGGTTTCGGCATAGTTATATTCACGCGTCGAAGATGATAGTGATTTGATAAGTCGTCCGGCAAAACCTCCAATGACGATAAGCGGGTTTTTCAGCTCGTGAGCCAGGCTTGCGACCATCTCGCCGATTGCCGCCAGGCGCTCTCCGTGCAACAGGCGTTCCTGGGCATCCTTAAGATTCAGATGAGCATCTTCGATACGATTATACAACATGGAATTTTCTATAGCCATACCCGCCTGGTTGCCGAAAAGCTGGAGAAAATGCAGGGCACTGCCGGATATTTCGCAGGCAGAATCGGGGTTATCGACAACAATCATACCAATTGTTGTTTCGCGGGCAACCAGTGGCACAGCAGCAAAGATCCCGTTACAGAGTGGCCTGATAAAATGACAGGATGTGCACTGATGACATTCGGTATCATCGGAGCGCCCTGGACTGCGACCGTATACAATTTTGTTTATTAGCGGGCAGCCTTTATCAATTTCTATACGTGTCAGACGTACAAGCATACAGAACTCTTCAGACCGCTGCCGTGATATTGTCTCATCACTTATATCCCAGCGGCTTCCGAGAACATCCTGGCCACCGACTATCTGCAAATCATCAGACTTAAGTCGGGTTACTGACAGCATTCCCTGCAGGACGTTTGTTTTTTCGTTACGTAGAAATAGAACGGCACGTTCAAATAGGTTGGATGACGGCATGGTAATTGCCGTAAGGATAAGATGCGTTAATTTATTGAGGCGTATAGTAGAAAGCATCGTATTACTGAACTGATATAGAAGCGTCAATTCAGCCAGACGATTGTCGGTTTCGATGGAATGTGGAGATTTGTCAATATCCATGAGTAATCCTGGAACCGCTGTACCCATATAATAAGTAAATTTAAATTCGGCGTTCCTTTTCTTCAGCAGCCATTTTGCAGTCGATACACTGTGTGGTTACAGGTCTGGCCTTAAGGCGAGCCTCGCCGATTTCTTCTCCGCAATCGTCACAAATACCGAACTCTTTTGAATCTATACGGTCGAGTGCATCTTTTATTTTGTTGATAAGCTTTCTCTCACGGTCTCTGATACGCAACTCAAAATTGCGATCTGATTCCTGAGTAGCACGATCAGTAGGGTCAGGAAAACTCAGGGCATCCGTCGTCATCTCCGTTACTGTCTTGCCGGCCTCACCTTGAAGCGCTTTCATTTCGTCATTCAGTATGCCTTTAAAATACTCCAGTTTTTCCTTATCCATAGCCGGCTCCCTAGTTAAATAAAACGTGATATTAGTGAGAATACTGCAACAAGTCCACAAAATAAATCCAGAGGTTAAATCCGCAGCCGACCAACTACTTTTACAAAA
Organism: uncultured Geobacteraceae bacterium; assembly: GCA_903875605.1. GTDB lineage: Bacteria > Desulfobacterota > Desulfuromonadia > Geobacterales > Pseudopelobacteraceae > JACRCG01. The sequence goes on along the minus strand of CAIQWT010000053.1, from coordinate 43,545 downwards.
CTATTACATTCGCTCTGACTAATGCTTTGCTATTATGTCCCGGCATGAAACTACGGGGGGTACTATGGCACAGCCACTGACAATTGGGAAACATACTGTACGCTATCCGCTTATCCAGGGCGGAATGGGCGTACGCATATCTGCCGGCAGACTGGCCGGTCATATTGCAAAAAGCGGCGGAGTGGGCCTGGTTGCGGCTGCCGGCATAGCACTTAACAGCGGTCTTTATGACGGCAGGAATTTTTTCCAGGCCGAGACAGAGGCTTTTAAGGCAGAATTGCGTAAAGCTTACGAGATCGCACCTGATGGCATTATCGGCGTCAATGTCATGGTCGCGCTTTCCGATTTCGAACCGCTCGTCAAAGCTGCTATAGAGGGGGGTGCCAAGGTCATAGTCTGTGGCGCCGGACTGCCGATGGGGCTGCCGGAACTTACGGCCGGTTATCCTGATGTAGCCCTGGTACCGATTGTGTCATCACTGCGGGCAGCCCAGCTTATCGTGCGCAAGTGGCGTAAAACCTACAACCGTCTGCCGGATGCTGTGGTCGTAGAGGATCCGGATACAGCCGGAGGCCATCTTGGTGAAAAAATGGAGAACATCGGTACCGGTGAATACGACCAGTACGCGACTGTACGCGAAATCAAAACTTTTTTCCGCGATGAATGCGGAGCTGATATCCCGGTTATTGCCGCCGGAGGCGTTTGGGATAGAGCTGACCTGGAGTACGCCCTTGCTCAGGGAGCTGATGGTGTTCAGATGGCAAGCCGTTTTGTCTGTACCGAAGAGTGTGACGCCAGTGACGAGTTTAAACAACACTATCTTGATTGCTCGAAAGAGGATATAGGCTTAATAATGAGTCCGGCCGGGCTTCCGGGGCGGGCCATACTGACTAACAAAGACAATATTCGTCAGTATGACCTTGACAACCACACTCCCTGCCGAATGGGCTGCCTGAAAAAATGTTCCTATAAGGAATCTGGAGAGCGTTTCTGCATTGTCACCGCGCTTGACCGTGCCCAGCGCGGTGATGTTGAAACCGGACTGGTTTTCTGCGGCACTAATGCCTGGAAGGCAGATCGAATCAGCACCGTACAGGCAATCTTTGACGAATTGTTTGAAGACGCACCAGGAGCATAAACCAGCTACTGTGACGCCTGGTTCTGCAGAACAGATGCTATCAGATCCGGCCACTCATTATTTGATGTCATTTTCTGCTTGACATGTTGAACCCATGTATCTATATTCCAAAACTCTTTAAAAATCAGAAGCGGATGGAGATGGCATATGTACGCAGTAATCAAAACAGGTGGGAAGCAATACAAAGTTACCGAAGGCGAATTTCTTAAAGTTGAAAAACTTGAGGGCGAGATCGGCGACAGCATAGAATTCGCTGAAATCCTTATGGTAGGCGGAGAAAAGACAGTCGTGGGTGCACCTCTCGTTGCAGGGGCTTCCGTAACAGCTAAAATTGCAGTACAGGGCAAAGGCAAAAAAGTCCTTGTATTCAAATCAAAACGCCGTAAAGATTCACGTAAATTGCGCGGGCATCGTCAGCACCTGACCGTCCTCAAGATTGAAAAGATTACCGCTTAAAAAAAACCGCATAAATATTTTTCCCAGGAGATACGGAAATGGCACATAAGAAAGCTGGTGGTAGTTCAAGGAACGGCAGAGATTCGGGCGGACAGCGCCTGGGATGCAAAAAATTCGGCGGAGAAACAGTCAAGGCCGGGAACATTATTTATCGCCAGCGCGGCACCCAGATCCACCCGGGAAACAACGTCGGCTGCGGTAAGGACTATACACTCTTCGCTCTGATAGAAGGCGTAGTTGCTTTCGAACGTCTCGGTAAAGACCGCAAAAAGGTTTCAGTATATCCCAACTAACTAATACCTCTTTATAACAGCTACAAAAGCCCGGAAGTCAATCTTCCGGGCTTTTGTTTATCAAACGACAGCTGATTCCCCACGCTCTGCAGTGTCATCTAAAATAAAGAACTGCGGAATAACTTCTCGTACACCGCATTAAATCCCCGTTTTATCGATAATATTTTTTCTATTTATAGCAGTGGGTTAGCAACTAACACGGTTTTATATACAGACAAACTGTTTGTATAATCGTCTTTCATGATATAGAATAAAAAATCTCAAATCCGTAAATACTCCATCAGAAGGTGTCCGTCATGTTCAAATCAAGCCTAACACGCAAGATTATCCTGATTATTGCTGCAACACTTTTCATTGGCTTCTCAGGCCTTGGAATACTCTCAATATATCTTGAATATACCGCCACCATTGATCTGCAGAGAAAAAATGCCAGGCTACTGGCTTCTACTGTGACCCATGACATTCTTAACCAGATGACCAAGGGTGATATGAAGGATTTCGGGGGGTACGTTGCCGGGATTAAAACGGCGGATGGAGTCACAGGAATACAGCTGTATAACAGCGATGGGAAAGAGTGGGGAAGTGTTTCGGTAAGTGAGGAAATGCGTTCAGCAATCGCCTCCGGCGTACCGACGGAATTGTCCGCCAGTAAAGGTGGAAAGCGTTTCCTTGATCTTGCTATCCCGTTGGCAAATGAGGAGCGCTGCCGTGGCTGCCACAAAAGCAGTGCAAAATATCTGGGTGGTGTTATCATGACTACCTCCCTGGAGGCCGGATTCACTTCCGCCTTGCATCTGACGCTTATCATGTCAGTTGTCGGAGCTTTTTTCTTTTTTGCAATGCTGGGAACACTCTATGTTTTTTTCAACCGTACCGTAGTACAGCAGATCACTGAACTTTACAGGCAGCTCGGCGATCTGGCCGGAAGTGAAGGTGATCTGACCAAAATTCTTCAAATTCGAACAACCTGTGAAATTGGCAGACTGGGTGATGAAGTTAATAACCTCACGGAAAAGATCCGCAGCACTTTTTCAGATCTATACACACAAACCTGCCTTATTGGAACTAATGTCTGCGAGTTAGCAGCCGGCACTGAGCGGACACAAAAAATGACTCAGGATCAGAAGGATCAGGCGTTTACTGTTGCTGCATCTTCCGAGGAGATGGCACAGACTATTCATGAGGTTACCGAGAACACCCACCGCGCGGCGGCTCTCTCAAGTGCAGTAGACAGCGCCGCCAGCAGCGGTATGGAAGTTGTGGAAGAAACCTGGAACTGTATGCAGCAAATCAGTGCAAGCGTGAACAGCACCCTGGTGATTATCAGAGAACTTGAGGCTTCTTCTGCTCACATTGGTGAAATGGTTGTATTAATTGAAGATATTGCTGACCAGACCAACTTATTGGCTCTTAACGCTTCAATTGAAGCGGCGCGTGCGGGTGACGCTGGCAAAGGCTTCGCTGTAGTAGCCAGCGAGGTTAAGGGATTGGCCGAGAAAACAACCGCTTCAACCCGCGAGATCAAACGGGTTGTAGCAAACATACAGAAAACCAGCCGCAGCGCCGCTGATATGATCGGGACCGAAAGTGTTCTTGTGCAGACCGGCCTTGCCAAGGCTGCTGAGGCTCGAGGAAGTCTGGAAAACATCAAAATGCATGCGAACGAATCTCGCATTATGATCGAGCAGATCGCTACCGCTTCAGAAGAACAAAATGCAACGACAAATCATATTTCAGAGATGATCCGCCTTGTTTCCCATAGCGCTGAAGAAACAAATACAATGATGCAGAGAACCAGCGAAGGATTTGCGACTTTCGCAGACGTAGTTGAACAGATTTACAGCTCCGTCGGGAAATTTTCAGTTGGTAATTACCATGACACGGTAAAGTCTTACATCCGCGAGGTAGAATCTCTTGTCCTCGATGCGATTGAAAAGGCCCTCAAAGACCGGACTATTACGATTGAAAACCTGTTTGACAGGAGCTATGTACCGGTTCCTAATACCACTCCGCAAAAGTATACAACCCGCTTTGATGTGTTCTTTGACAGGATTATTTCTCCCCTTCAGGAATTGATTGTTAATCGAGACAGCAAAATATTCTACGCTATTTGCGTTGACAACAATGGGTATGTCCCGTGTCACAATCTACGATTTTCCAAGCCTCTGACCGGCAATCCTGAAACAGACAAAAACCATAACCGCACCAAACGCATCTTTGATGACAAGACCGGTATCCGCTGTGCCAGAAATACTAGTGGTTACCTCCTGCAGACCTATCGACGTGACACCGGTGAAATTTTAAATGATATGTCAAAACCTCTTGTAATAAATAACAAACACTGGGGCGGGATCCGTATCGGTTATCTGGCGCCGAAATAGTTTCTTACGACTGACGCAGACTATTGGTTTCTGAAAATGCTGTGTGAACCTATCTGTTGTATGATATAAAAGAGTTGTGTCGAGTCGGACTTTAAAGGTGGGCTGTATGAAGCATTTGGGCGATATTCTGGTAGAAGCTGAGATTATCAGCTATAAAACGCTCGAACGGGCTTTGGAACGCCAGAAACTCGACAAAAAACGCCTGGGTATCGTGCTCGAAGAGATGGGGGTTATTACCGAAGGAGAGCTTGTAGACGCCCTTTCAAAACAGTTCAACTTCAAGACGATCAAAAATTTTGTCGGGCACTCGTACTCTAAAGAACTGCTCGATATGCTGCCATCCGACTTTGCCATGAAGAAGCTGGTTTTTCCCCTGAAACAAAAAGACTCCATGCTTGCGGTTGCAATCACTGACCCCTTTGATCTGGAAACAATGGAAACGCTGAGTCGCATTACCGGGCTTCAGGTGGTTCCTGTTCTTGCCACTCGCAGAGAAATATTAGATGCCATCTCGGTTCATTACCTAAAAAGCAGTTCAGAGTGCGGAGAAGCTATCCTGGTGGTAGAAGACTCCACGCCGGTTGCCACGATCATCCAGATGGCACTTGTGAAGGAAGGTTATAAGGTGCTGCTTGCCAGTGATGGACTGGATGGGTTAAAGATCGCCATATCAGAGCGCCCCAAGCTCATTATAACTGATTCAGTAATGCCACGCATGGATGGGTATGGCTTACTGAGAGCCATCAAAGCCAACCCTATGACATCCGATATTCCCGTTATTATGCTGACGTCCAAAGCGTCGACCGAGGATGAGCAGAAAGCTTTTGAGTTCGGATTCAGTGATTTTATTCCCAAACCGGTTCAACCTGTGCGGGTTGTTTCCAGGGTTAAACACATCCTTGACATGATAAAAAAATACCGACGCTAACTCTGCCAATCGGATTTCAATAAAATCACCACCACCAGTGTTTTGAATGTTTTTTCATCCCCTTAGGCCCATTCCTGAACTCCCATGGTGGTTTCGGGTTAGACTCTTGCCATAGCCCGGCGCGACGTGAACAAGCCAGACTTTCCGCTCCGATATACTCCGATGCATAAGCCCCGTGCAGATACTGGCGGTAAGCCCACGCCATACCCTCCGACACCATTTCGCGATTGATGTCTTTCCCCTCATAACGGATAACCGCGACAGCCCGCTTGTATTGGTCGATGTCCATAATTTCTGCAGTCACGCGGCGACCCATTATTTTATACATCAGCGTGCGCTTCGCAATATCACCGTATGGCTGTCCCTGTTTGTTGGGTTTCTTTGTTTCGGGGGCATCAATCCCGTATAACCTCACCTTGAGTTTACTGTCTTCACGGGTTAGCAATACAACAGTATCACCATCATAAACCGCCTTCACCATGCCCTCCACCGTCCTACCGGCGCAGGCAATATTCGTCAGTAACAGCCCCTGCAGAAAGATAGCAAGTATGATATTCATTCAGACCAGCTCCGCAGTATAATTGAATTCGGTAGTACCGGAAAGCGCCCTGCCGGATTTGAATGCAGCAATAATTTCACTCCATCTTTCGCGTGGTTCTTCGCTAAGATCTACTACAAACGAAGCGCACCCCTTCTGCAGCAATTCACTATGCCGTGCGGTAAGAGAAAATGGCAGTGAGGAGGTGATTGTTTGTAAGCCGTCATGGCTTGTGACTCGATATGTTTCACCTCTATCGGAACGAAGCGGGGCATTGGCATGTACATCTTTGATGCGGATTTTTGTGGTCATAACAGGTAATGGAGAATACGCCAGCATCCGCTGTTCGATATCAATGCCTGCTGAGAGCAGCTCCGTAATGTTACTGCTATCGTCTTCCAGATAGAGAGTTGCGGCTTCAGCGCCAAGCTCTCGCCAGGCAGCCAGCGCCTGACTGTTGAGTGAAAAGCAACGATGCCAGGCTGAAATACGTATATCCTGAAAACAGCGTAACAGTTCAAAATGTGATAGATTAGCAGCCTCGAAACGGCGAAAGCCCGCGTTGTATAAGGTGCGGAGCGCGTCGCGATACAGAGGCATATCACGATCAAAAATGATAAACGGGAGCTGCCAGATAATGCGCTCTTGCGAACCAATCATACGTGGAACTGTTGATGCTATCTGATGAATTACCGCTTTTGAGAGTGGCAATAGTGTTGCGTCAGCGCCATTTTGGAGTGGAAATCGCCACTCTTTTGCTTCGGCCATTACTACGGCCAATGACTCGCGTGCTGCCGACCGTGGCTTACCTACCTGTACTTTTTTCAGCTCATGAAGTGCTCCCTTGCGAGCAGCTGCAAGCTCTTCCCGGAAAACCGCCGAAGAGACTTCAAATAACTGTTGGTAAAACCGACGGCGAAGATCCTTAAACAGCGCCGATGGAATCAACATAGCCGGAAAATCGGGGGCTTCAAGTGACTCTAGCTGAAATGGTGTTTCTCCGCATTTTGAAAACTGGCCGAACAAAACGGCTTGCATGTCACCACTGCGGGCCGGTTCTAGCTGGCCAAGCGGGAAACTAAAGTCATGGAACAAGCCGTTAACTTCTGCGGAGACCTTGAGTAGATAGCCACTTTTCTGCTCTTCATCCGTAGCGGGGGGGGGAACGAGTTTCAGCCTCAGCCGGCATGGGAGCTTGTCCCCGTGTTTCCCTTCAAGTCTGCGCTGGCATGCATTATCACTCAGATTATATGCCTCTTTAGAAGAAACCTTGTAGATCGAATCACCTACTGAAAAGCTGAAGGGAGTCTCAACCTCTACCAAACTTCCAGCGGGCGCCTCCATGCTCTTCTTGCGATTGAAAAGCAGCTCCCTTACGGTCCAGGCCTGGCCGGCCATGTCGCTTTTGGGCTGTGCCCGAAGCCGATCTCCCACATGAAGACTGTCTCTGGTTTCAAAAACCAGATTTTTGCCCTTGATACTTTTTATTTGGCCGATAAAACGACCGGTACCACCCTTCTGCCAGGGGTTTGCGATGTCATCCGGCTGCTGTGATGCCAGAAAGCCCTTGGTCGGAGTACGGCCAAAGGAATATTTCAAAATCCCCTTGGCAACAGTCAATGCCTCTTTGTGCGTTTTTTCCGGTGCATCAAGCACGGTACGGTAGGCTTCAACAACAGAGGCAACATACTCGGCGGATTTCATGCGACCTTCAATTTTCAGCGATTTCACTCCCGCTTTGACCATATCAGGGATAAGGTCAATTGCCGACAGGTCACTTGTAGAAAAGTAGTGCCCCTCTTTACCACGATGGTTATAAAGACGTCGGCATGGCTGGGCGCAGCGCCCTCTATTACCACTGTGACCACCAAGCAGCGAGGAGAAAAAACATTGCCCCGATATTGAGAAGCAGAGCGCTCCATGAACGAAACATTCAATTTCAACGGGTGTGGCAGCGACAATAGCAGCAACTTCATCAACCGCCAGTTCACGCGCAAGCACGGCTCGCTGAAAGCCAAGCTCCTCCAGCATTTTGACACCTGGAGTGTTGTGGATCGTCATCTGGGTTGATGCATGGAGCGGTATGGTTGGGAAGTGATTGCGAATCAGTCTGGCAACGGCCAGATCCTGTAGAATCACGCCATCTACCCTCATTCCAGCAAGAGCCGCCAGCGTGTCAACCAGTTGTGGCAGTTCCTTTTCCTTCACTAAAGTGTTTAGAGTGATGTAAATCTTCCGGTTTTGCCCGTGGGCGTAGGCTAGCATCCGCTCCATTTGTGCCAGCGAAAAGTTTTTGGCACGGGCACGGGCGGAAAAGTCCTGAAGGCCGGCATATACGGCATCAGCGCCTTTTTCAATAGCGGCAAAAAAGGATTCCAGTGATCCGGCCGGGGCGAGTAGTTCTGGTTTTGCTTGTAATTTCATATGATTTAACCTGGCTCAGAGAGAAAATAAATACAAACTGAAAGCGCCCCATTCGGGGCGCTAACTCAATACAAAATAATTCAGAGGTGATCGTTTATTTCTCCAACAAAATACGCAGCATCCTGCGGAGTGGTTCTGCAGCACCCCACAGGAGCTGATCGCCACAGGTAAACGCGGATAGATACTGTGGCCCCATTTTCATCTTACGTACTCGGCCGATTGGAACGGTCAGAGTCCCTGAAACAGCCGCCGGGGTTAGCCCGTTAAGAGACTCCGCCTTGGTGTTGGGGATCAGCTTGACCCACTGATTATCACTTTTGATCAGGTTTTCGATTTCGGCAATCGGCAGGTCTTTGTTCAGCTTGATTGTCAAAGCCTGACTGTGGCAGCGCATGGCGCCAACACGGACACAAAGACCATCTACCGGAATCGGAATCAACGTGCCCAGGATTTTGTTAGTTTCCTGAAAACCTTTCAACTCTTCACGGCTTTGGCCATCCTCGACCTCGCGGTCAATCCAGGGAAGTACATTTCCTGCCAGTGGGAAACCAAACTCTTTGGTCGGCAGAGAACCATCACGGAGGGTGGCAGTGACCTTCTTGTCAATTTCAAGAATTGCAGATCCCGGATTTTTCAACTCCTCTGCTACAACGCTATTTAAGACTCCCATCTGTGATAGCAGTTCACGCATATTTGGAGCACCGGCGCCGCTTGCTGCCTGATAAGTCATGGAGCTTATCCATTCAACAACTCCGGCACGGAACAATCCGCCCAAAGCCATTAACATAAGGCTGACCGTACAATTGCCACCTATGAAATCTTTTCCCCCTTTTGCCAGTGCTGTATCAATAACATCCCGGTTAACCGGATCAAGGATGATGACAGCGTTGTCCTCCATGCGCAGAGTGCTGGCGGCATCAATCCAGTAGCCATTCCATCCCTGCTTGCGCAGCTCTGGATGAACAGCCTTAGTGTAGTCGCCACCTTGGCAGGTGAGAATCACGTCAAGTTTTTTGAGCTCGGCGATATCCGAGGCATCCTTCAAGGTACCGGCATTCATAGGCGCCGGCTGTCCAACCTGGGACGTCGTAAAAAACACCTGTTCAAAATCAAGGGCAAAATCGTTTTCTTCCTGCATCCGCTGTATAAGAACCGAACCAACCATACCGCGCCATCCGACGATTCCAACTTTCATAATATAATTCCTTTTCTAATTGTTTTCGTTAATTTGCAGATTTCTATAATGCCGCGATTATGGCAGCGCCCATTTCTTTCGTGTTCACCAGCTTTTCGCCAACCGACTTCTGGTAGATGTCTGCTGTACGATAGCCCTGATCAAGTACCTTTGCTACAGCATTGTCAATGGCATCAGCAGCCTCCAGCATGCCGCAGGAAAATTTCAGCATCATCGCGGCCGAAAGGATCTGGGCAATGGGGTTGGCAATACCCTGGCCAGCAATGTCCGGCGCAGAGCCACCGGATGGCTCGTACATGCCAAAGGAACCCTCTGCCAAAGATGCCGAAGGAAGCATTCCGAGCGAACCGGTCAGCATGGCTGCTTCATCGGAAAGAATGTCACCAAACATATTTTCGCACAGAATTACATCGAACTGCTTCGGCCACTTGACTAGCTGCATGGCAGCATTGTCTACATACATATGGGTCAATTCAACATCCGGATATTCTTTGGCAATACCGATGACAATTTCACGCCAAAGTACCGAAGTTGATAGTACATTGGCCTTATCAATCGAGCATACTTTTTTGTCACGTTTTCTGGCTGCCTGAAAAGCAACATGGGTAATTCGCTCTATCTCCGGAACGCTATAGCGCATGGTATCTACTCCGATCCGTTCGCGACCGACCCCTTCAATACCTTTTGGCTGGGAAAAATAGATGCCCCCGGTCAGCTCACGAATAACAAGTATATTGAATCCACCGCCGATCACCTCTTCTTTAAGCGACGATGCTCCAGTCAGTGAGGGAAAAATGATGGCCGGGCGCAGGTTTGCATACAAGCCGAATATCTTCCGGAGCGGCAGCAGGGCACCACGTTCCGGCTGTTCATCGGGTGGCAGAGTTTCCCATTTTGGGCCGCCGACCGAGCCAAACAGTATGGCATCTGAAGCTTTACAGATATCAATAGTACTCTGCGGAAGCGCCTTACCTTCATTGTCAATGCCCGCTCCACCAACATTGGCAGGAGTGCGTGTAAAGGTTACATCAAATTTTTTCTCTACCGCATCAAGAACATTAAGTGCTTCGGCCATAACTTCAGGGCCTATGCCATCGCCAGCCAGAACCGCTAATTTGAACGTTTTGCTCATTATTCCCCCAGTTGACATCGAATCCGAATCTTCTGATAATAATTTTCACAGCACTGTTTTGTCAAACTAAAAGCATCATTCACATCTCTTGGCCTAAATTGGTAAGCATAACTGTTGATTAACGCACTTCAATCCCGTACAATGTGTCATTTTCCGATGGGGGAGGTTCCTGTGAATAATCTGCTGTTAATCACTGATGTTGCACGTCTGCGCAAAATTTTCGGTCGATTGGCTGATGACAAAAACGTTCGCCTCCGCATCGTGAATAACCTGGAAAAGGGTGGTGAAGAGATCACCATTGAGAAGCCTGATATTGTCTTTGTTCAGACACACTTATCCGGCCTCTCGGCTGAGATTCTGCTTATGCACCTTAAAAAACAGCTCGGCCGCAAGAGATCGCGTTTTGTGCTAATGGCTTCGCCAGCAGAAATAAACGATGCTGCGCTGAAGCCGTATCAGGGGTGGCTGAATACTTCAGCAGATGATAATCAGCTATTATCTGATATACGGAGTCTGATTGCCGAACTTCCGGGCAAACATAAAAAAAGCGGGTTACCTGACCCAGCAAAATCCCTCGCTGCAGTCGACGGGGCACCTCAACCGGTGAGTGGCGCTGAATCATCCGCCCTGCTCGATTCCGTACCGATTTCCGGGGCCGTTATACCGCAACAGAATGATACCAGATTAAATTTTCCTGTTGCCACTCCGGCTATCACCGAACCATCTTTGGAGGAGCTGGGAATTACGTACGCTCCGTCGCAGCGCCTATCGGTTTACTCAGATTTCAATATCTCCTTCGACAGTGCTGTCAGCACCACACCTGAGCCTATAACACTCGAACAGGATACTCCTGCTGTCATACCTGCCAGAAATGCCGAAGAGATCGAGACGGTGGAAACAGGAAAACCCAGATCAAAAAAAGGGATGTTTCTATTATGGTTGGCGCCGGTTATCATAGCAGTCGTCGGCGTAACATACTTGCAGCAGCAAAAAGCACCGCCCAAGCAGAACATTGCGGCGACTATACCCGCTCCAGCTGCAGTTCATAAACCTGCCGCCCAGACACCTGCTCCAGTAGCACCCGCACCTGGACCAGCACAAATCGCTCCTGCTGCAGTTGTCGTTCCTCCCCCGGTATCCAGGCCCCAGGAACCCATAAGTGACAGATCGGTGCTATCAGCAATTTCTGAAAATCGTGAGCAGAAACCCGCTCCTGTGACCGCTCCGGCAAGCACAAGATTGATGTCCCTTCCTCGCTTTATACCTGTTAATGGTGTCGACAAAAAGTTCGGAGTGGCCAATCCCGGCTGGGAACTCTATAGGGGACAAGTGACAGAGTTCAAAGTACTGAGGGAGGGGCAGGGAATAAAGGCCATCCAGGTAATTGACAGAGGTTGGCGAGGTCTATCAGAGCCGTTTTTGAATCGAGCTCTTCATCAGGCAACCCAAAACCCCGTTTTCAGCAGCTATACCACGGAAAAAAAAGAGGGGTACCAAATTCAGCGGGGAAAAATAGCAGAAAACATCAATGTGGTGTATTACCGCGAAGATAAAGGCGGCAAACTTCGGGCCTTTGTACTGACGTGGCGATAAACGGCTTCATACATATTTTCCCGCGTGATATGAACTTCGTACATAGGGACCACTTTCCACGTGACTGAACCCCATCTCCAGTGCCTGTATCCGGAGCGATTCGAACCGTTCCGGTGCAACGTACTCCTGAACCGGATAATGTTGGCGGCTGGGGGCCAGATACTGGCCAATACTTAGATAGTCGCATTCCGCACCACGAAGTTCGCGCAGCACCTGTAGCACTTCTGCTTTATCTTCACCCATTCCCAACATGATGCCTGACTTAGTGCGAATATCAGGCGCAAACATGGCACAAGCCCTCAGCACCTGTAACGAGCGTTCATAATCGGCGCCACTGCGAATCTGATAAAGGCGAGGTACAGTTTCGACGTTGTGAGCAATGATATCAGGGCGTGAGGCCGTAACTGCCTCAAGACTTGCCGCGTCCCCCCGAAAATCAGGGATGAGCAACTCGATCCGGGTTGTTGAAGACATGTACCGGATAGCAGCGACCGTCGCCGCATAGATCTTCGCACCGCCATCAGGAAGATCATCACGGGTCGGACTGGTAATGACCACGTGGGACAGTTTCAGGCGGGCAATCGCTTCGGCAATCCTTCCCGGCTCATCATTATCTACCGGCAGTGGCAAAGTTTTCTCCACGTTGCAGAAACTGCACAAACGAGTGCAATTTTTCCCCAGAATGAGAAACGTGGCCTGTCCACAGGCAAAGCATTCCGAGATGTTTGGGCAAAGTGCCTGCTGGCAGACCGTATTCAACCGCAGCTCTCCCAGTAACTGACGCATCTCATTCTGGTCACCCGGATTGACTTTTTTTCTCAGCCATTCCGGCTTACGCACTATTTTCATCCATCTACCCCTTCCAGATTCCAAAGATCCCCGGAATACTTGCTGAACAGCAGTTTATCTCTATCCGCCAATTCCGATTTAGACAGTGAATCATTATTCAACGCCACTGCAAAATATCCACGGAACGCAGACACTATGCAACTTTCCAGGCTGATTCTGTCAGCAGTAACGCCATATTCAGCCATACTTGCTGCCCACACGGCATGTTCGGGAGACTGATCCCGCATATACGTCAATCCCGTTATGGCACGGTTCTGTAGTGGAATAGAGCCATGCTGAAAAATGACGCCTTTAAGTCTCCGCTGAGCGTTACCACCAATCTTGCGACCACCCGAGATAATATCGAAACTTTCTTTACCGGCGAAACAGAAGGCGGTGCGTTCACCCAGGCGGGCTCCTTCAGGCACGGCATCAACAGCATAGGCGGCATCAATCCCCAACGTCCGGTAGAAGGAGAGCAGAAAACCTGTTAGCACGCGAAAGGAGTCTTTAATGGAGACAGCAGAAGGTATCTGACCCGGTGAGCAGACCAGAGAATAGGTCAGTTCATCAGCATGATAAATCACGCCGCCGCCGGTAACCCGGCGCACGACCGCAACGCTCTCGGCATGGCAGCGTTCCAGATCGAGTACTTCATCTGCCTTCTGAAAGCGACCTAGCGACAACGCCGGTGGCGACCAGCCATACAGTCGCAAAACCGGCTGTGAAATAGCCGGATCAAATGAACGCAGCAGCGCCTCATCAATAGCCATGTTCTCCGCTCCGGAAAGCGGGGGGGTCACGATGAGGCGCCAGTTTGGTGACTTACAATTCATGGTGGCATCTTTGTTTCAGTGAGTAAAACGCATCTCAACCAATACAGCAGACCTTCTGCTCACGGGCAGCCTTGGTTTCGTCCAGCCGCGATATCGGCATAGTTAAAGGTGCGTCAAGCAGTGCCTGCGGGTTATTTTCGGCTGTTTGTGCCGCTTCTATCATCACCTCGATAAAAGCATCCATAGTGGCTTTGCTCTCGGTCTCGGTCGGCTCGATCATGATTGCCTCCTTGACTATCATCGGAAAATATACAGTAGGAGGGTGATATCCTTTATCAATTAAAAATTTGGCGATGTCTATGGCGTGAACACCATGCTCCAATTGCTTTGATGCGGAAAAAACACACTCATGCATACAGATCATGTCGTATGGAAGATTGTAGTAAGGTTTCAACTTTTCCTTGATGTAATTGGCATTCAGCACCGCCTGCTCAGAAACCTGAATCAATCCTTCGCGGCCGAGCATAATAATGTAGGCATATGCCTTTACCATCACCCCGAAGTTACCGAAGAAGTTTGCCGTACGCCCGATAGTCCCGGGATTGGTAGTTTCCAGCAGCAGTTTGCCATCTTCGTCCATGATAATACGTGGTTGTGGCAGAAACGGAATAAGAGCGTTCTTAACCCCTACCGGACCGGAACCTGGACCGCCGCCGCCGTGTGGAGTACCGAAGGTTTTGTGCAGATTGACGTGAATGACGTCGAAACCGACGTCTCCCGGCTTGACCTTGCCCATAATAGCGTTCAGGTTGGCGCCGTCGTAGTACATCAGAGCATCATGAGAATGGGCAATGTCGCTGATCTCCTTGATGTGAGGGTTAAACAGGCCAAGTGTGTTGGGGCAGGTCATCATGACCGCTGCCACTTCGTCAGTCATTGCCTTCTTAAACAGTTCCAGATCCATGTCACCGTAGGGAGCGGTCGGTACGGTAATAATTTCATATCCGGCTATTGCAGCCGAGGCGGGATTGGTACCATGTGATGAATCAGGTACAACCACATATTTCTTTTTTGCTTTGTTCCCTTTGGCAGCGTGATAAGCAGCAATCAGCATTATACCGGTCATCTCGCCATGGGCTCCGGCCAGCGGCTGGGTGGTGACTTCATCCATACCAGTGATATCAGCCAGCATCTGCCCCATATCGTACAGCATGCCCAGCGTTCCCTGGCAGAAATCCTCGCCACCAGGCAGCAGCGCTGTCATCGGATGGAAGGGCGCAAACAGGGCAGCAGCGTTTTCCAGCACCTTGGCGTTGTATTTCATGGTACAGGAACCGAGCGGATAGAAGTTGGTATCCACTGAAAAATTGCGTCGCGAAAGGTTGGTAAAATGCCTTACCAGATCGAGTTCAGAGACTTCAGCCAGACCGGCTTTTTCTGTGCGGAGCAGAAACGCCGGCAGGGCGGGGGCGGCAGGAACATCGGATGCCGGCAGCTTGACGCCGCGACGACCAGGGGTGGATTGTTCGTAGATCAGTTGCATAGCGCCACCTCCAGTTCCTTGACAAATATGTCAATTTCCTTTTTTGTCCTTTTTTCGGTTACAGTTACCACCAGGCAGTTCTCCGATCCTTCGTAATACTGTCCCAGCGGCACTCCGGCGGCAATCCCATGTTCTAGTAGAGAGGCAACCACACCATCAGCGTTTTTCGGCAGGAAAAGTGTAAACTCGTTAAAGGTGACTGTAGATTGCAACACCGACACCCCAGGAAGACTTGACAACTGTTCCTTGGCGTACTCGGCCTTATCACGGTTCAAGACAGCCAGATCGGCAAGCCCTTCTTTACCGACCGAGGAAAGAAAGATTAATCCGCGCAGGGCGCAAAGTCCCTGGTTGCTACAGATATTTGAAGTTGCTTTGTGGCGTTTGATATGCTGTTCGCGAGCCTGCAACGTCAATACGTAGCCGCGCTTGCCGTTCCGGTCGACAGTCTCGCCGACAATTCGCCCAGGCATGTTACGGATAAAAGCTTTTTTTGCTGCAATAAAGCCGAATGAGGGCCCTCCGAAAGATAGAGGGTTTCCCAGGCTCTGGCCATCACCTACGGCAATATCAATCCCGATTTCGCCGGGAGATTTCAGTATGCCGAGTGAGATCGGATACACTGAGGCAATTATAAGAGCCCCGGCGCTATGAACCTGATCCGCCAGAGGCGTGAAGTCTTCAATACCACCAAAGAAATTTGGATTCTGTACCAGTACAGCAGCAACACTGTCATCCAGTACGCTATTCAGTTCAGCACGGTTAAGCAATCCGTCGAGAGGCGTAATTTCAACAACTTCAACATCCAGGTTGAAGAGGTAGGTTTTTAGTACCTGCCGTGAAAAGGGGCTTACGCAGCCATCTATAACTATTTTGTTGCGACCCGTCACACGCAGCGCCATCATGGCTGCCTCAGCACATGCTGTGCCACCATCGTAGAGCGAGGCGTTGGAAACATCCAGTCCGGTAAGGCGGCAGATGGCTGTCTGGTATTCGAACAGCGCCTGCAAGGTACCTTGAGAACATTCCGGCTGATACGGGGTATAAGCAGTGTAAAATTCGGAACGACCGGACAGGTGGTCTACCACAGACGGAATGATATGGTCATAAAAACCACCACCGATAAAATTGATCATTCCTTGTCTATTTTCCCCTGCAATTGCCTGCATCCTGCTAAACGTCTCGAACTCGGACATGCCGGGAGGAATATTAAAGGTTGTAGCCCGCAATTCAGAAGGGATCGGAGAGAAAAGATCTTCAACACTGGCGACTCCAATGTCAGAGAGCATCTCTGCAATCTCTTCCGGTGTGTGGGGACAGTAATGGCTGTCATTCATATAAAATTATCTCCCTACAATGTTTTTAGGTAGTCGTCGTACTGCGCCTGTGTCATCAGGTTCTTCAGCTCTGACTCGTCGGCTATTTCAACTTGAGCCATCCAGCCGGCATCTTCAGCGCCCTCATTAACAGCTTCTGGAGCCAGGTCCAACGCGTCATTGATCTTTGTCACTTTGCCAGAGACCGGTGCAAAAATATCGCTGGCGGCCTTAACCGACTCGATACTTCCCAGTACACCGAACTGCTTTACAGTGGCGCCGATTTTCGGCAATTCCACGAAAGTAATGTCACCCAGTTCATGCGCGGCATGATCACTGATACCCATCGTACCAACATTACCTTCAACTTTAACCCACTCGTGTTCCTTGGTAAAATACATGCTCATAGTTTCTTCCTCCCTGTTATGTGATTTTAAATTACTTATAAGTTGTTTTTGTTGCTACGCCCGAACCGAACCGCCTTTGAAAAACGGCAGTTCGCAGACGGTTGCTTCCATAGTTACCCGCTCATGATTAATGGTCAGTGGCGTTCCTGTCGCGGTCAATTCAGGATTGATAAAGCCGATGCCGATGCCTCTGCCAAGTATAGGCGAGAACACGCCGCTGGTCACGTTGCCGATGATCTTTCCACCGGAGCAAATATCATAATGATGACGCGGCGAACGTCTACCGGTGACTTCAAAAGCCACTTTTTTCCGGGAAACGCCCTTTTCTTTCAGGCGCAGCAGCGCATCCTTACCAATAAAGGACTTGTCAAAGTTGATGAAACCCTCCAACCCTGCCTCAAGAGGCGTAGTCTCTTCGTCAATATCACTGCCGTAAAGAGAATAGCCGACCTCAAGCCGCAGCACATCGCGCGCTCCCAGTCCGGCCGGCTTGACACGTTCATCCTGTAGCAGCAGATCCCAGAGTTCACAAACTTTTTCAGACGGAATGAAAATTTCATAGCCCAACTCGCCGGTATAACCGGTGCGACTGACAATCGCTTCAACTCCGAGAATATTTATAGTAATGAACTTGAAGTAGGGAATTGTGGCAACCTCTTCCCCAAACACTTCAACCATAACGTAACGGGAAAGCGGCCCCTGTAGATCCAGCTTGCCGGTAGCAGCAGTAATATCCGTAAACTCACCACCCTGCAGACGCCCCTGAATAGCGGCAAAGTCCTTGGGAGCAGTGGCGGCGTTAACCACGATCATCACCTTGTCTGCGGCCAGACGAAAGACGATCAGATCATCAATGATGCCACCCTGCTCGTTGAGCAGAAAGCCGTAGCGAGAGCGTCCGACAGGGATCGTATTCACCGAAAAGGTAAAAACATCCTCCAGACCGTCGGCTTCGAAATCACCTTGGAAAATGAATTCTCCCATATGGCAGATGTCGAAGAGCGAAGCCTGGGTGCGGCACCAATTGTGCTCTGCAATAATCCCCTCATACTGAATCGGCATATCCCAACCACCAAAAGGTGCCATCAGTGCCTGTAAGGCACGATGCCGACCACAGATTGGCGTTGCTTGAAGTTGCTCATCCATTTTATATTCTCCTCGTACCGCTATTGTAGTGCATTCGTAACTAAATACCGCCAGACTGTTTTGCGCCGATATCCCTAGACTGCGTAGTTATATCACTGTTTAACTGGCGATACGACCGGAACTTTGACACTTTAAACCGCGTAATGTTACGCAGGCAAAATAAATAAAGCAACCCGAAAGTTCTGATTATATTCTGCCTGCTAAAAGGCACTCTATGCGCACATTCAGTGCGGAGGTCTTCAGTACGGACTACAAGCGGTTTTTAGCCTCTAACCGTCATCAGCTCCAATCCGGGAGAGTCCCGAAAAATAAACATAATAAGTCAACAATCGGTATCTGGTTTTTTGTTTTATCGGGAATGCGTCCTTAGTATATAAATGGCAGCAGTTTCCGCACCCGCTTCCGGTATTCCATATATGCGGGAAATTTAGCCTGCAGTAAACGTTCTTCAAAACGTGACTTAATATCGAAAAATGCTGACAGCAGCAAGGCGAGACCTACCGTAATCCAGTTATGTCGCCATAATGCCCAGCCAAAAGCCATAAAGATTATACCGCTATAAATAGGATGCCTCACGTATCGGTAAGCACCTGTTACTATTAAAGCCGAATTTTCTCTGGGCAGCGGTAGCGGAGTGAGATTTTTCCCAAGGCTGATCACACCGGTCGCGGCAATAATAATACCCGCAAAGAATAGAGCAGAACCGCTAAGAGAAGTAAACCATGAGCCCTTAAACTCCCAGGCGGATATCCACCGGAATATAAACGGCCCGGCAACCAGTAACAAAAACAACACCGCCTGAACGGCAAGATACCACTCTCCACGAGAACCTTTACCTAACTTTTTTAGCACCAAAGGCACAGCCGATTTACTGACACTCACAGATATATTCCTGAGGACAAGGCGTTGTGGAATTTTCGTTTGTCATGTTTTTTTACTATAAATAAGTTTCGAAACTATGCCTTATTTGTGCTAATACAGCAAACGTCATATATATAAGCGAAAGTTTTTAACAGCTGGTATCGTTCCTACAGTTATCCGCAACCTTATATCTGTGGGTTAAGCGAATCTTATGCATCCTGAAATGAAGGCGAGAACATGGTAAACCGAGAAAAAACCCGGGCAGCTCAATTGTCCATTTTTTCAAATTGCGTCCTGATAATAATCAAGTTGACTGCTGGAATCATGATGCAGTCAGTGAGTGTTATTTCAGAAGCTGTCCACTCTGGCATTGACCTGATTGCAGCAATTATAGCGTGGTTTGCAGTAAGGGAATCGGGCAAACCAGCTGACGATGAACACCATTTCGGGCATGGCAAAATAGAAAATGTTGCCGGAACAATTGAGGCTGTACTTATTTTTGGTGCGGCACTCTACATCATCTGGGATGCGGTTCAAAAACTCATTAAAGGTGGCGTAGAGCTAGAAAACCTCGGGGTGGGTGCCGTGGTCATGTGTATTTCGGCGCTTGCCAACTATCTTGTATCCAGACACCTGCTGAATGTCGCCATAAAAACCGATTCTGTGGCTCTTGAGGCGGATGCCATGCACCTGCGTACGGACGTCTATACCTCCGTCGGAGTGCTGGCAGGCCTAGCAGCTATTAAGCTGACCGGCATAGCCATTCTGGACCCTATTGTTGCTATTGCAGTGGCCTGCCTGATTCTAAAGGCCGCCTATGACCTGACTAGGAATGCTTTTTTTCACATTCTTGACATCAAACTTCCCGATGATGAAGAAGCGGTCATCCATGCCGTAATGCAGGAACATTCCCGTCATTTTCTGGAATACCATAAACTCCGTACCCGTAAGTCAGGTCACATAAGGCATATTGATATGCACCTGGTCGTTCCAAAGCTAATGACAGTTGAGATCGGTCATAAACTCAGTCATCAAATCTCTGCTGACATCGAAAAACGGCTCGCGCACAGCCACATCCTTGTCCATATCGAGCCATGCATTGGGCTTTGTGATTCCTGTATCGTCGCATGTCCTTCAAAAAGTTATGATATTTAGTCGGTAATTTAAGGCTTTTCACCGAGCTTTTCAAAAACCTTCATCAGTTCGATGGGCAGTGGAAACACTATGGTACTATTCTTCTCCACTGCTATTTCTGTAAGGGTCTGAAGATAACGCATCTGCATTGCGGCAGGGTTCTGGCTTAGCGTATTGGCTGCTTCCAGTAATTGTCTACTAGCTAGAAGCTCACCTTCTGCAGCAATAACCTTAGCGCGTTTTTCTCGTTCAGCTTCGGCCTGTTTGCCCATGGCACGCTGGATTTGCTCGGGAAGATCCACGCTCTTGAGCTCAACTGCGGAAACCTGGATGCCCCACGGCTCTGTGGAGGAATCGATGATCTCCCGCAGTCTCAGACTCAGTTTTTCGCGATCCGCAAGCAACTCATCCAGTGTGACCTCCCCAAGAATGGATCGTAAAGTGGTTTGTGCTATCTGACTGGTTGCATAGTTATAGTTTTCCACGCCGAGAATGGCCTGTTTGGCATCCAGCACCTTAAAATAGACGACAGCACTGACCTTCAGGCTTACGTTATCGCGAGTAATGATGTCCTGGCTCGGCACATCAAGCACTACGGTACGCAGGCTAATGCGAACGGCAGTCTGGAATGGCCGAAAAACGAAAACCAGGCCTGGTCCCTTCGGATCTTTGTTCACCTTACCCAGCGTGAATACCACAAGCCGTTCGTACTCGTTAACTACCTTGAGGCAGCTAACAAGCCAGCCGAATACTATAATCAGAAATGGAGCAAAGCCGAATATCATATTGTACAGTGCATGCATGCTGCCCTCCGGCGATATTGCTAAATTTTGTTACGTTAAAATCTGTGTGCGCCCTGTTTACGGTAGATCTAACCTTATCAGAATTACCGGTGACGTCACAATATTATTTCACGTGATCCGCCCTCGGATATAAGTTACTGGTCCTAAAAAGGGGCAGACATCAACTGTCTACCCCGAGTAAAAATTCTGATTTAATTGTATTGAGATTAGTAGGTATTGTTGATCAAGTTTTTTTATTGTACTCTTCTTATCAAACTATTTAAGTATTCCGTAGTAAACAAATTTGTTCCGTCCGTCGTAATCCCAACCGGCTGACTAAAACTGGCACGAGTTCCAGTCCCGTCAGAGGAGCCAAAAGCATTAGAACCAGCGAGTACCGAAACTGCTTTAGTAGAAATTTCAATCTTAACAATCACGTTATTGTCAGCATCCGCAACATAAAGATTTGTACCGTCCGTGGTGATTCCTGTAGGATTGTGAAAGTTTGCAGCGCCACCAATCCACGTGCCGTTGGCTACATTGTCGTAAAGATCATTATACCAGTAGTCACCACCTGCACCGGCAAACTGGGTGACTTCTCTTGTCAGAATATCAATCTTTCTGATTTTGTTGTTTCCGGTGTCTGCAACATACAAATAAGTTCCATCGGTTGTAATGCCGGCTGGATTTTTAAAACTTGCCAAAACACCAATATTGTCAGTTGCACCAACAGCTCCTGAACCGGCAATAGTACTTACAGATCCAGTGGCGATTACAATCCTTCTGATCTTATTACAACCTGTATCTGCCACATAGAGGTAAGTGCCATCAGTAGTTATACCGAGTGGCTGGCTAAATGAAGCAGCCGTACCATTAGAAGAAGCGTCATTTGATCCGTAAGCGCCGGAACCGGCAATTGTTGTAACAATTCCGCTGGACAACTCAATCTGCCGAATTTTATTGCTTGCGGCATCAGCAACATAGAGATAACTGCCATCAGTAGTTATTCCCATTGGATGATTGAAACTTGCTGAAATACCAGTAGCGTCACCTGAACCGGCATAGCTGCTCCCTGCAAGCACGGTAACTTTTCCTGTCAAGATTTCAATTTTGCGGATCATGTTTGCCCCTGATTCGGTGATATACAGGTTGACCCCATCAGAAGTGATTCCATACGGGAAGTTAAAAGTAGCGCTAGTACCTATGTTTTTGACTGTACCAGTGGATGAAACATTACCTGCAAATAAGGAAACAACTCCTCCTGATATTTTTCTTATAAGTCCATTACCGGTATCTGACACAAAAACATCTGCTCCTACAGTGGTAATTCCGTTGGGTTGGCTAAATGTTGCCAGTAGCGCATCAGCATTATTAGCAAACCCAACAGTTCCTGAACCCGCAAGAGTCGTGACGTTTGCGCTTAAGAGTTCAATCTGGCGAATAGTATTATTGCCGGCGTCTGCCACAATAAGAAATGAGCCATCTGAGCTTAGAGCAATATCCATAGGAACTCTAAAACTGGCGTTTGCCCCGGTTCCATTTGCGGCACCTGCCGTGCCTGTACCAGCAAAAGTCGTCACAGAGCCCGTCTTGACATCAATTTTCCGGACAACATGGGAACCGATATCAGAAACAAAAAGGAAGGAGCCCGAATCATTCTTAACAAAAGAGATGCCTTGTGGTCGAAAGAAACTTGCCGCATTTCCGATGCCATCCTTGGAACTGTATGCACCAGACCCTGCAAGTAGGCTCACTGCGCGCGAAGTAATATCGATCCTTCGAATTTTGTTGGAGCCATCTGCAACAAATAGGGAAGTGCCATCTGTGGTTATTCCGTTCGGACTGTTAAACGTGGCGACCGGACCTGTCCCATCCTTTGACCCCATAGAACCGGAACCGGCAAAAGTCGAAACAACTGCATCGTTTGCAGTCATTGTATCGAGTAAAAAACCGGCTCGAGGCGATATCATCCGTATTTTATTATTGCCACTGTCAGAAACATACAGATTGATTCCGTCTGTAGTAATACCCCCCAGAGAAGAGAAGCTTGCCGCTAATCCAGTCCCGTCTGACGAACCAGCGACATTTGATCCAGCCAAGGTAGTAACCTTTCCCGCGTCTGTCCCGGATATTTCAATTTTTCTTATGACTTTATTTCCGGAATCTGCGACAAAAATGCTGTTACCATAAGATATCATGCTTCTAGGAGTTGTGAAGCTGGCCTCGGCACCGGTTCCGTCTACTAGTGTTTTCACCTCGCCACCTCCTGCAAAAGTAAGAGAAGTGCCGGACAGACTCATAGTCCGCTGAATTGCGCCGCCCATCAGGTTCGAAATTACCCGCCTAACCGGTATAGTAAATACAGACGATGATTTCGCTACAACTCCGGTTGCGCTTGTGACAGTAATCGGCCCGGAAGTGGCTCCAAACGGGACTGTCACCATAAGTGAAGTTGCAGATACTGCATCCGCAACGACTTCAGCAGGGGCTTCTGTGCCATTGAACTTTACGATGTTGTTTGCTGCCGTAGTATCAAAATTTTTACCTCTTATAACTACCTGAGTAACTCCTGCGGCACCACGAAGTGGAGTAAAACTTTTTATTACCGGATTTACCCCCTCCGGTGAAGTTATAGTGAAACTATTTGGAGAGATCGCCGTCTTCCCTCCAGGTGTTGTAACAGTAACATTACCATTTGCGCCGTCAGGAACCTTAACCGTGAGTGACGTGGCATTCGCATCTGTTACCACGGCCTGAGTGCCATTAAAGGTAACTATATTATGTTCTGGTGATGTATAAAAATTTGTGCCGGCAATGATTACTGATGTGCCGACTATTCCGAAGTTTGGTGAAAAACTGGAAATTTTGGGCGCAGAAGCGTCCGTAAAACTCCTCACTACAAAACTCGTCGTAGTGACCGCTGTCCCTTCTGCTGTCGTAGAGGAAACCGAAACAGGGCCGACTGTTGCACCTTGCGGCACAATAACCATAAGCGATGTAGCAGTAGCGGAAGCAACAATAGCCGGCGTGCTGGCGCCAGTGAACATAACCGTATTATTTGCAGCTATGGCATCAAAGTTTAATCCATAAATGGTTATAGGGTAGCCAACTAATTGCCAGGAAGGGGCAAAACTGGCGATAACCGGGGTTCGCCCGGTAGTTACTGCTGCAGAAGTTTTATTAGACCCTAACTCAGTTGGATTTGAACTGCTGCATGCGGTTGTCAGCAGCAAAAGCACGGTTACCAACACAAGGGAGAGAGCTGAGTATTTTTTCATTGCATACCTCTTACTCAAATCGATTCAAACAGTTTAAGAGTTCGGTTACACCACTTGCTTACCTGCAACATTCCGGGATTGTGCCTTTTAGAAGTACATTGTGGCTTGAAGATACAATGCGTTACTGGTTGACGGTGCAGTAACTCCATCGGGCATAACTTCCGCCTTATTGATGTAGTTCGCCTGTACTTTAGTGTGTTGCTCTTTGAAATAATAATTTATCCCCAGAGTAAACCAGTTATCCTTATCCTGACCGTACATACCCTTCAGAACTGACCCTTTACCATCATACGTAAAAGTCTCGTAGCGAGTACTTAAAGACAGATTATCAATAACAATTGCGCTTGCCTGAATGGCTACAGAAGTCTGAGTACTGGAGACCAACGAGTTGCTAGTCGTTGCAGCACTGTATTGCCACCAGTCAAGGGTTCTTTTTGCATATTCAAATTCAGTGGACAATCGCCACATCTTGAAAAAAAGGTCGATTTCATAGGCACTGGCCCCATTCAGGCCGACTAAAGAAACTGTCGACGCCTTATCATGAATGGCTGCCGAATTGTAATAACTGAATCCGCCTCCATAGCTCATTGATTTACTAAAATTTTCGTCGTCATCAAAACTGCGTCCACCGGGATAAAAAGTGCTGTGCCCTTTAGAAGAGTACGCTAACCTTAATGCTTCAATTATAATATTACTGCCTGATGCGCCGGCAGTTGACGAGAATATCTGCGCGTCTGCCAAAGAGTTATTGATCAATTTGGCTTCCGCTTTACTGTTTATATTACCGTTCCACATCCCGACCTGAGCCATCAGCTTTGAGCCAAGCAGTGTTGTGCCTACTGAGGCTCCAGGCAAGTAATCCGGCGATATTCGAGACGCAAGATTGCGGTCAACAAAGGTGAGATTAATGTCATTTTTTAGAGCATCGGCGCCGAATGGCACTCTATGATTTCCGGCAAATATATCCAGTCCTGACTGGCTATAGCGGAGGTATGCATCTTTAATGAGTGATTCTCCACGGCCATATTCGGGCTGAATGACAAAACTGGTTTTTTCCGTCAGATGTGCAACAACCCTCAAATTCAGTCGATTTATATACAAATCACTGACACTATCAGGACTGGCGGTATCCAGGCCATTGACATAACGAAGCTGGAGACTTCCCATTAATTCCACTTTTGGATAACTGTTTTTTACTTCAACAATATCTTTTTCAGAAACAACCTGGTTTTTCTTTAGCCGGGTCAACAATGCGTCATTATTATAGAGTTCAAGGGCTGAAGCTTTCCTAACACTCAATGACGAAAAAGAGACTACTGCAATTATGGCTATTACTACCAGTCTGGCGTTATGCACTTTTCTCATGTAATTACCCCCCAATTCACTAAAAGCTGACTCGCTTTATAAAATAAACAATAAACCCACCACACTAAGGGCCTACAACCCAGGCAAAACCACCACCGGGTCTGGAAGGCCTTGAACTTTAACCGGTATGACTCTGATATCAACGCTATTATCGCCTAGCTGTCCGTGTCCGTTATAGCCCCACGCCCATACAGAACCATCATTTTTGAGAGCCAATGAGTGATATGCACCAGCTGCAATTGCAACAATCCCGCTCAACTGGGTGATTTGTACAGCATTTCTGTTGTAAACCACACTCCTTGTATCAGTATCTTTTAATTCTCCGTTGTAAGAAAGATTATAGCCCCACGTCCACACTGTACCATCGCTCCTAAGTGCAAGCGTGTGGTATGCACCTGCAGAAATTGCGACTATGTGATTTAGATTTCCATCAATCACTTTTCCCGGGTCAGGCGTGCAATTCATAGAAAAAGCACTATTAATATAGCAGGTATTGGTCGACGATGACGTTGAGCCAAGCTGGCCATAGAAATCGCCACCCCATGTCCAGATTTCTCCTTTGGAGGTCAATGCTACGGAATGCCGGACTCCTGCCGAAACGGCAATAACAGCATCACTGATTGATGTCACCTGTACCGGATAAACACCGCAGGATGTTGCGGTTGAGCTGGAAAAGCCAATGTCCTGCGGGTTAAGCGTGACAAGGGGATCGCAAAACGAAGTTCCCCCAAGTTGGCCGGTATCATTTCTTCCCCAGGCCCAGACAGTGCCGTTATCGTCTAATGCCAGGGTATGCATGTCGCCGGCAGCGATTCCGACAACCGGCCTGGTGACTCCATATACCTGGCTTGGTGTAGAATCGCATTTGTAATCTTCGCCCAATTTAGGGTTATCAGGATCTTTACAGGTTACAGATTTGCGCGCAAGCTGCCCGAACTCATTATCACCCCACGCCCATACTGTGCCATCGTTTCTGAGCGCAACGGTGTGGGCAAATCCGGCGGCTACGGCTTTCATATCAGTTGTATTCGTGATCAGGTACTTTGAAGAGCCGGTCAGAGTGTTTATTTTACCTTTCTGGCCAAGCTGACCAACATCATTAAGTCCCCAGTCATATACGGATTTATCGGTTGTAAGAGCCACTGTGTGGTTTGCACCGGCGGCAACTGCAGTAACCTGGGAAAGAGCGGATTCCAGAGGTTTTGCTGATTGTGATGGACTGCCATTTGTACCAAGCTGACCATTGATGTTCTGTCCCCATGAATAAACGCCGCCATTGTCAATTGAAGCCAGGACGCTTTCCCTGATTCTGAGTGCTACGGAGTGGTTGGCACCTGCAGCAACGGTCTTATAAGCAGATTTAGCGGTAGTAACCAACTCAACGGATGAGCCACTTTCGCCTGAATCGTTCACAGCCGTTACCATAAAGTAATAATGTCCCGGAGCAATAGACAACCCCCCCACTAACTGCGAGGTGAGTTGGGTATTCGCATACTTCAGGCTAGAGGTAGATAGACCCGGCGAAGTGCCGTAATAGACATTATAAGAGATTGCGTTGACTACCTTTTGCCACGAGAGATTAACGCTTGCTGCTCCGGCGGTGACTTGAAAAGAAGTCGGAATTCCTGGCAGATTTGGCATCGGCTTTGCCGACATCTCGCTGGAGATACCACTTTCGCCGATTTCGTTAACTGCGGTCACGATAAAGTAATAGGTTTCACCATTGGCAAGTCCGGTTATGGGCACACCGGAAACAGCCGCTGTCATCTGTTTTGAGTTTTTAATTGTCAGCGCCGGGTGTGAGTCAGCAGACGTTTTCCCGGGGAACATCAAATAATAAATGTTATATGAGGTTGCACCATCGACTGCAATCCAGTTGATCGTTGCCTCCCCGTTACCGGCGGTCGCCCTCACTCCTGTAGGAATTGACGGAGGGGCCGTGGGTGGGGATACCAACTGATTACCACGACTTGACGACAAAGATGTACCCGGCTCTTTAGGACCTCCGCACGATATGAGGAATACCGAAATAAGGATCAGTACGATCAACCGCCACCCTTTATCTATCTGAAAATAATCACCCTTAAGCATTGTCTGCCTCCACGTCTTATCTGCCGTCATTGATCATAATACGCGCTAGAATCTAATACGAAGCAAACACCATCGTTTTCAGGGGTCTACCCCCGGTTCCAGCATTGCCGGCCATAGAACCGAGTGGCTGCATTTTACCGGATCGGTCCAATGCATATCCATAAATCGAACTGGAAGTCAGGTAGTAAAACAGTTTGCCGGTTGCTTCAGCAGCAACTCCTACCGAACCGGATGCAGCAGACAGATCAATGTTCATGTCCGTTAAACTTCCGACAGCCTGGTCGATCCTTATTATGTTTGGCTTTGAGTAGTTGATCATGGATAAATACTGATAAGCAAAAGGCTCACCTTCACTGCGCGGACTAATTGCCATCGCCGAAATTGAAGTTGTCGGATAGGGACTCCCGGAAACAACTACTTCCCCAGATGCCTGAATAATTCGATAAATCTGTATTTCAGCACTGCTTGAGGCTCCTCCCTCTTTGGCTACATACAGAAACTGCCCGGAGAGATCAACCGTGAGATACTTGGCTGATACAATCTCGTTGTCCACTTTGGAAAACAACTCATCTCGCCCACGAATAGCGCTATTCAACATACCGGTGGTTTGGTCGATACTGTAGCTGATAACTCCGGTTGATGATGGTATCCCGGAATTTTTCAATACATAGGCGTATCTTCCAAGTGGCTCAACCGCGAGGGCATAAGCCCCTTGGGCCACAGTTCCAGTGCAGGTTAGCTCACCTGATGCAGGATTAACCGTATAGACCGCTATCGTCTTCCACCCTTTGGAATGAGAGCCAACGACATATACAAACCTGCCCAAAGGATCAACCGTTATCGAGACAGGATCGTAAAGTGTTTTTACTCCGTTGGAATCGCTGCCGATTTCGGTTAAGGCGCCGGATATTGGGTCAACAGAAAATTGATGGATGTAACTGACTTTATCACCGTTCACCGCAGCTGTTTTACTGTCCGTCACATAAAGGAACTTTCCGGTGGGATGGATCGCAGCAGATGTAGGTAATTCACCTGCATTGACAGGTGCAGCTGTGCTGGTTAATTTACCTGATCCGGTGTTAGGTCCAGAACCAGAGCCGGGATTATAATCTATCGAGTAGGGGTACACCTTGTCAGACACAACATAGGCGAACCTAGGCAGCTTCCATGTTGGAGATATTGCCGTGAATCCCCCTTTAGAAACAGTAGCCGAACCTGACCCTCCGCCGGTTGACATGGTTGTATTATCACCCAATTGACTGGAGCTATTCCAACCCCATGCCCACAGGGTGCCATCACTCCGCAAAGCTGTCGTATGGTATCCCCCGGCAGAGATGGTTGCCCAGGGCCGTTTCGGTAGAATCAATGGCAACCGGATGTCGTCGCCAACAGGGAGGGGAAGCAGATTGTTCATCCCGGCATTACCGTTGGCCAGTTGGCCATTAACGTTTAAACCCCACGCCCAGAGAGTGCCATCGTTTTTCAATGCTACGCTATGCCCCCCTCCGGCGGAGATATTTGACCAGTCACTATCTGAACCTATTTGGAATGGAAGTGATCCATCTCTACTGCCGCCATATTCAGAGAGTGGCGAGGTTCCGGCTTCCGCCCATCCCATGTAATAATTTAATTGCGAAGCGGCGTCACCAAGCTGACCAAAGGTGTCCTGTCCCCACGCCCACAAGGTCCCATCACTTTTCAGTGCAAGCGTGTGTCCTCCTACGATATATCCACCGGTGACAGCATACGGTACGCCACTGCCGCCTGCGGCAATTGCAGACCAGTTTGTTCCTGGAACCGAAACCGGAATATTACTGTCAGCCTTCGTGCCATCACCAAGCTGTCCTGAGCTGTTGCCGCCCCACGCCCAGAGGGTGCCATTGTTCATAAGAGCTACTGAATGAGAATATCCGGCAGAAATAGAGGTCCAGGTATCCTTGGAGCCAATCCGGATTGGAATGTTTTTGTCGTTTTGCGACCCGTCACCAAGCTGGCCAAATGAATTAGAACCCCATGCCCAGAGTGAACCATCCTTTTTGAGTCCCAAAGAAAATGACGACCCTGCTGTTATTGCCTGCCATAAAGTATCAGTACCTATTTGAACCGGAGTTTTTTTGTCAATCGTGGATCCGTCTCCAAGCTGACCATTGGTGTTTAAACCCCAAGCCCATAGAGTTCCGTCACTTCTGAGCCCCAGCGAAAAAGATTTGCCTGCAGAAACGGCTGACCATGGCGGGCTGCCGCTATCGATTAGAACGGGTATTTTTTGGTCGACAAGAGTCCCATTACCGAGCTGTCCGGAGTCTCCTCCCCCCCACGCCCACAGTGTGCCGTCCTTTTTAATCCCTAGCGTGTGGTTCCAGCCGGCTGCAAACGTTTTAATATCGCGAATAGCGATAGACCCAACCAGGAAGTTTTGAGTTTTAACCGGTTCGGCATTACCGGCTTTGTCAATTGAAAAATATTTCAAAGTTGTTTTGGACCAGATAGAAATTGGCCCGGAGTAAACTGTAGAAGCCCTGTTTGGGGTTGTACCATCTATTGTGTAATATGTTGCCAGGCAGTAGCCATCAGCACCTCCATCACAGGAGAGCGACACCGCCATCGGACTGTACAAGCCGTCAGTGGCAGAAGATGTGGTTGTAGGGCCAATTGCGACACTGGCAAGCACGCCAAGTTCCTTTCCATTGGTATCGATGGGATTAATCTTGCCCGACTGCGAGTTGTTACAGGCTACTAGCGAAAGCAGCAGAACTGCGAGCGCCGATATTTTAATTGAGAAGCTATAAAACGACGGAATACGAGGATGAAAATGGGATGAAAATAATTTTTTCATATTTAATGCCCCGCCCAGATTATTGAGTTAAAACGAGAATCAGTGACTCTACATAGAGCCGAATTAAATTGTGAATTTGAATAGCACTTTGATGGCCAGGTATTAGGAGGATCTTTCTTTACTGGCATTGCCGTTATAGTTGCTCCGGTCAAAGGAGATCCGGTAACAGTGAGAGAACCATCAGCCTGATCAATGTTGTACATGTACATATCACCGGCATTAAGAAGATAGAGGTAACTGCCTGTTATATTACCTAGTAACATTACTGAATCTAAAGCTGCGTTGACATACCCAGGCTGATACTCCCTTCCGCCTGCCGCAATATTTCCGGTGGAAAACAATTGTCCTGATGACGGATCAACTAGATACGAATTTATGTGCCCCGGCTTAAGATCGTTTGTTGTAGGACCAGGACAAATGCCATCCGTATATGGCGGGATGGGGTTTCCGGAATACCGTTGAGTGTTTAGCAATTGTACAAAACGGCCATTTGGATCCACCGCACCCCACACCATAATATTGGGTGTAGTATCGACTACGGCCCCGCTTTGAGTCAGCAGGCCAGTGTTTGCATCTATTATGAAGGTGTAGATCAAGCTGCCGAGCTGATATCTGGTGGATCCGCACTGACCAAATTCAGCTAAATTGGTATGGAAACCGGAGCTTCCGATGTAATAAAGAAATTTACCTGTTGGGTCCAAAGCCATATTATGGAATTGAACGCCTCCTACCCAACTTTTAAATGAATAGGAACTTCCGATTTCATTAAGCACTCCGGTGCTGCGCTCAACTTTGTAGGTGTGCATTGTGCCATTATTTGAACCATAGGCAAAAGAACCGGATGGGGTGATTATAAGTTGACTTAATCCAACCGACTGAACAGCTCTGGAGGTTAGCGCACCGGTGGCCTGATTTATGGAATACACCCACACACTGCTGGAACCAAGGACATAGGCGAATTTACCAAGTGGATCAATCACAATTGAAGCACCCCAGGGTACAGTTGGTGTCGATACCGGTGAGCCAACGGCATGAAGTGAGGAGAAGCCTTTGTTTTTAGGAATATCATCCGGATAGACCAGTTCAAGCATTAGCCGGTTCAGGTTTACGATCGCCTTTCTGTCGCTGAAGGAAAGTATACTGAAGCTCTTTCCCCTGATTGCAACAGTTTTAGTTTTCAGAGCTGCTAAATCATTCGTCAGCGTTATGTTTGGGTTTTTTGCAGCTATTTGGTCAAAGAGGGTTGTTTCTTCAAGCAGGGTAATCAAATTATCGGTTGCCTGTCCTGGTGATAAGACGGCTTCCGAAATATACCCACCCTTTACCAGTTTATAGTAGAGTTTCAGCGGGTCGAGTTTCTGGTTGGCAAATTCGGTGCCGGTAACGTTCAAATAGCCGATTGAAAACGTGTGCACAAGATTCTCGCCGGAAAGCAGGTAGAGGAAATTGCTTGACGGAGCCAAAGCTATTGATAACGTATTCGGAGGGGAAAGATCGCCAACCTCTCCGATCAGGGTAAAACCACCGGTAACCGGATCGATCGCATAGGAGTTTACGGGGTTACCTACTGGTATATACTCAGTACAACTCTGTCCAGGACAGGATGGACTATACATAACGATATCATCGGTAAATGCATAGGCAAGCCTGGCATCTGTCGATGTTGTCGGTGTTGACAGATCGCTCACGACTGCCCCGGACACTCCCGGTATTGACGCATTTGTTGTGGGATTTGAGCTGTAACTGCCGTCGCATCCATAAAACAACTGTGAAAGCAGTAAAAGGCAGAAAACTCTCACGTAATACAGTGAAAAACTGAAATGAAAGTATTCACGCAAGATACGTGCGGGCGTGCTATTCTTTTTCAGGTTGGGTTGAGAACTCATGAAAAACTCCCTGCACAAAGTGTGATTCGGGCGGCTTTACTTGGATAAGTTGCCGTCATGCCATTGACCTTCATAGTTAACTTTCCCGTCCGGGGAGAAGTACGTTCCCTTGCCCTCAAACTTGCGGTCTTTCCACTGCCCCTCGTAACGCTTGACTCCACCGGCTCCGAAGGAGATCCCTTTTCCGTTGTACTCACTATTTTTCCACTGTCCTTCGTAGAGCTTGGTACCATCCTTCCGGAACTCCACACCTTTGCCCTCTATTTTGCCGTTTTTCCATGTACTATCAAAAATTTTGCTGCCATCCCTGCGATATTTAATACCATTCCCGTCGGGCTTACCGTTTTTTAATTCACCCTCATAAAGTTTTGTACCCTTAGGATAAAAATAAATCCCTTTGCCACTAATTTCCCCATCCTTCCACTCACCGTCATAGCGTTTATTACCATCCGGATAATAATAGGTGCCATGACCATGTATTTCTCCATCCTTCCACTCGCCGGTAAAAAGTTTAATCAGGGTTACTGCTTCTTTTATGGCTTCACTGCTCTCTATGTTTTTTATTCCCTTGGAGGCTTTTGCTCCTTTGGAACTCTTTGTATTTTTTTTCTCTTTTACAACTTTTATGTCCGATGGAATATTGATCTCTTCCCTTTCATCAAGCTTAATAAGAAAATCGAATAATTGGGAAAGAGAGCTGCTTCCTTCTTTTCCAAGAGTCACATAAAAGCTGCCCTGGCCATGTATCATATCATCCTTGAATTGCCCCTCATACTTACTGCCATCCGACCACGTAAACGCTCCCATGCCGTCTTTTTTGTCGTTCTTCCATTCACCATCGTAAAGCATGCCACCATCCGGTGCATAAGAAACACTCTTGCCGTTTAGCTTACTGTCTTTCCATGCACCTTCATAAAGCTTGTTGCCATCCGGGTAGAATGAAATCCCTTGGCCTTCATATTTCCCATCTTTCCAAAATCCATCGTAGATCTTCCTTCCGTCCTGGCTAAAGGAAGTTCCCCTTCCGTTATAGTTATTACTCTTCCACATACCCTGATACGTCTTGATGCCGTCCTTCCTGTAACCGATCCCCTGGCCGTCGCGAATGCCATTTATCATATATCCTTCATAACTCTTTTTCCCGTCGGGATAATACTCGATTACCGCGCCATCAAGTCTGCCCTCTTTCCATTGTCCTTCGTATAGTTTGACGTATTGCTTTATGGCATTTTTGTTTTTATCGTCGCCTGGCTTAAACATAACTGACCAAATACTTTGTGCTCCCTCAAAAGGAACGTATAAAATCCCCTGGCCGTTTTTTTTGTCATTTTCGAATTGTCCCTCATATCTATTTCCATCCGGTTCGTATGAAGTGCCTTTACCCTCTTTCCGGTCATTTTTCCACACACCTTCATATTCTATTGCATCATTTGCCCCGAAGAGTACCCCGTTCCCATTTTTTTTACCGTCTTTGATCTGGCCTCTGTAAACGCATGTATCGTCTTTCCACAAACCCTCATATTGCTCTACACCATCCTGCCCGTAAAAATGGCCTTGTCCGTTTTTCATATCAGCCACGAACTGACCCTTGTATTTACTCCCGTCAGGCGCATATAAAGTGCCTTGACCTTCTTTTTTATCTTTCTTCCATGTACCCTCATAGGCTGTTTTACCGTCTAGCCTGTACTGGACTCCCTGGCCTTCAAACTTCTCATATTTAAATTGACCTTCATATAATATTTGACCTTCGGAAGAGCGTAAAACACCTTTACCATCCTTACAATCGCCTTCGCACTGAGCCATTACAGAAGAGCTGAAAATTGCAAGACACGCCAAGCAGAGAACACAACTATGAGTATAATTAATCGCGATATTCACTAATGAGTCTCCCAAGGCAAGCTAGATCTAAATGGGTGTTTTCATTTAATCAATGTTTTTATAAATCGCTGCAACAAGAATTAGATTCTATGTATATTCTATGATTTTATTCAATTTATATTTATGAAATGGCGTTTATATAATCGAAATATTGAGCGGATGTCAATTGGTTTTATAAAATATATAAAATATAATAGACAAATCAACATGCCGATAAATCGGAATATTGTCTGGTTGCCTAAATGACATCATCGCCGTTTATGCCATATGAATTAGTGAATATCTAATGCTGTTCTAAAGCAGAGAGTTCAAACTTCTACTTCCAAATCTGCTTTCAGTATGCAATCCATTAGTTAAATTGGTAGTTGAATCCAAGAAGAGGGCAAGCTTCTCGACATTCTCCCGCTAATGTACCGCTTTAAATCCGATTGCATTAACAACAGGAGTGCATATACTGGAGCGGAAGAAAGTCCTCTAACCGGTTTTTTGATGAGTACCAGCTACCATGGAAGCGGCATCTCTTGGCGACAACTGTCTCCATTACTTAATCTTTACACTTTATAACCTTAACTTAGAAAAGGAGCCTCGTATGACCATTCAAGAGCAGATCCTGCAGTTCCTCGCTTCACCCGCATACGGCGTGGTCGGTGCATCCATCAATCGCCAAAAATATGGCAATAAAGTACTGCGCTGCTACCTGCAGCACGAAAAAATTGCCATTCCTGTTAATCCCAATGAATCAGAAATAGAAGGGATACTCTGCGCGGCCTCAATCGGTGACCTGCCACCTGGAGCCTTAAGCATATCAATGATAACTCCGCCAACTGTCACCGCAAAGCTAGTTCCACAGGCAATCCAAAAGGGGATAAAGAATATCTGGATGCAGCCGGGAGCCGAGCATCCGGATGCGGTGGCACTCTGCCGCGAAAAGGGAATAAACGTCATCGCCGATGGCAGTTGTCTTCTGGTTGTAATGGGATATCACGAGCATTAAATCGCTAGATTGATAATTTTTTCTTGACTATCGTATAAATGCTTGTCAGATCAACATATATCTGACATAGTACACAGTCTTCGACGGGCAGTAATGCCCGTCGTTTTATTTTGCAGCATTGAGGAGTTTTACCCATGCAGGAACGAATCAGAAATATTGCCATTATTGCCCACGTTGACCACGGTAAAACCACACTGGTTGATGCCATGCTGAAACATGCCGGTGTTTACCGCGCCAATGAAGCCATCACTGAACGCGTTATGGATTCAAACGACCTTGAAAAAGAACGCGGCATTACCATTCTGGCCAAAAGCCTCTCAATCCACCACGGCCCCTACAAAATTAATATCGTTGACACCCCCGGCCATGCCGACTTTGGCGGTGAGGTAGAGCGCGTACTTAAGATGGTTGACTCCGTACTTTTGCTAGTAGACGCACTTGACGGCCCAATGCCGCAGACTCGCTTCGTACTAAAAAAGTCTCTCGACCTGAACCTAAAGCCGATCGTTGTCATCAACAAGATCGATCGTCCCGGCAGTCGCCCTGACGAAGTGCTCAACATGGTATTCGATCTATTCTGCGAACTGAACGCATCCGACGATCAGCTTGATTTTCCGGTTGTTTATACCAGCGCAAAGCTGGGATACGCCAAACTGGATATTAACATTGAATCAAACAGCATGGAGCCGCTTTTCGCAGTGGTAGAGTCCAACGTTCGTCCGCCAAAAGGTGATGTCAATGCTCCGTTTCAGATGTTGATTGCCAACATCGATTACAATGACTACATCGGCCGTATGGCCACCGGCCGTATTTTTAACGGTAAAGTAAGAGCAGGTGAAACTGTTGCAATGATCAAGCAGGATGGCTCCATTACGAAGGGGCGCATCACCAAGCTGCTCGGCTATGAAGGCCTGAAACAGGTCGATATCGAAGAGGCCGGAACAGGTGATATTGTCACCGTTGCCGGTTTTGAGGAAGTCAGTATCGGCGAAACCCTTGCTTCCGCCGAGAATCCGATAGCAGTTCCTTACGTTTCGATAGACGAACCGACCCTCTCGATGAACTTTATTGTTAACACATCACCTTTTGCCGGTCGCGAAGGCAAATGGGTTACCTCACGTAATATTCGCGAACGCCTTACCAAAGAGCTTCGCACAAATGTTTCTCTGCGTGTAGACGACACCGATAGCGCTGACACCTTCATGGTTTCCGGTCGCGGTGAACTGCACCTCTCGATTCTGATTGAGACCATGCGCCGCGAGGGCTTTGAGCTTGCAGTATCCAAGCCGGAAGTAATCGTCCGCTTGAAGGACGGAGTCAAAATGGAGCCGATGGAATACCTTGTGGTCGATGTTGCTTCGGAGTTCCAGGGTGCAATTATCGAAAAAATGGGGCCACGTAAGGGCGAGATGGTCGCAATGGCACCGATGGGCGAGATGGTACGCCTCGAATTCATAATTCCTGCCCGCGGCCTGATTGGTCTGCGCGGCGAGGTGCTTACAGATACTCGCGGTACTGCTGTTATGACCCACACCTTTCACGAATATGCTCCCTACAAGGGTGACATCCCGGGACGCAAAAACGGCGCACTGATGGCCATGGATCACGGCGAAACCACCGCTTACTCACTGGACGCATTGCAGCCGCGTGGCACACTGTTTATTGGCGCTGGAGTTGAAGTCTACGGCGGCATGATCATCGGCCAGAACAACAAGGATAACGATCTTGACATCAACCCTTGCAAGGGCAAAAAATTGACCAACGTGCGTGCCTCAGGCACCGATGACGCCATCAAACTAACTCCTCCGCGAATAATGACGCTTGAGCAGGCGCTGGAGTTCATCGAGGACGACGAGCTGGTTGAAGTTACTCCGCTCTCGATTCGACTGCGCAAGAAAGAGCTTGATCCGACACGTCGCAAGCGCTCTAACAAGTCGTAATATCTTGTAAATGTACTATATGCGGGCCGGGATTTTTTCCGGCCCGTTTTTTTTTGCATTTGAATAACTAGGTGATTTTTGGACAGACGGGTGATATAGTCCGCAAAAATATTTAGTCTTAGGGATGGGGCACACCATGGAACAACAAACAATCTATCTGATAGGTGCCGGCTTTACCGGCTGGGATGGTTTTCCGGCCAAGGCACTGGATATTATTGCCACTGCCGACATTATGGTCGGCCATCAGCGTCACCTGGATATTTTTCCAGATTTCGCCGGTGATAAAATGGAACTGGGCAGTCTTCCGGAACTGATTGATTTTCTAAAAAAGACCAATCAGCGTGTAGTCCTGCTTGCTTCAGGAGATCCGACTTTTTTTGGTATCTCTCGTTTTCTGCTGCGCAATTTACCCAAAGAGCGCCTTGAAATTTTCCCTAATGTGACCAGCATGCAGTATGCATTTGCCAGAATCAAGGAACCATGGGATGACGGCATCTTTGTTTCGGTACACGGGCGAGGCATGCATCAAGCTGTAGACAAGATAATCGCTGCTGAAAAAGCCTGCGTATTGACCGACAAGATAAACACTCCGGCCGCGATTGCTGCAGAACTAATTGAGCGAGGTGCAGAAGGGTATGAAGCATGGCTCTGTGAAGACCTGGGGATGCCGACTGAAAAGTTTACTAAAACTTCCGTACGCGGACTGCTGGGAATCAACGCATCTGAGCTGAATATTCTCATTCTCATACGCACTTACGAACCGAACCTCGTCCACTACCCACTGATCGGTATCGATGACGACGAGTTTCACACATCCAAGAAGCTGATTACTAAACTTGAAGTGCGTGCGGTTACTCTTGCAAAGCTTCAACTACAGGACGACCTGGTTCTCTGGGACATTGGCGCCGGTAGCTGTTCTGTTTCTATTGAGGCATCGAACCTGATGCCGGGTGGACGGATTTTTGCTGTTGAAAAGAACCAACAGTGTATCGGATTCATCAACGAAAATTTGAAAAAATTCTGCACTCGTAACGTAAAATTGATAGAAGC
This sequence comes from uncultured Geobacteraceae bacterium, assembly GCA_903875605.1. Classification (GTDB taxonomy): domain Bacteria; phylum Desulfobacterota; class Desulfuromonadia; order Geobacterales; family Pseudopelobacteraceae; genus JACRCG01. The sequence continues at coordinate 5,356 of CAIQWT010000053.1, read as the reverse complement.
TGTTGCGCCTGACGGCCTAGATGATTTACCGGATCCGGACCGTGTTTTCATCGGCGGAGCCGGTGGCAAGCTGGATGAGATAATCGATATTATTTCGCAGCGCCTCAGGCCTGACGGAGTTGTAGTTATAAATGCGGTGACCCTTGATACCCTTACCCGTGCAGTAGAATTCCTCGAATATCATGGATTTACCGTAGAAGCAAGCTGTATTAACGTAGCCAAAACCAGGAATCTGACCGAGTATAAAATGTTTGAAGCGCAGAACCCGGTGTACGTGATTTCTGCCCGGAAGGGTGGGGAATAGTGGCTACTGTTTATGCTGTTGGAGTCGGCCCTGGTGATCCAGAGCTTTTGACCCGTAAGGCCGAACGGATTCTGCGAAATGCCGATGTAATTTTAGCCCCGGTTTCGAATCCTTCCGAGGCCAGTGTTGCACTGAGCACGATCCGGGAATTTATTGACGAAATCCGTCAGGAAGTAATTGTACATCAATTCCCGATGACCGCCGATCGGTCACGCCTGCTTCCCGCCTGGCAGGAAGCCGCAGCATTGATCGCGGCCCACGCGGAGGCGGGACGTTCGGTTGCTTTTATCACTATCGGAGACCCGCTTTTCTATTCAACCTTTATCTACCTGCTACGCATTCTGCGCGAACAGTGGCCGCAGCTGCCGATTGAAATTATCCCCGGCATATCGAGTATTAACGCCGCCGCTTCTGAGGCGAGCCTGCCTTTAGTGGAGGGCGACGAACGGATGATTGTGATACCGGCAACTGCCGGGATAGAGGTTATCAAGGATGCTTTGGAGACATGTGAAACTGTTGTTCTTTTGAAGGTAAAGCCGCTTTTTTCTGCCATTGTGGAGCTTCTACGAGCACAGGGACGAGAACAGCGCACTGTCTTTGTTGAGCGGGTCGGCTCTCCCCGGCAGAAACTTCTAACTGATTTTGAGGAAATTGCAGCACATTCTCCGGATTATCTCTCGCTGATGATTATTAAGTGAGGGCAAAAATGCTTTCGCCATTCTTTTAACAACCTATAATGCGCTGCCATATCGGCGCATGTAATTCGCCGTAAATAAAAAAGTCCGTTTATCCCTGCGAAGCAGTCGATAAACGGACTTTTTAAATATATCTACAATTGAATTATCTGTTTCAGAGCTGATTGCGCTTTGGAAACACTTTCACAAGATAATGACCGGATACTACCCCAATACCGCGTGGGCCGCAGCCAATCGGGCAATCGGCACCCGGAATGGTGAACAGGAGACATAATCCAGGCCGGCGTTGTGGCAGAAGATAACCGAGGACGGATCACCGCCATGTTCACCGCAGATGCCTAGCTTAATATTCGGTCGGGTGCTTCGTCCCAGTTCACAAGCCATACTGACCAGCTTGCCAACACCCTTCTGATCAAGCGACACAAACGGGTCTTCCGGCAATATGCCGTTATCTACATAAAATGGGAGGAACTTACCGGCATCGTCACGCGACAGGCCAAAAGTTGTCTGAGTCAGATCGTTGGTACCGAATGAGAAAAATTCAGCCTCGACCGCAATTTCATCGGCTGTCAGAGCGGCACGCGGCAGCTCAATCATCGTACCGATCAAGTATTCGACCTTGACACCGTAACTGGCGATCGTAGCGTCACAGATAGCTACTGCATTCTGTTTGAGAACCGCCAGCTCTTTTACCGTAGCGATCAACGGGATCATAATTTCCGGCACAATACTGAACCCCTCGTTTTTGACCAGTTCACAAGCTGCTTCCATTATAGCTGTAACCTGCATGTTGTAGATTTCCGGATACGTTATGCCCAAGCGACAACCACGATGACCCAACATCGGATTGAATTCGTGTAATGACTCAATCTTATGTTTGAGAGCATTTACCGGAACCTTCATTGTTTTGCACAGTTCCACAATGTCTTTCTCTTCCTGCGGAAGAAACTCGTGCAGCGGCGGATCAAGCAGGCGGATGGTCACGGGAAGTCCCTTCATTTCGCGGAACAACCCGATGAAATCACTTTTTTGCATCGGAAGAATTTTAGCCAGAGCATGCTCACGCCCTTCAACATCATCGGACAGAATCATCTCACGCACAGCGGCAATTCGCTCAGCATCAAAAAACATATGCTCTGTACGACAGAGACCAATCCCCTCAGCACCGAACTGGCGAGCGACCTTGGCGTCATGCGGCGTATCGGCATTTGCCCGCACCTTCAAGCGGCGAATTCCGTCAACCCATCCCATCAAGGTGTTAAAATCGCCGGTTAACTGTGCCGTCACCGTCGGCACAGCGCCCAGCATGACCTCGCCCTGCGAACCATCCAGAGTAATCACATCACCTTTTTTTACCACTACACCGTTTTTGGCGGTAAAGCATTGGTTGGCATAGTCCACTTTGATATCACCACATCCGGCGACACAACACTTGCCCATTCCGCGTGCAACAACTGCCGCATGAGACGTCATACCACCTCGCGCTGTAAGGATTCCCTGAGCAGCATGCATGCCGTGAATATCTTCCGGCGAGGTTTCGACGCGGACCAGAATCACTTTACGACCGGTTTTAGCTTCCGATTCTGCTTCGTTGGCAGTGAAGACAACCGTACCGGACACGGCTCCCGGAGAAGCCGGCAAGCCTTTGGCTATTATGTTCTTGACCGCTTTCGGGTCAAGCGACGGGTGCAGCAACTGATCAAGCTGCTCCGGTGCCACACGTTTTACCGCAGTCCTTTCGTCGATCAGACCTTCGGCAACCATATCAACCGCGATCTTGATGGCGGCTGGTGCGGTTCGCTTCCCATTACGGGTCTGCAGCATGAAGAGCTTACCTTTTTCGATAGTAAACTCGATGTCCTGCATATCTTTGTAGTGTTTCTCAAGAATCGAACGGATGGAATCGAGTTGCTGGTAACACTCCGGAAGCACCTCTTCCATTGGCGGAAGAGTAGTAGCTTTAGCGCGATTGATCGGCTGAGGGGTGCGGATACCGGCCACAACATCCTCACCCTGGGCGTTAATCAGATATTCTCCGTAAAAATAATTTTCCCCGGTGGAGGGGTCGCGGGTAAAGGCCACCCCGGTGGCACAGTCATCACCCATATTCCCGTAGACCATAGACTGTACGTTAACAGCGGTCCCCCACTCTGCAGGGATGTTGTTTAAGCGACGGTATGTAACGGCACGTTGGTTCATCCAAGAACCAAATACGGCACCGATAGCTCCCCAGAGCTGATCCATAGGATCTTCAGGAAATTCGACCCCCAACTCTTCCTTGATCTTCGCTTTAAAGGCACTAACCAGATCCTTCCAGTCGCCTGCACTAAGATCTGTGTCAAGGTGAACTCCACGCTCTTCCTTTTTCTGCTCCAGCAGGTGCTCAAGCAAGTGTTTATCCATCCCCATAACAACGTCAGAATACATCTGGACAAAGCGACGATACGCATCATAGGCGAATCGTTCGTCACCACTCTGGGTAATGATTCCCTGTACAGTAATATCGTTGAGACCAAGATTGAGAACAGTATCCATCATGCCCGGCATTGAGGCTCGGGCACCGGAACGGACTGAAACCAGAAGCGGATTGGCAGGGTCACCGAATGTTCGCTCCATTAGAGCTTCTACTTGTGAAAGGTGTGTGGCAACTTCAGAGGCCAGCGTGGAGGGATAATTTCTATCGTTTTTGTAAAATTCTGTACACACTTCAGTAGTCAAGGTGAAGCCGGGTGGCACCGGAAGGCCAATGCTGGTCATTTCAGCCAGGTTAGCACCTTTACCCCCCAATAAGTTTTTCATGTCAGCCCGGCCTTCTGCCTGACCGTTCCCATAGAAATACACAAACTTTTGCGACATAGTACTGCCTCCTCTTTAAATAGAATAACAACGTGCTCTTTACAGGCACTAAAAACCTTTATTCATAATAAAAATAATAGTTTAGAGGATCAGACTATAGCGCAGATCTAAAAAATATCAACCATTTTGTAAAAAAACTTCTTATTTGGTATCCCAGCTGGTTATATCAGTGTTCTTACCTTCGCCACCCTTTACACCATCAAAACCATAAGAAAACAAGTCGTAGTCACCATGCTCACCAGGTGATACGTACAGATAGTCGTTCCCCCACGGGTCTTTTGGAACTTTTTTGCTTTCCAGATAACCGCCATCCTTGTAGCCCTTTGGCATAATCCCTACTGTAGGTTTTGTAATCAGCGCACTTAACCCCTGTTCCGTAGCCGGGTAGTTGCCGTTATCAAGTTTGTAAAGTTTGAGGGCAGTTTCGATATTTTTTATCTGTACTTTGGCGTCGGTAATTTTGGCGTCATCAGTACGCCCCATCAGTTTCGGTCCGACAAGCGCTGCCAACAGAGCCAGTATAACGATTACAACCATGATCTCGATTAACGTAAAACCTTTTTTGTTGTTTACAAGCTGCATGTGGGTGTACCCCTCCTGTGTGGAATGCCTGCGATTTGACTATGAGTAGGAAAACAATTAATTCTTGGTAAAAACCCTTAACAACCGAGTAAGTCCAACTTACTAAGAGATGAGCTGTATGGCAAGCTCTTTCAAGCCAATTGTTACTTCAAAAGGCGTCACAAATGCCTCAATTGCGGCATTGCATACGGACACTTTCATTTACGCAAAAAACAAACTCAATTTTTTCAGGTAGTTACATTTGTACTTGCAGATTGGCACCCAATATGCTAAATCAACCATTAGATTTTGATATAAGTAGAACATCATTGTAAATTACATCTGCGTCATAACGCAGTAAAAAAAACAAACAGGGAGAAAATCAGATGAAAAAAATCAGTGCCGTAGTAGCTATGCTTGCCGTAACAGCTTTTGCTGGAGTAGCCTTCGCAGCAGACGTAATTGAATTGCCTGCTTCCATGGGTAAAATATCTTTCCCGCATAAGAAGCATCAGGAAATGTTGAAAGATTGCAAAAAATGCCACGAAAAAGGTCCTGGTAAAATTGCTGAGCTCGGCAAAGACTGGGCTCACAAAACCTGTAAAGGTTGCCACACTGAAATGAAAAAAGGACCAGTTGGCTGCAAGGATTGTCACAAAAAATAAGAAGTGATACTATAGACGATACGGAAATGGGGGTGACGCAACAGCGTTGCCCTCTTTTTTTGCATCCCACTCATCACCATTACCTCAGTGCCAACTCCATTACCTCCAATTTTTTGACCCGGTCACGCAACCCGGCAGCTTTTTCAAAGTTCAACTCTTTGGCCGCTGCCAACATCTCTTTCCTCAGTTTTTTTACCAGTTTCGGAATATCTTTCGGTGCTATGTATTCCTCACCCGCTTCGGCAACTCCAGCAGGCTGAGTAACGTAATCTTTT
>CAIQWT010000052.1 GCA_903875605.1 uncultured Geobacteraceae bacterium | reverse complement strand
CCCAAGGCGCTTAAGATTCTCGCCGCCACTTTTTTGAGCTGATGACTCTTGAATTGATGACGTCGCTGACGGTTGTTCAATAATAGTATCATGGGACACTGCTCCCTGTTCGATTTTGCCGTTTTCCCGAACGACACTCTTTCTTGCACGGTCTCCACCTTTGTGGGCAGGCTCCGGATAGTCAATACGGTGATGAAAAATACCGTTCAGAATGGTAGTAAAACTCCGGGCTATTTCGTGCAGGTTTTTAAGAGTCAGTTCGCACTCATCCAACTGGCCATCAATGAAAACATTATTAATCAGTTTTTGAACCAGCCCCTGAATACGATCAGAGGAAGGATTCACCAGTGTCCGGGAAGCCGCTTCAACACAGTCTGCAAGCATGACGATACCGGCCTCGCGTGTCTGCGGCTTGGGACCGGGATAACGGAAATCCTTTTCCTCAATGACCTGATCAGTCGCTTTGGCCTGGCTTTTGGCCCGCTCATAAAAGAATTTTATCAACGCGGTACCGTGATGCTGACGTATGATATCAATGATCGGCTGCCCCAACCTATGTTCACGGGCCAGCTCGACTCCTTCCTTGATATGCGAAATCAGGATGAGCGCACTCATGCTGGGCAGGAGCTTATCATGCCGGTTTTCCTCACCTGATTGATTCTCAATAAAGTAGAGCGGCTTTGCGGCCTTGCCGATATCATGGTAATAAGCGGATACACGGGCAAGCAGTGGATTTGCACCAATCGATTCGGCCGCTGCTTCCACCAGATTTCCGACAACAATACTGTGGTGATACGTGCCGGGAGCCTTCACCATAAGCTCCCGAAGCACCGGAGAGTTAAGATTTGCGAGTTCCAGCAGCTTTATATCGGTTGTGTACTGAAAGAGTGTTTCAACGAGCGGAATGAAGCTTGAGACAAAACCGGCGCAGATAAATCCGCTGAGCAGGGCAAAAAAAGCAACATATAACGTCTGCATGGTAAAAATAGCATTATTCAATGTCTGGAACGATAACGCCAGGGCCAGATTGACGATTGAAACCTTGATACCGGCAGTGTAGATCGTGCTGCGACTGGCGCAGTGACGGACGGCATGAGCGCCGACAATCCCCCCGAGCAGTGAATAAATAATTACCAGCATGTTGTTTTCAAACATGATCCCGAGCAACGGCGCCAGAATGGCACAATAGACCAGCGCAACTTCGGAATTGATAAAAATCCGGACGATCATCGCTCCGGCAGCAAACGGAAACAGATAAAAATAATTTGACGAATCGACCGAAGGGAACACCGCTCCGATGTTGTGGGTAATAAGAAGAGCGGTCTTGAAGCAGATGAAACTGATGGTAATCAGCAGTGAAATGATCAGGACATCTTTATTGGTCGGATTGAATTTTCGAATGTTTTTGCAGGCGAACCGGTATGGGAAATAAAACAGCACCATAATAAGCGTGCACGTCCCCAGAGCCTTATATAGCCAGTTGCCGCTATGCTGGTCGCCAAATATGGCGTCCAGTTTCTGGGCCTGTTCGGCGGTTATCCGTTCGCCGACGCGCACGACCATTTCACCTTTTTGCAGCTT
>CAIQWT010000051.1 GCA_903875605.1 uncultured Geobacteraceae bacterium | reverse complement strand
AGGTCACCCCTGGTCTTCCCGGGATTATGGGTGATGAAATCCGTCTTTTTCATGTTCTGAAAAATCTTGTTGAAAATGCGGTCAAATTTTCCGTGCGAGGTCGCATTGACTTGTGTGTTGTTCGTCAGGGTGGATTTGTGCAATTCAGTGTCCAGGATACCGGTTGCGGAATTGCGTATGACTCGCAAAAAATTATTTTCGACAGATTCAGACAAATCGGGGATACGCTTACCAGCAAGCCGGAAGGAACCGGGCTAGGACTTTCCATATGCAGGCAGATCATTCAGCATCATGGGGGTACTCTCTGGGTAGAATCTAATCAAAACGAGGGCAGTATGTTCAGTTTTACGGTCCCGATTGAAAAATAGTCGTGCGCTATCAGGTTACTTAGAGCGTGTTGATTGTAAAAATGTATGGACTCAGATTCATTGATTATTTTGGCATGATGCCAAGATGTTCACATACTCTGGGACTGATGAACTTTGGGGCCGATCTTTTCGGCCCCATTTTTTTCAGAAGGAGTTGTTTCTGTCCTGAGGCGGTATATCCGGACGCTTGCGGTATTCGATGTCTTCGTAGGCTTGATACTCTCTGGATACCTGTTTTACACTTACGAGAATGATTTCCCGTAATAGGTGGCCGTTTTTGCCGAGGGTCAATTCCAGTATTTCCTGTTTGATTGCTTTGGTCATCACGGTCTTTGATGAACTGGCGATTTCGGTTCCCAACTATCTCAGAATCTGTCGATAAATCTTCATAATAGAGCCGGAGGTGTCGGTAACCAATATGACTTTGTGTTCGGAAGGATGCAGTTTGCCGAGGACATAGCGCAACGTCGTGTACTTTCTGCTGCAGATCTCAAAAGTAGCCGTGACCCCAAAGACGATAATGACCGCAGCGGTGACAAACTCTTGGTCGTTCCCAAGGATATTTTTTGCCCAACTCAAAAAAAACCTTGAGCAGAACGGAAACAAAGTCTATCACCAGCGTACAGTGTCGAAGGGGTAAAACCCCGGAAGTAAATGGGCGGGGAGTTCTGCAAAACTCTCCGCCCGCTCTATTCAAAAAAAAGGCCTTTTGTGAATGCCAAATAATCCAACAGTCCCCTCTATCTTGTCAATCCAATCCTATAATTTTCAATCCCGAAGAGACACTTTAAAGCGACTATCTACAGAGCACAACGTGACCTTTATTAATTGCATTTAAACGGTTATTTATTTGCGTATACTTAATGATAAAATTATGTTTTTATGTACTTATAATAATTAATGCCATGTCACATAATCCGGTCCCGCTTGTCCCTCTGGTCACCGGTATAAAACAATTTATCAAAGTAATTATACTGAGTTACCGTTATATTTGCTTATTGCCAAGAGTTGCATCTCTACAAAGTATGTCGGAGGGAGAAGATATGATGCCGGACATCCTCAGCAAGTTAATAAAAAAACGAGTGTTAGCTCCGATACTTCGTCGCCTGGTCAGCGATCTGGAAGTCTCCATCATTATCGAAGACGATGACGGCAAGCTTCTCATGGCTACTGATCAAGCCGAGCAACTTACTCGCTATCCGGTAACATCGGCTGGTGAGGTAATAGGGTGGGTGGTCGGTACAGAAAAGGTTGCCGTTATTGCTTCATTACTCACCGGTATTGCGGAGTCTGAGGCGGAAAAACGGGCGCTTGTCAACGAGACATTGAATAAATACAAGGAAATAACACTTTTGTACGATGTGGTTGAGAAAGTATCATCCTGCCTGGACACGAAAGAGGTGGCTCGCCTTGTTATCGAAGAGGCCAGAAAGGTGATCAAACTGAGCAGCGTTTCAGTGTTGTTGCTTAATAAGGAAACTGATGAATTGGAGCTGATTGGGGAATATGGACATGACCATGAAACTACGACCTGCGTCAGTAGAGGGGTGGGTATTGCGGGCAATGTTCTGGTTTCAGGTCGTGCGGAGATCGTAAACGACGTCCAATCAGATCCGAGGTTTGTCGAAGGTTCGGTTACCATCTGTTCTCTTATGTGTGCTCCGCTTAGGGCCAAGGATAATGTCGTTGGTGTAATCAAGCTGGGGAATGACCAACCGGTCACGTACACTGCAGAAGATTTAAAACTGTTTACCACTCTTGCTTCTCTTGCAGCTGTTGCCATAGAAAACGCAAACCTCTATGAACAGCTGCAGGATGCTTTTTACACTACGGTCTACACCCTGGCTGAAACGATTGAGAAAAGAGATCCCTATACCGGTAATCATACCAAAAGAGTCATGGAATACAGTCTTGCCCTTGGCAAAACGCTGGGCTTGTCAGAGACAGATATGGCACGGCTCAAGCTTGGGGCCGTACTGCACGATATAGGCAAAATCGGGGTACGAGATAATGTTCTTCTCAAGGAATCCAGCCTTACGGATGCAGAGTTCGAGCAGATAAAAATGCATCCAGTCTATGGTGAAGAGATAATCAGCCGGATTTCACAGCTTAAATCTGCTATTCCAGGGGTGAAGCATCACCATGAAAAGTTCAATGGTAGAGGGTATCCCGATGGCCTCAAGGGAGAAGAAATTGATATTACTGCCAGGATAATTGCGGTGGCAGATTCATTTGATGCCATGACGAGTAATAGACCCTACCGGAATGGCTTAAGTGTAGAAGTGGCTTTTGAAGAGTTACGAAAGTATTCCGGGTCGCAGTTTGATCCGGAGATTGTAGACGCTTTTTTTGCCGCCGATGTGATGGAAGCCTTTTTTACGGCAAATTCGCGAGATAAGATTTTACTCTGATTTTATAAAGAAGGAGATAGCCATGCCAAAAATACTGATTGTCGATGATGAGCCGTTCATCCGTCTTCTTCTTGAGCAGGTACTTGAAGAACTGGAAGACGAGGGCGTTGAGCTGATTAGTACCGATAACGGTGAAACCGCCCTCGATATAATCAAGAGTGAGACTCCCGAACTCGTTTTTCTTGATGTTATGATGCCGAAGATGAACGGGTTCGATGTCTGTAACACAGTTAAAAATGAACTTGGTATCAGTGGTGTCTATATTATTCTGCTTACGGCTAAGGGACAGGAATTTGACAAGCAGAAGGGCGTCGATGTCGGGGCTGACATATACATGACAAAACCCTTTAACCCCGACGAGGTACTCGAAAAAGCGAAAAGTGTCCTTGGGCTATGATCAGTCAGCCAGTAATGGAGTAATAATGCCAAAGATTCTGATAGTTGACGATGACCCGTGCATTCGAATTCTCCTCAAACAATCCCTTGAAGAGCTGGAAGATGAAGGGGTGGAGCTTATCATTACCGATAATGGGGAGAGCGCGCTTGACATCATCAAGAGAGAAATTCCGGACGTTGTATTTCTCGATGTGATGATGCCGAAGATGAATGGCTTTGATGTCTGCAATGCGGTAAAAAATGACCCGGCCATTAGCAATGTATTCATCGTGCTGCTCACGGTAATGAGCCAGAAAGTAGATAAGCTGAGAGGCAAGGCTGCCGGAGCAGATATCTACATTACCAAGCCATTTAATCCTGATGAGGTTCTTGACGTTACGAGAAAGATTCTTGGAATGTGAACTATGGAGAATCACTGATGAACGAGAATGACCACATTGACAGACAGAAAGCTCTTCAGTGGCTTGAGGGTGATGAGAGAATGTTTGTCAAGATGAAGTCAATGTTTTTGAAAAACATTCCTTCCCAGGTTGGATTACTCAAAGAGTTTCTCGATGCGGGAGATAATACCGCAACTGAGCGAGCTGCGCATACAATCATGGGATCATCGGCAATGCTTGGTGCATGTGGTATGAGTGATGAAGCAAGAGAGATAGAGCGGAGTGCAATTGTAGGTGATATTGATTCTGCACGACACCGCTTCATTCGTTTTGTTGAAGAGTATGAAAAGGTAATGGCGGAATTGGTCGCGGAGGTGGAAAATTTATGAACATTCTGGTCGTTGATGATGATGAGATGGTTCGTTATGTATTGACAGAAAAACTTCAGGAGTCCGGTTTTTTAGTTACTACCGCTCCTGATGGGCTGAAAGCGATAGAACTTTTTGAAAACACGCCATTTGACGCTGTGCTACTTGACCTCAAGATGCCGGGTATGGACGGTATTGAAACTCTCAAAGAGCTTCGGAAACATGATCCTGATATTCCGGTGATCATGGTCACCGCCTTTGGCGATATTACAACTGCGGTGGAGGCGATCAAGCTTGGTGCCTATGATTTTGTTGAAAAGCCACCACAAATAAGCAGGATTATGGTGACGCTCAGACGAGCTATTGAAAAGGCGGCACTTGAGCGCGAGATCAAAGTACTCGGCAAAAGCTCGGAGGAGTCTGCTGCTCTTAAACAGGCGTATCAGAAGCTGAAAGAACTGGATCAGGCGAAGAGTACATTCCTCTCTTCAGTCTCTCATGAATTGCGGACCCCTCTCACCTCTATCATCGGTTATGCTGATATCAGCAGAAAAAAACTGACGAAACTCTTTCCAGAGTCTGATGGCAGAGATTCAAAAAACGGTAAAATTGTTCAGCAGGTGGAAGAGAATCTTTCAACCATTGCCCAGGAATCCGAAAAATTGGCAGGATTGATTGAAAGTATCCTCGATCTGACTGCAATGGAAGCGGGTACCGTAGAATGGAGATGGGAGCCGCTCTCTTTGTCTGAAGTTATTGAAAATGCCGCCGCGACGTTTTCGGCGGTCTTTAAGGAAAAAGGTCTTGAATTTATCAGTGAGGTTGAAGGTGACCTGCCGTTATTAAAAGGAGACAGATACAGGCTCTCTCAAGTTATGAAACAGTTATTCTCAAATGCTGCCGCGTTTACCGAAAAGGGGCGGGTGACCTTTAGCGCCAAGCAGGTTAATACTGACGTTGTTATACGCATCTCCGATACCGGCCGGGGCATTAGCGCTTCTCGCCATGAGCTGATCTTTGAAAAATTCAGTCAGATTGGCGATACTCTGACAGAAAAGCCGAAGGGTGTTGGCCTCGGGTTGCCGATATGCAGATTGATAGTGGGGTATCATGGTGGAAAAATTGATGTTGAGAGCGAGCAGGGACTGGGGAGTACTTTCACCGTTATACTTCCTGTTGAGGAGGCCATGAAAGCATGAACAATACAGAAATAAAAATACTGGTTGTCGATGATGATCCGTTTGTAAGGGACATGCTGACTATGATCCTTGAGGGGAGCGGTTACACAATAGTAACTGCTGAAAACGGGCTGGAAGCACTTAAAATGTGTATTGCCGACTCAGACATAGACCTGATCGTTTCTGATGTTAATATGCCGGTAATGGATGGAATCCAGCTGATCAAGGAAATTCGAAATTATGGTCTGGATGTGCCAATAATCATGGTGACCGGCGTAAGCAGCATTTCGGTTGCGGTAGATGCACTCAGTAGCGGAGCCATCGACTATGTTCTCAAAGACGAAGGCATAGAAGAAACCATTATTATTACTGTCAAAAGAGCCCTTGCGAAGCACCAGATTGAGCTGCAAAATAAACAGCTGATTGCGGATCTTGCCGCCAAAACAACTGAACAGGAATACACCCTTTCCAATCTGACCGCCATCATCAGCAACATGCCGAACGGCTTACTGGTCACTAATGCCCAGTCTAGTATAACGCTTGCAAATCCAGCAATCGGAAGAATGTTTGGAGTGAATGAGGCAGATCTACTCGGCAAGGATTGTCAAAGTGGCTTTGCCGGCAAGCTGGCACCGTTGTTTGAAATGATCTGCGTGCAATCTGATGAACCTGTTGCCATCCAGATGGAGCTGGATGGCGGCAGGCTCGGCTCGGCTGTCGCTGCGGTAATCCGAAAGAAGCAAAAAAACTCTGAAATACCGGACGAGTTCATCGGTAATCTGGTGATTGTCAGAGATGTAACTCTGGAGAAGGAAATCGAGCGGATGAAGGATGATTTTCTCTCCACCGTTTCCCATGAACTCAGGACACCGTTGACATCGGTTCTTGGTTTTACGAAGGTAATCAGGAAGAAGCTTGAGGAGGTCATATTTCCGCAACTTCCGTCTGATGATGCCAAAACTGACCGGACAGTGCAGCAGATAAACGAAAATATAGGGATCATTATTTCTGAAGGTGAACGTCTTACCACTCTGATTAATGACGTTCTTGATCTATCAAAGATGGAGGCTGGAAAAGTTGAGTGGAAACAGGAACCGGCTCTGATCCAGGAAATTATGGAGCAAGCGATTGCTGCAACTACATCGTTATTTGAAAATAAAGGGGTCACTATTGTCAAAGATATTGTGGTTGATCTTCCCTGCATATCCTGCGACAGGGACAGGATTGTACAGGTGGTGATCAATCTTCTTTCAAATGCACTGAAATTTACGGATAAGGGATCTATTGCGGTAATGGTGAGGAGAAGCACAGGCAATGACTGCCCTGCAGAAAACGGGCATGGTTTTATTGTAGTTTCCATTGTTGACCCAGGGATTGGTATTGCCGGAAAAGATCAGGAAAATGTCTTTGAAAAATTTAAACAGGTTGGTGACACGCTGACTGACCGACCGAAAGGGAGCGGTTTGGGGCTTCCGATCTGCAAGCAGATTGTGGAGTATCATGGTGGCAAAATCTGGGTGGAGTCAGAGCTTGGTAAAGGAAGCACCTTTTGTTTCACGTTACCTCATATTTTAACTGCCGGGATGTCCAAGTATGAATAAAATATTAATAATATCATTTGCTTAGCGGAGATATAGACAATGGAACCATCACATGAACAGTTGAAAAGCGAGCTGATCCTTAACGAACTCAAAAAACGGCAACGAACCAAAGAGGTCGTTGATGTTGAAGAAGAACGGGTTAAAGTTGTTTTCTTTACCTGCGGAGAAAGCCAGTACGCCTTTTATGGCACCGATATCAGGGAAATCCTTCCGTCATTCGATATATCCTGGGTACCAGGTCTTCCCGATTATCTTCCCGGCCTCATAAATGTTCGTGGTGATATCGAGTCGGTTATTGATCTCCGCTATTTTTTGGGAGAGGAAAAGGTCAATCACGGGAAACATCTTATTGCCATGGCTGTCCGGGGTGATTTTCATTCCGGTGTAATGATAGACTCAATCGAAGATGTTATTGATATCCCCCTGAGCACCATTCATCCTCCGCTTGCCACTCTGAATGGTGCCGCTCGTGATCTTGTGATCGGAGGAATTGAATATGGTGGCAAAACCATTTCCTTGCTTGATGTTGGCAAGATGGCGACACTAATAACAGTATGAGTGATATGGACACCCGAACATTACATCTGCTCCTTTTCTCAGTTGGTGGTATCTGTTTCGGTGTTGATGCCGGGCAAGTGGCAGAAATGACCGCCTACAATGGCGAGTCGGACGTGGATTTATTCTGGTTTCATGAAGAAATGGGCTACGCAGACAAAGCAGTTAGGTATCAGTCGCCAATTATTGCAACAATAAAAGCCGGAATGGGTTCACAATACCGGGTTGTTATTGATTCAATGGAGGATATTGCCGAATTCAGTCAGAGTGATATTTCTCCGTTTCCGTCTATGCTTGAGCAGTTTGTCTTGCGGAGAGGTTGCTGGGGTATTTTGCTGCGACAAAAACAAATGATTGTACTGCTGGATTTTAGGCGTTTGCTAAGGGAAAGAAGTAGCGAATAAACAAATTTCAACTTGAACAAGGAGATTGATATGAAGCTGACAACCAAATTTGCCATTTCTAACTTTTTTATAGTAACTGCAGGCGTTGCCATTGCGGCTTACTTCAACGTACCCCCCCTCCTTTTGGCCGTTGTTGCTGGGGTTATGTCCATCCCCTCAGCGTTTATGGCGAAAGGGATGCTTGATCCATTAATTGGCAAGGTTTCCGGAATAACGGATAAAATTCATTCCAGTGCCGGAGCCATTGCATTAACTATGGATCAGCAATCCGGATTTTCCACACAGCTTTCCAGTTCAGTTGTTGAAATATCGTCGACCATGGAAGAGTTCTCCTCCACCGCCAGCCAGATAGCCCAACACAGCCATAGCGTAGTGGACAGGGCAGACAAGACTCTCGAAGATACTAAAGTCGGTGCCGCCGAAGTCGAAAACCTCAACTTCAAAATTAATGACATCAGTCACAACATCCAGGCTAATTTGACCGAAATTGTAGATTTGGGAAGAAAGTCGAAAGAAATAAACAAGGTTATGGAGATTATCAATAACATTGCCAACCAGACCAAACTGATTGCATTCAACGCCGCGCTTGAGGCCGCCAGCGCTGGAGAATCCGGAAAACGATTCGGGGTCGTGGCGGTTGAGATTAGGCGTCTGGCTGACAGTGTGGTCGAGTCAACTTCCGAAATAGAAGGAAAGATAACGGAAATTCTTGATTCGGTTAATCGTCTGATAATGTCTTCTGAAAAAAGTTCCCAACTCATTCAGGAAGGTCAGGAATATGCCTCTCATACCGTATCGATGCTGATAGAAAGTGTGGACGGCGTGGATGAAACTGCCAGTGCAGCGCGTC
Source organism: uncultured Geobacteraceae bacterium (assembly GCA_903875605.1). Classification (GTDB taxonomy): domain Bacteria; phylum Desulfobacterota; class Desulfuromonadia; order Geobacterales; family Pseudopelobacteraceae; genus JACRCG01. The sequence goes on along the minus strand of CAIQWT010000051.1, from coordinate 2,048 downwards.
AAATTTCTCTTTCCACTCAACAACAACAGATTGCCAGCAGTCAGGTGGTTCTGGCGCTCAAGGACATTGAACAAGGGGTGCGCCATTCAACTGATTCCATTCATCAGACAAATAGTGCGACTGAAGAACTGCTTGAATTATCAGAACAATTGAAAAAACTGGTTATGACGTTTAAGGAAGGTAATTAGGGAAACCTCAGTCACCCTGGAGACGTATCAACTCATGGCAAAAACGATTGGCACAATAAAAGTTCTACTGGTAGATGACAGCGTACTGGTACGAGAAATGATCCGCGATATACTGGAGTCGGAAGCAGATATCATAGTGGTCGGCGAGGCTTCGGACGGGATGGAAGCTATTTCTAAGGTTGCCTTACTCAAGCCTGATATCGTAACCATGGACATTGAAATGCCTGTAATGGGTGGATTGGAGGCTATTGAAAGAATCATAGCCGAGCATCCGGTACCTATTTTGGTTGTGACCGCCCTGACCGGTGTCCGCACCGCTTTTGCAGCCGTCTCAAAAGGTGCTCTGGACGTAATTGAAAAACCGGATATAAGTCCGGAAAATGTGCGGAAGTTGATAAAAAAAATACGGCTCCTTGCCAAAGTTGATGTTGTTGCGCATCTGTCGTCAATGAAGAGGCCATCGGGAACCTTGGGTGTGAAAGGTGTGGTGACTCAGAAGGGCTTTGCGAAGGGTGGGATAGTCGCCATTGCAGCTTCGACCGGAGGCCCGCAGGCCATACATAAAATTCTGTCATATCTGCCGGTTAATTTTCCCGTCCCGATAGTCATAACACAGCACATTGCCGAAGGTTTTACCCAGGGTATGGTGGATTGGCTGAATGCTGTAACCCCACTTACCGTCCAGGTCGCGGCTACCGGTACCATTCTCGCCGCAGGAAATGTCTACGTCAACCCTGCTGAACATTCTATGAGGGTAACTGAGCAGGGGATGATTATCCTCGGCGACCGGGATGCGCGTCAGGTGTATCATCCCTCCTGCAACACACTGCTTACCTCTGTGGCAGCAGCATATCGGGAACGTGCTATCGGGTTGATTCTGAGCGGTATGGGAGAGGACGGCGTTCTTGGTATGCAGGCAATCAGGACGGGCGGAGGTGCGACATTCGCGCAGGATGCCCAAAGCTCTGTAGTGTACGGGATGAATCGGGTTGCTGTAGAACGCGGTTACATCTACAAGGTTATGCCGCTGGGTAATATTGCTGTTGAACTCATGCAGCGGGCCGGAATCAAGTAATGGCTGCGGTTGATCTTTACCCTTTTAAGGAGCTGCTGCTTCGTACCTGCGGACACAGCTTCGAAAAAGAGAGAGAACAGGCACTTTCAGCGAGTCTGTGCCGCCGGATGGCAGCTTTAAATGTGGATACACTGCAACGCTATCATGCCATGCTGTTGTTCGATCAGAATGAATTGCTGCGACTTACTGAGCTGTTGACGGTCAATGAAACATACTTTTTTCGTGAGCCGGGTCATCTTAACCTAATAATTGATTCGTTACTGCCCGAATTTATGGTCGCCAGAACCCGTGGGCCGATACGGATATTAAGTGCCGGGTGTTCCACCGGAGAGGAACCATACTCCATTGCCATGTTGCTTCGCGAACGGTTTGGAGCCGATAGTGAGCGACTGTTCACTATTACAGGTGTTGACATCGATTCCAACGTGATTGCTTCGGCACTGCGTGGGGTCTACGGACGCAGCTCATTCCGAGGAATGAGCCAAGTAGTACTGGACCGCTATTTCGATCTGGTAGGCCCGGGGGAATACAAGGTCTGTGACACCGTCAAGAAGCAGGTAGAGTTTGAGGTGGTAAATCTGTTAGGCACATCCTATCCCCGCAGGATGCAGATGCCCGACATTATCCTGTATCGAAATGTCTCCATTTATTTCCCTGGGCAGGTTCAGCGTGAGATTTTCGCCAAGCTTGCGGAACTGCTCTCTCCAGGGGGATGTTTGCTAGTAGGCGCATCGGAAACAATTCATCATGACATTGGTGTCTTATCACTTGTAAAACAGGAATCT
>CAIQWT010000050.1 GCA_903875605.1 uncultured Geobacteraceae bacterium | reverse complement strand
TCTTCTAGTTACTATTATTTTGCCTCAAACAATGATTGAAAAAGTCTGGCTGGGTAATTCGAGTGAGTCTATACTTCTGGCTTTTACAGCTTGTTTTCTTCAACAACAGGTTTGGACAACAGTAAATCAGATTGCTGAATCAATGAGAAAAACGCTTTGGATTCAGTCGATTAATATTGGTATAGGGATTGCGCATGTCTTTTTTATAATAATATTGTGGCATTACTGTGTAATGTCGATATCAGCGCTTTTTTACTTATTGATTATTGAATATGCCATTGCAATAGCGTGGGCATATTACTATTTTCCCTCTCAAATACTATTAGATCATAACCAGACTGATAATTTTTCTGTGAGGCAAACTATTCGCGAATACGGTCACTTTTGTAAACCGCTTTTAGTGTATTCCTGTCTTATGTTCATTTTTGAGTTTTACGATAAATGGTTATTGCAACGCTTCGGCGGCTCTAATCAACAAGGCTATTACCAGATTGCATATCAGTTTGCTGCCGTCAGTCTGCTAGCGACATCATCAATTCTTAATATATTGTGGAAAGAAATTGCCGAGGCTTATGATCAAGGAGATAAGCTGCGTGTTGCCGGTATATATACAAAAATAAGCAGGGGACTTGTTATGATCTCCGCAATAACCTCTGGTTTTTTGATACCTTGGACTAGAGAAATTGTAATTATTTTTCTGGGGCCAGCTTATTTGACTGCTGTTCCGGTATTAATGATTATGTTTTTATATCCAATTCATCAAGCTATGGGGCAGATTGGGAGTGTTATGCTGCTGGCAACAGAAAATACCCGAGCGTATATGAAGCTTGGAATAGTTACATCATTATGCTTTTTCCCCGTGTCATATTTTATGCAGGCACCAACTAATTTTTATCCAGTTCCGGGGTTTGGACTGGGTGCGATAGGGATGGCCTGCAAGTCTGTTGTAATTAATATCGTCTCAGTTAACATTATGGCATGGTTCATTGCCAGAATAAGTGGCTGGCGATATGATTGGGTTTTTCAGATTGTCGGTATAGTATCTGTTATCTGCATTGGATATCTTGTTAAATTACCAATAAAGTATATTTTTGGTATTGATGCGATTTCTAACAATTTTGATTATATCATTCCGGTTCTATGCGCTTTGATATTGTATTCAGGTTTAATTTTTATATTTATCTGGAAAATGCCATGGCTTGTGGGTTTGAATCAAATAGATTTAAAAAAATTTATCAATCAGTTAACCTCTAAAAATCCGACTGAACAAGTTTAAAATTGTGAATGTTGTGAGGAAAAAATCCATTAACCCATTAGTAAGCATCATAATAGTCAACTGGAATGGTATTGCCCTGCTTCAGGAATGCCTTGAGGCTATCTTGCGCCAAACCTATGCAAATTATGAAATCATTTTGGTCGATAACGCATCGCATGATGGTTCCGTATATTTTGTGCAGACAAATTATACACAGATCCGGCTTATCCCTTTGTGCGAAAATACCGGGTTTACTGGCGGTAATTTAGCAGGATTTAAGGAAGCAACAGGTGAGTATATAGTTCTATTAAATAACGATGCTGTGCTTATAGACTGTTGGCTTGAGGAAATGGTTGCTACTCTCCTTTCGGATACTAAAGTTGGATTTTGCTCTTCCAAGATCATAATTTCTGGCTCGAACAAGGTGGACAGCGTAGGTGATACATTTACCACTGCTTTTACAGGGACTAAAACGGGAGAATACGAATCTGAATCGAAGTTTGTATTGAAACGATTTGTACAGGGTGCATGTGCTGCAGCTGTTATTTACAAACGTGAAATGCTCGATCATATAGGTTTTCTGGATGAGGATTTCTTTTTTAACCACGAGGATACAGACCTGAATCTACGGGCATGGCTTTCAGGGTGGATGTGTATTTTTGTTCCAACTGCTGTTGTTTATCACAAAGTAAGCGCTTCTGTCGGTGAATTGAGTGATACGGGTGTATATTATTTTTCACGGAATAATGTCTGGGTCTGGATAAAAAATACACCCCCGGAGTTTTTAATACGCTACCTCCCTCAACGGATTATTTATGAATTAAGCTCATTTGCATTCTTCTGTATAAAAAAAGGAAAGTGGGGTCCGTTTCTTAGGGGGAAAATAGATGCCATTAGAAAAATTCCAGTTATGCTGAAAAAACGTAAAAAGGTACAGGCACTGGTACGGTTGTCTCCGTCTGAAATTAAATCCGGTTTAATGCCAATTTCCAGTTACCTGTTACTGCGCCTGCAGAACATAAAATAGATTAGGCTATGAATATCCGTATGATAAAAAATCTGGATGCTGTTATTGGTTACTTATCGGCGTCTTTACTACCATCTCCACTGCACAAGGAATTAACGTTCCCCATTATCTCTATTCTTCTCATCCGCCCCGGTGGCATAGGCGATGCGGTACTCCTTTCCCCTTTAATTCAATCCATCAAAAGAAAATACCCCGCTATTCATATCACCGTCCTGGCAGAGAGGCGTAATTTTGGAATCTTTTCTCTTGCTTCCGGTGTGGACAGAATACTTTGTTATGATCAGCCTGGAGATTTCATTACAGCATTAAGATGCAACTACGATGCTGTAATTGATACAGAACAGAGTCATCGATTATCGGCTGTTTTATCTCGATTCATATCAGCCCAGTTTAAAATAGGTTTTGATACCAATGAACGACGGCGTATGTTCACCCATACGATTCCGTATTCGCATGATGATTATGAGTATACCAGTTTTACACACCTCTTAAAACCATTGGGAATTGAGGATGAATCACCGGCGCTAGAAGTTCCGTTTCTGTCTGTTTCTGTTGCTGATGATATTAAAGCAGCAGGGTTACTTGAATCACATCTTATTGAACCGTTTATTACTATTTTTCCCGGAGCAAGTATTCCGGAACGCCACTGGGGTGCAGAGCGTTTTCGGATGGTTGCAGAGTTGCTGTCTGTTTTTGGCATCAGAACTGTTGTTGTGGGGAGTAGTGATGACCATCAGCAAGGTGCGGTTATTGCCGGCGGAGGATTAGCTCAGAATCTAGCTGGTCTTACTTCTTTGTCAGAAACCGCGGCTGTAATTCAAAGAAGCGCTTTGCTGCTGAGTGCTGATTCCGGCGTGCTCCATATTGCTGTGGGTCTTGATGTACCGACCGTCTCTTTATTTGGTCCAGGAAGAACAAAAAAATGGGCTCCGCAGGGAGATCGTCATGTCGTTATAAACAAGAGTTTACCATGCTCACCATGCACGACCTTTGGAACTACGCCGCCCTGTCCGATTAAAGCACAATGCATGCGGGATGTCACCGTTGATGAAGTGGTTAATGCCGTCACTATGTTATTGACCAGCATAGGAGCTATTTCTTCACACTGTTGCAAACGCGATTGGATCGAGGTTTAATGACATACGATTTTCCTATCAATGCACTTTTTTCGTCATCTCTGCTGTTCATTACACTAATATCAATGTTTGTATACCCCGAAAAATTGGATGCTTGTCCTCAAATATCCTCGTCCGAAGCCAGACTTCAGATGATTATTCTTGGAAATGATATCCGTAACCACAACCGACTGTATTATGATAAGGCCCAGCCGATAATCAGTGATGCAGAATATGACAAACTTTTTGTGTCTTTGGTTAGCCTTGAGGAGTGTTTTCCCGTTCAGGTTACCGCTGACTCACCAACCCAAAAAGTTGGCAGCGGTATGGGTGGCAAAAAGTTGAATGTGAAACATGCGCAGCCGATGATCAGCTTGTCATCCACAACTGGACCGGAGGCGGTAGAGGTTCTGCTAAAAAGGGTAGCTATCGCTGGAAACGAATCGTTTCTCATCCAGCCGAAAGTTGATGGATTACCAGTGGAACTGACTTATGAATCTGGACGACTTGTTTCTGCAGCGACACGAGGGGATGGTCTTTTCGGCCAGGATGTGACGGCTCGAGTACTTGAAATCCCCGGTATTCCTTGCGTATTAAGAGGTGCTTTTCCAGAACGTCTCGTGGTTCGTGGTGAAGTCTATGCAAATCTGCCTCTTCTGAATAAAATTAGTGCGGATACGGCAGTAAAGGATGGCAACCCGCGCCATCCCAGACATATTGCTGCGGGGGCATTGCAGGCGCTAAAGCCTGACACAGCTACGGTGGCAACTCTTCGCCTGTTCCCGTTTGAGTTAGTCAATATTAGTTCGCTTGGTAACCGTTTACTCACGGATATGGCGGCACTGGAGTTGCTTTCGGCGTGGGGATTTCCTGTTGTTTTAGAGCAAACCCGTACGGCGCAATCTTTATCTGAAATTCAGGCAGTTTATCGGAATTATCTGTCAATGAGGAATAAACAGCCATTTGCAATGGATGGGATAGTGGTAAAAGTGAATGATCTGTCTCTTAGGCAGCAACTGGGGGAGGGTGGGCGTGCACCTTTTTGGGCGGCTGCATGGAAATTCCCGGCGGAAACCGCTAAAACCAGAATACTTGCGATCAACTGGTCAGTGGGGCGTACCGGTCGCAGGACACCAGTTGCTGAAATTGTGCCGGTTCATATTGGTGGTGTGGAGGTTTCCAAGGTTTCATTGCATAATAAGGCTGAGATTGAGCGACTGAATATTGCAATCGGGGATCAAGTGCTGGTATCTCTGGTTGGGGACGTTATTCCCCAAATACAGGAAGTAGTGGAACGATCTTCCCGCTCTTTAGTCCTTAGTACTGAAATAATGCAGACGCTGAAGCCTGCTTTGGAAGCTTGCCTTCAGGATTCTCCTCAGTGCCGTAATCAGTTTTTGGCAAAAATTACTTTTTTTACTTCGAAGTCAGGGCTTAATATTGCCGGATTAGGAAAAAACCGTATTCGAAAGCTTGTCGAAGCGGGACTAGTCGTCAATTTTTCATCATTGTTTGTGTTGGAAGCAGAGCGGATTGCGACTTTACCCGGATTTAGTATTGAAACGGCGCGGAACTTAACGGCGGCAATTCGTAGTTCAAGCCACAACGAATCCTTCCGCTTTATTACTGCCTTCGGTATTCCGGGTGTCGGGCCGAAGTCGATACAGAGCCTGTCACGGCAGTTCAATTCATTGGATGCTATACTTACTGCAGGCCAGGAAAAGCTGAATGCTCTTTCCGCTAAAGATATTCGTGCAGCAAAAACCCTCCGCGGTTTTTTTCAATCACCGGGAGGGCAGGAGTTGCTCAAAAAATTTAGTGAACTTGGTATTTTGTAGTATTATTCCTCTATTCTAGGAAAGAGAGCCTCAGATTTTGTTATAATTGCTCCTTCTTTCAAGCCGCCCCACGCCAACCCTTCTATAGAAACCGTTTCATTCCACCCCAGAGAAGATAGAGCTTTTTCAGCTGTTGACGGCAAAAAAGCGGTCAGAATGCAGTGAGTGATGCGCTGAGATTCGAGCATGGTGTACATGACAGTAGCAAGACGCATACTGTTGGCTGGATCTTTGGCCAGTGACCATGGTGCCGTGTCATCAATGTACTTGTTTCCGGCCGAAATAACTTCCCAAATTGCCTGCAATGCCTTACTGAAGGCCATTTCATCAATAAATTTATCAACAATTGCTACCATTTCCTCTGTTTTCTGTTTAAGAGCCAGATCTACTACAGTTAGTTCAGCTATTTGAGGAAGAGTGCCGCCAAAGTATTTAACCGCCATAGCGGTTGAACGACTTAGCAGATTGCCGATGTCATTAGCAAGATCAGAATTAATTCGCTGCACAAGGGCCGTGTGGGAAAAATCGCCATCCAGGCCGAAGGGAACTTCGCGCATAAGAAAATATCTAACCGCATCTACACCGTATTTGTCGATCAGCATGTTTGGTTCGACAACGTTTTGCAGGCTTTTGCTCATTTTCTGCCCTTCGACTGTCCACCAGCCATGGGCAAAAACTTTTTTAGGCAACGGCAGACCGGCGGCCATTAAAAAAGTGGGCCAGTAAACAGCATGAAACCGTAAAATGTCCTTACCTATCAAATGGACATCTACCGGCCAGTAACGACCATAATTGCCGGCTTCATCCGGGTAACCAAGGGCTGTGATATAGTTGGTCAGAGCATCAAACCAGACATATATTATGTGACGGTCGTTACCCGGAACCGGAATTCCCCAGGTAAAAGTTGTGCGAGAAACCGACAGGTCTCTAAGACCTTCTTTAATGAAAGAGAGGATCTCATTACGCTTGCTTTTGGGCTGAATAAAATCAGGATTAACTTCGATGTGCTCAAGTAATTGTTCCTGATATTTGCTCATACGGAAGAAATATGATTCTTCTTTAAGCTTGTCAACAGGGCGGTTGCAGTCAGGGCAGCGACCTTCAATCAGTTGGGTTTCTGTCCAGAATGTTTCACAGGGAGTACAGTACCAATCTTCATACTCGCCTAGATAGATATCCCCTTTATCGAGTATATCTTTAAAAATTCGACTGACCCCGCTTTTGTGGCGTTCCTGTGTTGTACGAATGAAATCGTTGTGGGAGATCCCCAGTCGTTCCCATAGTGCCTGAAAACGCTTTACCACACGATCAGCCAGTTCTAACGGTGTTTCACCAGCAGTTGTGGCCGCTTTTTCGACCTTTTGACCATGTTCGTCACTACCGGTAAGAAAATAGACGTCAAAACCCATCAGACGCTTATAACGGGCCAGGACATCGGCGGCAACAGTAGTATAGGCGTGACCGATGTGCGGGACGTCATTTACATAATAGATGGGAGTGGTTACATAAAAAGTCGGTTTCATATCAGGCTCCTGTTGATGGTGTCGGTGTGCCACCGTCGGGAGTGCCGCCTGACGGTTTGCGGTGGCCATGTTTGCGTGAACGACTTTTTTTGCGAGGTTGCCCGGTTTTTGCATTTTCCGTAGAAACAACTGCCGGTTTGTTTTCCTGTGGCGTCACTTGCACCGGTGTATTTTTCTCGGCGCTTTCAGCAAGTGTGTATGATTCGAGAGACGTTTTTTCCTGTTTACGTCGTTGTTCCGGACGTCGTTCAGGTTTCCGTTCACGTGCGCGTTGTGGCGTCTGCCCCGGAGATAATACTGGAGGAACGGCGGCAGTAGGAGTTGCTAGAGGAGTTCCGTCACCAACAATTTCATCACGTTTAATGACAATTATTTTGTTGTCATCCAGTTTGAGCGTGATATTTCCGGTCAGGATGTTTACTTTATCAACTACACCGACAGCATTGACCGTGCGTACACGTTTGCCAGATTTCGGGAAGTTTTTCCGTAGGCAGCAATAGGTTTCATATTCGTAATCAAGGCAGCAGAGCAGACGCCCGCATTGTCCTGAAATTTTGTTTGGATTAAGAGCCAGGTTCTGTTCTTTGGCCATTTTAACTGAGACTGGCTGGAATTCGCGTAGGAACGAACTGCAACAGAGTTCACGACCACAAATACCAATTCCGCCTGTCATCTTGGCTTCATCGCGTACTCCGATCTGCCGCATTTCAATGCGCGTGTGAAAAGAGTGAGCCAGATCTTTTACCAGGTCGCGAAAGTCTACTCTGCCATCAGCAGTAAAGAAAAAGACCGCTTTGCTGCTGTCGAATTGATATTCAACCTTAACCAGTTTCATCGGCATAGTTCGTTCGATAATCCGGTTGACGCAGAAGCGGTATGCTTCCTGCTCTTTTTGAGAAATACGCTCAACTGTTGCCATGTCTTCAGCAGTCGCTTTGCGCTTGATAAGCGTCAATGCAGCGTTTGCCCCGGCCTCTTTTTCCTCAGGTGGCTTAACTAACTGTCCTACGCCAACTCCCCTTTCTGTTTCAACTACAACGTGGTCGCCCTTGGCAAGTTCAATTGTTCCGGCGTCAAAATCATACATCTTGCCGGCTTTGGTAAATTGGATTGTTACAATATGTGACAAAAAGACCTCCTGAAATATGTAAAACTAAAACTTATCTGCTATCGCTGGCCATCGTCAAAAATAATTGATCAAGAGCTAATTTGGGATTTGCATTACGCTGAACATCGCGCCTTGTTTCATAAATGTTTTCAAGTAGCTCAAGATTGCGAGGAAATGAACGCCGCGCAGCAATAGACTCAATCGCCGACCTGACCGAACGGTTGACGATGTCTCCATTGCCAGCTCCCAGATGAACCGCATCACGGAAGAAAGAGAGTAGCATGTCAAGCAGTTCCAGTGTGGTGTCCCGGTTGCCTGACAACTCTTCTGAGGCATCAAAAACAGTTGCTATCTTGTGAATATTCAGTTGTGTCACCCTTGATAAGACCGCTTCCCGGCGCAAAGTTAGAGCTTCATTGTCGAGTTCCAGGGCTTTTTGCAGGCTGCCACCAGACATCGGAGCTACAATTGCGGCAGCTTCAAGATTCATCCCGCCCAGTTCGAGCAGAGATAGAACATGTTCCGGGGAAAGTGGTGCAAATCTGATCAGTTGACAGCGTGAGCGAACGGTTGGCAGAAGCATCCCGGCATTTTCAGTCAACAGTATAATCAGGGCGTTTCCGGGGGGTTCCTCAAGCGTTTTCAGCAGGGAGTTGGCAGCGCTGACACTCATACGCTCGGCTGGATCAACTATACACACTTTGCGAGGAGCCTCGTATGGACGTAACGCTAACACATGCTGCATATCCCGTAGCTGCTCCACACTAATATCACGTTTATCCGGCAGTGGTGTAATCAGATGAATGTCCGGGTGGTTGCCGCCATCTATTTTGCGGCATGAAGGGCAAGTGCCGCAGGCATCATCCGGAAGCACCTGACAGAAAAGGGCCTGAATCAGCGTTAAAGCAGTTTTTTTTCTACCGCAACCGGAAACACCCTCAAACAGATAGGAATGTGCCGTTTTACCGCTGCGGAGTGAGCGCCTCAACACCTCAATAATGCGATCATGTCCACAGATATCACTAAACGGCACGCAGATCCTCCGGTATTCTTGACAATAATTGCCTGGAGAGAACTGAAAAAATTTCTTCAATGGTTTTAGAACCGTCAATGACCATAAAACGTGCGGGGTCATCTGCTGCCAGTTGCAAGTAGCCGGCGCGAACGCGCTGATGAAAATCCAGCACCTCCAGCTCGAAACGTTCCTCGCGTGGGCCGGTGGAAGCCTCTATTCTGCGAATTGCCCGCTCCAGACCGAGTCGCGGATCACAATCGACAAGAACGGTGATATTGGGTTTAACACCCTGGCACGCATGAAGGTTCAGAGTGTCAATTATACTCCGGTCAATACCGCGCCCGAAACTCTGATACGCAACCGTTGCATCGCTAAAACGATCGCAAAGAACAACCTTTCCTGCCGTAAGGGCAGGGGATATTATCTCAGTAATATGCTGGGCTCTGGCGGCAGCATACAGCATAAGTTCAGCGAGCGGTGAAAGAGCCTTGTTATCGGCGTCAAGCAGGATAGAGCGGATCTTGTCAGCAATCGGACATCCACCAGGCTCACGGGTCAATACAGTGTGTACACCATGTGCCAGTAAAAACTCGGAAATGAGTTTGATCTGCGTGGTTTTCCCACACCCTTCAACGCCTTCAAATGTTATGAAATAACCCAATTGTATCACCCTGATCCGCATGGACGACTCTACGGTAAATGTAAATGCGGAATTATAGGCAACCGCCCCTGAATTATCAACTTAAATTCCCATATTTGATATTCTGTCAGTGACTTTAGGTTGCTAAAAATGGTTCTGGTGACTATAATTACAGAGTTAAGGGGTGTAAGTGATGACTAAAATTCAGCAACTGGAGCACCTTCTTGAATACTCGTTCCATGATAAGAGCCTACCTGTTCAGGCGCTGACTCATCCTTCATATCTTCATGAGATCAGTACAAACAATAGTGGGGACTATCAGCGACTCGAGTTTCTGGGTGATGCAGTAATAGGTTTGTTATTAGCAGAATTGCTGTATGAGCGGTATCCTAATTGGGATGAGGGCGCCCTGTCACAATTACGTTCCAGGTTGGCTGGACAGGATGTTCTGGCTGATCGGGCCAGAACAATGGGCTTAGGAGACTTTTTTTTACTCGGACGTGGTGAAGAGCAAACTTCAGGGCGAAAAAAAGATTCAATCCTTGCTGATGTCCTGGAGGCTCTGATCGCCGCATTGTACCGGGATGGCGGACTTCCCGCAGCTTGTGCGTTGGTTAAACAGCTCTTTAAAGATCTGATTGACACACCAGAAATGCTCGTTTTGGGACGTGATTCAAAGAGTGAGCTGCAGGAATATCTTTCATCTAATAATTATTCAGCACCTGAATACCTGCTGATGGAGGAATCCGGACCACCTCACGACCGTCAGTTTACTTTTCATATTATGGTCGACGCTACTATTGCTGGTATTGGACAGGGTAAATCCAAGAAAATTGCACAACAGGCCGCTGCCGCCGCCGCGCTCGGCTTTTTTTCAGCCGGTTGTTAAGTCGCGTGTCAAGATGATAACCGTTCCTTTCTTTATAAGTCATCAGGGTTGCCCACATACCTGTGTTTTTTGTGATCAGCGCACTATATCCGGTGCAAATGGTGCTCTCCCCTCAACAGCACAGATACTGGACAGGATTGAACTTTGGCGTTCTACAGCAGACGGCCGTTCTCTGGAAGTTGCTTTTTTTGGCGGGACCTTCACAGCGCTTAACAAAGAAACTCAGCGTCAGCTTCTATCCCCATTGCAACCGCTTCTGCGTAATGGCACAGTCGCTTCGGTCAGAATCTCGACTCGTCCCGACTGTATTGATATAGAGCATATTGTGTGGCTGTCTCAGATGGGTGTCCGTACAATCGAGCTTGGGGTACAGTCGCTGGATAACTCTGTCCTTAAGGCGTCAGGGCGCGGCCATTCTGCCACTGATTCGCTCAACGCCATACACTGCATCAAAAGCCAAGGTCTTATTGTTGGTGCCCAGTTGATGCCTGGATTACCGGAAGATACCCCAGACGCCTCACTTGCTTCACTGGAGCAGACCATTACTGCTGGGGCAGATTTTCTCCGTATCTATCCTACAGTTGTACTTCATGGCACTGAATTAGCGCGAAGATATTCGGCCGGTGAGTTCACTCCGCTAACTTACGATCGCGGGGTGTCTCTCTGTAAAATACTTTTGCAGCGTGCCATGCGGTCCAATATACCGGTAATCCGTATTGGATTGCAGGCCGACCATGGACTGAATAGCGATAGTATCCTGGCTGGTTGTTGGCATCCTTCACTTGGCCAATTAGTACGTTCCCAGCTGTATGCAGATCTTATCAGTCGTTTTGTAGCTTCAGATCAGCATGTAACCATATCTTGTCACCCGGCAAGAGTGTCAGATGTGATTGGAATGAAACGAATTAATATTCAGGGTCAGACATCGCGCGGAGTACAGATACAGATTATTTCTGACGCTAAAATCAAGAAAGAAGAACTTAAAGTGCAGACAGAAGTATCATGTGTAACTTATTCAATTATTTCAGATATAAACTATTTAATTTCCGAGGTGTAACGATGCGTAAAGAATCACTTAAGTTTCTTGAAGAGCTGCTTGATGCTCCCAGTCCCTCCGGCTATGAACAACCGGCTCAACGCGTTTTTCGCGATTATGTTGCCTCTTACTGCGACGAACTGACAACAGATGTAATGGGTAATGTTTTTGGCCGTATAAGCGGCAAGGGGAAAAATCTTCCAAGGGTGATGGTCGTCGGCCATACTGATGAGATAGGTCTTCAGATCAAGTATATAGATGATAAGGGGTTTCTTTATTTTGCTGCTGTAGGTGGTGTGGATGCCCACCTTACACCTGGCAAACGGGTTGCAATCCATACTGCAAACGGCGCTTTGCCGGGGGTAATCGGTAAAAAACCGATCCACCTGATGGATAATAAGGATCGCGAAACTGTTGTTAAGCTTGAATCGCAGTATATAGATATCGGTGCCATTGACAAAAAAGAGGCGCAAAAGTTGGTCAGGGTAGGGGATGCCGTAACATTTGAGAGCTCTTTTACCCGCCTGCAAGGTGACAAAGTTGCCTCGCGCGGATTTGACGACAAAGCCGGTTGCTTTGTCGTCGCTGAAGTGCTCCGACAGGTCGCATCATCAGGTAAAAAATTGGCCGTAGATCTTTACGGTGTCTCCTCAGTACAGGAGGAAATAGGTTTACGTGGCGGCACAACGAGTTGTTACACTATTAATCCGGATATAGGTATCTGCGTCGAGGTCGATTTTGCTACTGATCAACCGGATGTGGAAAAAAAACATAATGGTGAAGTTGCTCTTGGCAATGGGCCGATTCTTGCCCGTGGTGCCAACATCAACCCGCATCTGTTTGAATTGCTGTCAAAAGCGGCCGAGAAAGAAAAAATTGCGATACAGCACACAGCGTCACCACGCGCAACCGGGACTGATGCTAATGTTATGCAGATTTCACGTGGTGGAGTCGCTACGGCACTGGTAAAAATTCCGCTTCGCTACATGCATACTCCGGTAGAAACACTATCGCTGAAGGATCTGGAAGATGCCGCTTCGTTGATTGTCGCAACACTTGGTCGTATAACTTCAAGAGAAGAGTTTATTCCGCAATAGCAACTGCGAGAAACTTTTTTACATCACAAAATTGCCCTCAAAAGTATACGCACGGTCAGTCCATTTTCCTTGACTTGACCGTTACGCTGTACTAACTTCTTTAAAATTTTCATCTGCAAGGAGCCGTTCCATGCACTACGATAAACTAACCGAAGGTTTGACTTTTGACGATGTCCTGCTTGTTCCTGCTCATTCACTAATTCTCCCACGTGATGTAAACCTCACAACCCGAATCTCCCGCAATATACCGCTCAACATCCCTTTAGTCAGTGCGGCCATGGATACGGTTACCGAAGCCAGAACCGCAATCTGTATGGCACGTGAAGGGGGCCTTGGTATCATCCACAAGAACCTCTCGATTGAGGCCCAGGCATATGAAGTAGACAAGGTAAAAAAGAGCGAGTCAGGGATGATTGTAGACCCTATAACCATGAGACCGACGCAGAAAATCAGTGAAGCGCTTGACATTATGCAGCGTTATCGTATTTCCGGCGTACCGGTTACCAAGTCTAATGGTAAACTGGTCGGAATTTTAACCAATCGTGACCTTCGTTTTGAAACAGATTTTGATCTGCCTATTTCGGCCCGTATGACTAAACGTAATCTAGTGACCGTGGAAGTTGGTACGACGCTGGAGCAGGCAAAAGAGCATCTGAAGCATACCAGAGTAGAAAAACTGCTGGTTGTCGATAATGACCGTTTTCTAAAGGGACTGATCACAATCAAGGACATAGAGAAAGTCAAAAAATATCCCTTTGCCTGCAAGGACAGTCTTGGCCGTCTGCGGGTAGGCGCCGCTGTCGGACCGACCGCCGAGATGGAAGCCCGCATAGAGGCGTTAATCAGGGCCGGGGTTGATGTTATAGTCATCGACACTGCTCACGGACATTCACAGGGGGTACTGGAAGCAGTCCAACGTGCCAAGTCAACCTTTCATGGCGTAGAAATTATTGCCGGCAACATTGCTACGGCTGAAGCGGCTGAAGCATTGATCAAAGCCGGTGCTGATGGTATCAAAGTTGGAATCGGACCTGGTTCGATATGTACAACCCGCATTGTCGCCGGCGTTGGAGTTCCTCAGATAACTGCTATTCATGAATGCGCCAAGATGGCTCACAAATATGATATTCCGGTTATTGCAGATGGCGGAATTAAATATTCCGGTGATCTTCCCAAAGCCGTAACAGCTGGTGCCGACTGTATCATGATCGGTTCGCTGTTTGCCGGAACGGAGGAATCCCCCGGTGATACCGTTCTGTATCAGGGGCGTACCTACAAAAGTTATCGCGGTATGGGTTCAATCGGAGCAATGAAAGATGGTAGTAAAGATCGTTATTTCCAATCTGATGTGGGCGAGGACGTTAAGCTTGTTCCAGAAGGTATCGAAGGAATGGTGCCGCTGCGCGGACCGCTTTCGGCAAATATCCATCAGTTGATGGGCGGTCTGCGCTCCGGAATGGGCTATACCGGTTGCGCCAGTATCAAAGAACTGCAGGATAAAGGGCGCTTTATCCGCATTACTGGTGCCGGACTTAAGGAATCTCATGTTCACGATGTGACCATCACAAAAGAAGCACCTAATTATCGTGTTGGGAATTAAATCAATAAACAGCACCCTTTAATACAAATACACATTGCTTTTACAAAACCACAAAGTTCACTCAGAAAGCCTGAATTCAAGCTTCTTGTAACTTTGTGGTTTTGTGTGAGTATAAGGCTATTAAATGAGCGACATCCACAGCCAGAAAATTCTGATACTTGACTTCGGTTCTCAATACACCCAATTAATCGCCCGCCGTGTTCGTGAAGCCCATGTTTTCTGTGAACTACATCCGTTCGACATGCAACTTTCTGCAATCAGGGCATTTGCC
The DNA here is from genome assembly GCA_903875605.1 of uncultured Geobacteraceae bacterium. Taxonomy (GTDB): domain Bacteria; phylum Desulfobacterota; class Desulfuromonadia; order Geobacterales; family Pseudopelobacteraceae; genus JACRCG01. Next base: position 116,693 of record CAIQWT010000050.1, on the reverse strand, counting down.
CCCAGCGGCATTATCCTCTCCGGTGGTCCATGCTCTGTTTATGACGAAGGTGCTCCTGCTGTTACCGAGGAGTTGTTCGAACTTGGTGTGCCGGTGCTTGGCATCTGCTACGGTATGCAGTTGATGAGCCGTCATTTTGGCGGCGAGGTTATACCAGCCGGAAAACGTGAATTCGGCCATGCTGAACTGCTTTCCGTCGGGCAGCCCGGACCGCTTTTTGATGGTTTCTTCGTCGAAGGTTGCAGCCCTGTGTGGATGAGCCATGGTGACCATGTCTCCCGCGTTCCTGATGGCTTTGAGATTGTTGCCGTGACAGCCAATGCCCCGGTTTGTGCTATCCAGAATCCTGAAAAAAATCTTTACGGTGTACAGTTTCATCCCGAGGTCAACCATACGCCGCGTGGTGAGCAGTTTATAGATACTTTTGTAAGGCGAATCTGTGGCTGTAGTGGACAGTGGACTCCAGGTCATATTATTGAGGATTCTATTGAGCGTATCAGGTGTCAGGTTGGAAGTGATACCGTTATTCTAGGACTCTCAGGTGGTGTTGATTCCTCAGTAGCCGCTGCTTTGATTCACCGGGCTATTGGCGACCAGCTCGTTTGCGTTTTTGTCGACAACGGATTGCTGCGCCTCGGTGAGGGTGATCAGGTTATGGCCACTTTTGCCCAAAATCTTGGAGTAAAGGTGATTCGGGTTGATGCCGAGGAACGTTTTCTGGACGCTCTGGCAGGAGAGAGTGATCCGGAAAAGAAACGTAAAATTATTGGCGGACTTTTCGTAGATATTTTTGAAGAGCAGTCGAAGCTCATTACTAATGCAAACTGGCTTGCTCAGGGGACTATTTATCCTGATGTGATTGAATCAGCCGGGGCAAAAACAGGCAAGGCCCACAATATCAAGAGTCACCACAATGTTGGCGGTTTGCCGGAGTATATGAAGCTGAAGCTTCTTGAGCCGCTAAGAGAGCTGTTCAAGGATGAGGTGCGCGCCATCGGAGAGGAGCTGGGCCTTCCACGTCAAATGGTCTGGCGCCATCCGTTTCCTGGACCAGGCCTCGGTGTAAGAATTCTCGGTGAAGTGAAAAAGGAATATTGCGAAATTCTGCGTCGGGCTGATGCTATTTATATTGAAGAACTTTATGCTTCAGGACATTACGACAAGATTAGTCAGGCTTTTGCAGTGTTTCTGCCGGTTAAAAGCGTCGGTGTCATGGGTGATGGCAGAACGTATGAGTATGTAGTTGCATTGCGCGCGGTTGAGACAAAAGATTTTATGACCGCTGGTTGGTATCCGATGCCGTATGATGATCTGGCCCGCATTAGTGGCCGTATTATCAATGAAGTGAAGGGTATTAATCGGGTTGTTTATGACATTTCCAGCAAACCTCCGGCCACTATCGAGTGGGAATAGTCATTTAATTCAATATCTGCATATTTCTCAATAATCGAACAATATGTTATTGACATTTCTGTGAAAGAGTAATAAGGATTAAAAAGCTCTTGTTCGTATTGTTTATGGGCTGTTCAGAGTTAGAATTTATATCCATAAAATAAACAATATCACCATTTTTTGTATGCGCATAGTTAGTGCGGGAATACCTTCTTACAAAACCTGCTTAATTTAAATATAAATCCCGAAAATAAATCCATACCAAGTGCAAAAAGTAATAATCGTGGTAGAATTTCATTTTGATAGAATTCACACGGTATATCTTCACAGAGCTTACATAAAACAGTGACTCCAGCACCACATCAGCCGTACCTATGTATTGATATTATTCCACCAAAGGAGAGAAGCATGAGTGAAAAAACGCAGTATTACGATGATTCGGTAAAAGGTTTCATTACCTGGAGCATCGTCTGGGGAACGATTGCTGTTGTCGTCGGTATCCTCATTTCCCTGCAGCTGGCATGGCCGCAACTGAACGTTGCACCGTATTTGACCTATGGTCGCCTGAGACCAATCCATACCAACGCCGGAATCTTCGGCTGGGGAATCGGCAGCTTCATTGCTATGTTTTTTTATATAACACAGCGACTTACAAAAACGCCGCTCTGGAGTCCTAAGCTGGCCAGAGTAACACTCTGGATCTTCAATGTTGCCATAGCATCTGCTGCCGTTACGCTTGCAATGGGTATCAACCGCACTAAAGAATATGCCGAACTGGAATGGCCTCTGGCAATTATAGTTGCCATTATCTGGGTGCTTTTTTCGATTAATGTGTTTATGACCATTTTGAAACGTAAAGAAGAGCATATGTACATCTCGCTCTGGTACATCATGGCAACTCTGGTTGGTGTCACGGTATTATATGTGGTTAACAATCTGGGGATGCCGCTCCATCTGTTCAAGTCCTATTCAGCTTTCTCAGGCACAAATGACGCGAACGTGCAATGGTGGTATGGCCATAACGCCGTAGCCATGGTACTGACAACACCGCCGTTGGCCATCTTCTACTATTTCCTGCCAAAAATTACCAATAACCCGATTTACAGCCACCGAATGGGGATCATTGCCTTCTGGAGTCTGATCTTTATGTATCTTTGGACCGGTGCTCATCATCTTCTCTGGACGCCGGTACCAGACTGGATTCAAACTGTTGCTATGGCCTTCTCGATCATGTTGATCGCCCCTTCCTGGGGGGCTGTTATGAATGGTTATCTGACAATGGGTGGCAAGTGGGAGCAGATGAAAACCAATTATCTGGTTAAATTCATGATTTGCGGTATTACCTTTTATGGCTTACAGACTCTGCAGGGCCCGATGCAGGCTATTCGTTCCTTCTCAGCATTCATTCATTATACCGATTGGGTGCCGGGCCATGTCCATATGGGTACGATGGGCTGGGTGTCGATGGTTTTGTTTGGCGCAACCTACTATGTAGTAACCAAGATGAGTGATAGTGAAATATACAGCATCAAACTTGCAAATGCTCACTTTTGGCTGGTACTTGCCGGCCAGTTAATCTATTCAATCACCATGTGGATCGCCGGTGTTCAGCAGGGAAGTATGCTCCTTGCCACAAATCCTGACGGAACACTTCACTACAGCTTTATGGAAACCATGATTTCCATTTTCCCTTATTACAAGATAAGAGCTGTCAGCGGCTTTATCTATCTGGCTGGATTGGTGCTGTTTATCTACAACATCTATAAAACCTTCCAGAAGGGTGCTGATGCAAAAACGTTTAAGGCGTAACCTTCCTTGTAAACAGGATAGTGCGTAAGCCAAATTTATTTTGCTAAAGAAACGCATAAAATGTTTTGTAACTTACTACATTAAATACAAACGAGGACGATACTATGTTGGAGAAAAATCCCGTTATTTTTATTATTCTGGCTTTTGTTGTGATTATGGTCGGCACGACTATCACCATGATAGCCCCGTTTAAATGGATTAATGGCCCTGGTGACAGTATTGCAGAAGTTAAACCCTACACTCCGCTTCAGCAGGAAGGGCGAGACTTGTACATGAGGGAAGGGTGCAATAACTGCCATTCACAGACCGTACGTACACTCGCATCGGATGTTGAGCGTTACGGATATGGCGGCACCTATTCGAAATCAGGTGAATTCGTCTACGACCGTCCCCATTTGTGGGGCTCACGCCGTACCGGTCCAGACCTGGCTCATATCGGTCTGAAATACCCGGATCCAAAAGGAGCCTGGCATCGTAAGCATATGGAAAATCCGCAATCAGTAGTTCCGGCATCCAATATGCCGGCTTATGCATTCCTTAATCAGCCGCTTGACACAACTTATTCTGAGCGCAAGATGAAACTGCTGAAGTTCCCTTATACGCAGGCTGATCTTGATGATCTTAAGGGAAAGAGCGAGATGGACGCGATTATTGCTTATATGCGTAAGCTGGGAACTGACATTCCGGTCAAGAAAGCCGAGGCTGCAATGCAGGCGCCAGTCACCGCAAATAACCCTTTTACAAATCTTGAGGCTATTGAAAAAGAGGCTAAATCACTCTATTCGCAGCAGTGTGCTTCATGTCATGGCGAAAAACGTGAGGGGACTCTCGGACCTGCACTGAAAGGCTCTGCCAAGTCGGATGCCGATCTGTTTAAAATCATCTCTCAGGGAATAGAGGCTAATGGTATGCCATCTTTCAGCAGTTCGCTCGATGAACAGAAAATATGGAAGCTGGTAACCCTGATTAAGAAGGATATAAAGTGATGATGGATGCCCGGTTTGTTTTTTTGCTGCTGACAGGCTTTTTGCTGGTAATACTGGTCGCCATTGCCGTCACCACCATGAGCAAAAAAAAGAAACAGAAGCTTGAAGAGCCAAAGCACAAGATGCTTGAGGATGACTAACTTTTTACACAAGGAGCTGATATATGTCTGAACAGCATGATTATGATGGAATAAAATATCGTGAAGAAAAAAAATCTCCGGCGGTTTTTCGGATTCTTTTGACCGTGCTGGTATTGTGGGCTGTGGCGTACATGGGGCATTATCTTTTCAGTGGCTGGAGTTCACAGTCCGAAGCTGATAACGCAAAAGCGGCTCGCGAAAACCAGAAACAGGCCGCTCACAAAACAGTTGAAGCAGCTGGTGCAGTTGCCACTCATACAGGGAGCGAACACAAAGTGGAGACGTATGTCGCTGCCGGCAAGCAGTTATTCGGGACTCTTTGTGTTGCCTGTCATGGTGAAAGCGCCAAAGGTGGAGTCGGGCCGGATCTGACTGTTTCAAAGTATAAATATGGTAAATCACGTCTTGATATTGCTAAGTCTATTTCTGAAGGCCGACCAGGCGGAATGCCGAATTTTAGCAGTCAGGCCAATAAAGAACAGGTTGAAAGTCTTGTTGAGTTTGTACTTTCACTAAAATAACACTCCGTAAATGACTAATAAATATTAGATAGTTACGAGTATAATTTAAAGCAAAACCTCTCTTTTTTTATGCAGCAGCTAATACCGGCATACAAATGGAGAGGTTTTTTATTCAGTTTTTTTGGGGCCGCCTACTTACTCAGTGACTTCGGAATCCATTAAAAACATTTTCCATCGGTTATCGCTTTTTTTCAGAGCCTCCTCAACCTGTATTCGCAGGGTAATATCGTATGCTGTACCGTTTGCACCTATTAGCTCTCCATGGTTGTCGTAAGTTAATACGCCTTTGACTATCAGGTGTATTTCATTACCTGATTTTCCTTTAAAAGTAGTTTTATGATGAATATCCGCGTTGTTTTTCATCACCTTAAAAAAGTCTGCTAACGTAGATTCCAGATGCTCCGAATCTAAAAAATCGCTGAACTTCTTTCCGATTATTTCATCTTCTTCGTAGCCCAGGAGTTCACCCATTGCAGGATTGAGCCAGGTATATCGCCCTTCGCTGTCACATCGCCACGCCAGACACTGGGATGTTTCGACTGAAAAATAGTAGTTTTGAAGTAATTTTATAAGATCGTTTTCGGTATTTTTGAGTTCCGTTATGTCACGACCGATACCAACCAGCGTAGATGTCCCATCTACAGGGTCTTTCATCAGGGCTGCATTTGCTCTAAACCATAGATACCTGCCGTCTTTGCATCGCACCCTATATTCCATCCCGCTCATCTTTTCGCCGGTTTCCACTACCTTATGGAGGAACTCCATACAGGATGGAGCATCATCCGGGTGGATAAAGAGTAGAAATGATTGGCCGATGGTTTCGCTGCAAGCGAAGCCAAAAGCATCTCTCCATTGTGGCGATACATAACTGAAAACGTCTGAAGCGGTAAGTGCAAAGAGGACATCATTGATGTTTTCAACAAAAACGCGAAATTTTGTTTCATCCTCTGAAGCTGATTCTGTATGTTCTTTGGTTGGAACGCCGCTTGTTTGCCAGGTAATCGCTTGTTGCAGTTGCTTATTATGCTTTTCCAGTTCATTGATTTGTTTCCGTAAATCATCCTCTATAAAGGCGGAGGCGATAATGTTACGCGTGGTGGTCATGGTCAGTGGCCCTTTAATCGTAGATTGGTCCTGCCGGTGTCACTGAAGCTGTATTTATATTCGAGTATATAAATATATGTGAGATCAAAAGCAAAAAGTGCTCCATTTCATAAATAACTATAAAACATACATAAATACAGTGGGTTATTTATGGCACTTAAAACTAATCTTCAGAGTAATAAAGCAATCTATGTTGACATAAGCTGAAAATTTCACATATTATAAGAGCTAATTAAGGTGGTTACAGGATAGCGACATTTGTTGCAGTGCAATATTTGTCATTTGAACAAATTACTGTGATGTAATTCCTCACCACATCAGCCAAAATAGATAGCAGTTAAATAATTGAACCTAATATACAATCATGGTATATACAAAAGTTCGTATTACGGCACACTTAAGCTATAAACATCATGATATATAGCCGTTTTAAAATATTTATTTGAATTACAACACAAATAGAAACGGTTACTGCTGCACATAAAATTTCCAGGAGGACTACAGTTGGCTGCTATTTCATTTGAAGAGATCATGTTTACTATTATGTCTGCTACTCAGGACACCTTTAAAAGTTATATGAATATTGACCTACTTGCCGGAAAGGTCGAAAAAAAGGTCGAGCCCGTTGATTCAGACGTAACCGGCATTGTCGGAATTGCCGGCGATCGTGTTGGCTACATCATCATTGCCACTGACAAAGCAAGTGCCCAGCGTGTTGCCAAAGAGTTGTTAATGGTTGATGAAGCCGATGAGGAGTGTATCCGTGATGCCATGGGAGAGCTGGCAAACAATATTGCGGGAGTCTTTAAAACCAAATACCATGAGCAGTACGGCAGTGTTGCACTTGGCCTGCCTCTTGTAGTATCAGGTCGGCTGCGGGCTATCTCGGAGCCGCCGGATGGAAACGAAGCTTCAAGCATTAATGTCCAATGTAAAGGTGTAACAATCCCGTTTAAGACAGCCGACGGTTCAATTTCGATTACCGTAATGGTGTATATGTAACTCAATGGAAGAATTACTGAATCAATATGGAGTATTGTTAGGAGAGGTGGATGCCTGGTTTGGGCGTTGCCTTGAACAGCATCCGGATAAAATCGCTTGTTGTAACGGCTGCTCAGAATGTTGTCGTGGTCTCTTTGATATTACCCTGCTGGATGCAATGTATCTTCGTCGTGGCTTTGACGGGCTTTCAGAACCGCTGAAAACAAAAATAGCAGCTGCTGCTTCTATCCGCCTGAAACAGCTGTCGCGCTTGAATCCTGCCTTTGTCGAACCATGGTTGTTAAACAGAATTCCGGAAGATGAGTGGGATGCGCTTATGCCGGAAGAGGATGAAACCCCCTGCCTGCTGCTTTCTGAAGCCGGAGGGTGCCTGGTCTATGCATACAGACCTATGACCTGCCGTCTAAATGGTATTCCTTTGATCGATACTTCAGGGGAGGAGCTGTTTGACGAATGGTGTACTCTTAATTTCAGTGAAACAGACCCTCGGGATCTCAAGGATCTGCGCTTCGGTTTCACGGAACTGTTTTCGCGGGAATTACATCTGTTTCAAGAACTTGTCTGCCAACTGACCGGCAGCCCACAAAACGAAATTGATCTGTTTATACCCTCCGCGATCGTTATGAATTATAAAAAGACTGCGGCTGCCATTGCTACCTGGTATTAGTCAGCGACAACAAAGTTACCTGGAAAGCCTTTACGCTCAAACGATTCCTGTGCCGACTGAGCCGCTCGCAAAGAAGAATATTGTCCCAGACGGACGCGATAGAAGGTTGTGCCGTTCACACTGGCCACGTGTACATCCGCAGCACCATATTTTTTCTTCAGTTCCTCAGCATACCGATACGCATTATCCTTAATTTTAAGTGCGGCAACCTGAAGCGCAAAGCTGCCGTTATCGTAACTGACAGGAGCACGGTATTCAACCTCTTCACTTGCTTTATCCATCTTGTATCCGAGCGCTGTGATTTTGACCGCCGCCAACCCTTCCTGAATCATGTCAAGTTTGCGCGCTGCCCCCTCTGAAAGATCAATAATCCGTTCGCGAACAAACGGGCCGCGATCATTGATACGTACAACTATTTCTTTTCCGGAACGCTTGTGCTGCACCTTTACATATACGCCGAGCGGCAGCGTTTTGTGGGCTGCTGTCATTGCATTCATATCAAACGGTTCACCGCTGCTGGTTTTGCGACCATGGAAATCACTGCCATAACTACTGGCAATCCCCTCCTGTACGAATCCTTCATGGCTGGAAAGCGGTTCATAGCGTTTACCGGCAACGCTGTACGGTTTTTGCCCTGTTTTTTGACGGGATGAGGTGGCTTGATCCTGTGGTGAATAGGCGCGCTGCTGGGTGGCGCAGGCAGAGAGCAGAAGTGTTAATAATCCTGCCGCTAGAAGTTGAACAATACGAATATGAATCGTCATGGGTGATGCATCACAACACTACTTTTTTTCTTTGTGACATTCATGACATTCCACTGGCCCGCGTCCTTTTTCCCGGTGACATCCTTTGCAGAAAGAGTGGGCGATCCTTTGATCAAATCTGGTCATGGTTTGCGCTTTGGTAGGAGTTTTGGTCTTGTGGCAGGGAAGACAAAATTCCGCTTTCATTACCGCCTGATGCAGATCATGATTGAAGCGAACATTACCCTTGGAGGAATTAAAAATAAAATAACGCTCTTTTGTTGCAGGGTCTGTGCGTATGGTATAATCATCTGTAGCCTGTGAGTGGGATACAAAACAGAAAATTGTAAGAATAAGTATTATGCTGAGTCGGTAATGCATACGGAGCTTCTTTGCCTTTAACCGGTATAAATCACGCGTTGTATCGATGTGAACCGATAAAGGGACTGTCCTGAGACGGTCTTCTTTTTTGGGTTAATATTGATGTGAGTCGTAGCATGAAAATCGCTGTCAGTAAAGATTTTCTCTACGCCATTGATAATTCAAAATCGCAGATTGCCTGACTTTCAAAAGTATTTGTAAATGAAACCAGTGGTTTATAAAAATAAATCATCAAAGGACGAACGACTATGTCAATTTTATTACCATTTAATTCAACTATTATCAGAGACCTGTTTATCCCACTGCCGCCTGAGCAGGAACCGGCACAAACTCCGGGCTTCTGGGTCGTTTTGCAGGGGTCTTTTCTCGTAGTACCTGTAGGAGCGACACAGGTACTGATTCCAGTTGGACCGCTACCAAAAGGTATTGTTCCTGAAACAGCTCCATTACAGATAGGGCTCTGGCAGGGAAAGCCATTGCGGGCAGTGCGGATTGACACGGATTCAACGCTCCCGACGGAGTATGAAGCACTTCCGTTTCAGGGGCCGGATACTGTGCTGGATAACACCTTGGCAACCATAGCCGGCAGGGCCGCTCAAATTATGCACTGGGAGCGCCGCAGCCTTTTCTGCTCTCACTGTGGAGGTGGTCTGGTCATAATTCCAGGTAGTTGGGGTAAGCGTTGCCCATCGTGCGGTGATGAACATTTTCCACATATCCACCCTTGTATTATTGTCCTGGTCAGACGGGGAGCCGAACTGTTGCTGATCCGCAATGCAGCCTGGAACACCGGACGCTTCAGTCTGGTGGCCGGTTTTCTCGACTTTGGAGAATCTCTGGAGGAGTGTGTCAAACGGGAAGTGCGAGAGGAATCAGGGATTGAAGTGGCCAATATACGCTATCTGGGAAGCCAGTGTTGGCCATTTCCAAGTCAGCAGATGATCGGTTTTATGGCTGATTATGCGGCCGGTGACATTAAGCCCGACGGCGTAGAGGTCGTAGAAGCGGGCTGGTTCCATGAAGATGCTCTTCCCGCGTCACCGGGAGGTAAAAGGAGTATATCCCGGTGGATTATAGACACCTTCGGAAAAAATACAGGTGAGTGTTATTCTTCCTGAAGTCAATGAATACGACGCCTGCAGCATGCATATATAACCGTCATAATACCAGTGCTGTTTTATTCCTTCTTGACACTAGCCACTATTTATAGCTATCATTTGATATATATATCATATGACAGGTGGCAATATCATGCAGGCACTTACTACCCGCCAACAGCAGGTCCTCACGTTCATAAAAAAATACCTTGATGCCAACGGATGCCCACCCACTTTACGGGAAATCTCCGCTCACATCGGCACTGCCGGAACCGCCACTGCGATAAGTCACGTCGGAGCCCTTGAGAAGAAGGGCTATATCAGGCGTCGCGAGGGGAGTTCGCGCGGAATTGTTATGGCCGAACCATCTTCAGCAACCGTATCCCTGCCAATTGTCGGTAGAATTCAGGCAGGAATGCTGCAACCTGCCATTGAAGATATCACCGGTCACCTGAACTTTGACAGCAGCTTGATAAAGGGTGAGGGGTGTTATTTTCTCACGGTAGAAGGGGATTCAATGATTAACAAGGGGATCCTCTCCGGTGATATTGTACTGATTCGTCCTCAGCAGGTGGCTAACAACGGTGAAATTGTGGCGGTTATGGTTGACGGTGACGCCACCCTCAAGCAGTTTTTCCGCGAACACGATCATATCCTGCTGCAACCGGCAAACCCGGCATACGACCCTATTGTGATCCGTTCCGGCCAGGGCGAGGTAACTATCGTCGGCAAGATGGTCGGCCTGTTTCGCAACGTGGAGTAGGGAACGTTGTCGTCAAGAACCCCCATACGTGTAGCTGTAATATTTTCACCCGGTGGAAAAGTAACACCTAAGTGGTTTGAATTGAATCGGCGCAAGCACGAGGTTAAAGATATGACCTATTTCTGGCGGGATCGTGTCGGTGAGGTTCATCTCATGCATTACGCTGTTACAGATGGCGAGGCTCTCTATGAGCTGGTCTACAACACACTCGACCAGACCTGGTCTCTGAATGGCCTTCATACGGAACAACCGTGAAACATAGAACCATTCTTCATTGTGACATGAATGCTTTTTTTGCCTCTGTGGAACAGCAGGCCAACCCGGAACTGCGCGGCAAGCCAATAGCCGTTGTCGGCGGTAGCGAACGAACGGTAATAACTACAAGTTCGTATGAGGCCAGGGCCAAGGGTGTCAAGACCGGAATGGCGGTCTGGGAAGGAAAGCGCGTCTGCCCGGAGCTGATTATTGTTGTCGGCGATAATCGGAAGTATACCTACACCTCCAGCAAAATTAACGAAATATTCCGGGATTATACTCCAGAGGTCGAGGCGTTTTCTATTGACGAATCATGGCTGGATATCACCCATTCTCTTGGAATATTTGGCAGCGCAGAGACAATTGCCTATCTTATTAAGGCGCGCATAAGACACAGCTTCGGTATTACCTGTTCCATCGGCATTGCCCCCAACAAACTCCTGGCAAAACTGGCCAGCGACATGAAAAAACCCGACGGACTTACGATAATTGCACCGGATGATGTTTTGCGAGTTCTGGAACGCATGCCTATCAATGAACTCTGTGGCATCGGAAAAAAAATGCAGCGTCATCTCAACATGATGTCCATCCACACCTGCGGGGAACTGGGGCGATGTGAAGAAGCGCGTCTGACAAGCAAGTTCGGCATCACCGGTTCACGGCTCAAGCAGATGGGGCAGGGGATAGACCATTCCACGGTGATCCAGTTTGGTGAGGAAGCCGCTGTGAAGTCGGTAGGGCATTCAAGGACCCTGGAGCGCGATATTGACGATCCGGCAGAGATCCGACACTTCCTGTTACAGCTTTCGGAAATGGTCGGGAGTCGTGCGAGGAAGTACAACGTCTCAGGGAAAACGATTCATTTGTATGTCCGATATGCGGATTTCTTCAGCAGTTGGGGTAAACAGACAACGCTGAAGAACTATATCAATCAGAGTGACGATATCTACAGAGCGTCACTTTCGATAATCGATACAGTCAAACTGGAGCAGCCTGTCAGACTCCTTGGAGTAAGTCTATCCAACCTCAAACACCATGCAGAGCAGCTGCCGCTGTTTGGGGTAGAGAGGAAAAAGCTGTTTGCGACACAGGCAATGGATAAGATCAATGACCGGTTCGGTAGTATGGCGGTAACTTATGGGAGTCTTTTGCCAGAGAAAGAAAGCGCTGGAAGTCATGTTATACCGCCGAGTTGGCGACCTGACGGAATCAGGAGTGTCGATGTGAAGTAGCAGTAACTATTAAACCTATTATTCTTGTAAAATATGTTTAATATCGTACAGTTGTGAAAGGCTGCCAGGATATTTGGATAGAGGACTTTAATAGTCTTTTTATGCTTATAAAACAGCTGGTTATAGCACATAGTGAACCTTTTTTTATTGACGATTCTTTTAAATAATGGCAGTATCCCCCCTCTTTTGGTTTTAATGATATCACGAGAAACCTTTCATATTTTGATTGGTTCATATTACTTGAAAGTAGGGGGAGCGGATGAACAAGTTGGTAACTATGTTGAAAATTGTCACACTATCGGCATTATTGATGGGAATGACAGTGTTGGCTGCAGGAGCGGCTGATCCAAAGCCGGTGTTGGGCAATTCCGATTGTGTAAAGTGTCACGCGGCTGCACCTGAGGCGATTGCTGCCAATGGCGGAGCCCATAAAACACAGGTCAGCTGTCAGGATTGTCATGCCGGCCATCCTCCAACAGTTAAAAAAATTATCCCGGCCTGTAGCCAGTGCCACAGTGGCAAACCTCATTACAATCTTTCCGGTTGTCTGAGGTGCCACAACAATCCTCATACTCCTAAAATCATCAAACTTGCGAATAATATCACTGATGAATGTCTCACCTGCCATACACAGCAGATCGTTAAGCTGAAACAGGTCAAGAGCAAACACTCTGCCCTGGCCTGTAGCTTCTGCCACAATACTCATGGTAAAATTCCACTATGTACCCAGTGTCACAAACCGCACAGCACCGAAATGACTGCCGGTGATTGCAAGCGTTGCCATCAGGCTCATATGCCGACTTTAGTCACATATCCTTCTGACACAGCCAACAAAATGTGTGCTTCATGCCACAAGAAGGCGTTCGAACAGCACAGCCTGACTGATACCAAGCACAAAGGTGTCAACTGCGTTACCTGCCACAAAGAGAAGCATAAGACCATACCTACCTGTCAGGGTTGCCATGGTGCACCACATCCTGCACGTATGCTGGCCCGTTTCACCAAGTGCGGTGATTGCCATAATATTGCGCATGACCTTAATCGCTGGGAAGTTGGCACCTTAAAGGCTGATGTTGACAAAGACGAGGCAGTAAAACTGCCTCCCAAAAAAGGCACTAAAAAGAAGTAGCCGGTATCTGAATATTTGACACAAAAGGCCGACGGAATATCCGTCGGCCTTTTGTGTGTGATTTTGTGATTTCTAATATAATCATCTCGATAAAAAGACTTATTCCGCCTTTACAAGCTGAAGCGGGATTACACAATATGGAAATTTGTGTGGATAATTTTCTGTAGCTCCTCGATTCTGATCATGGCATGGCGTATTTCTTCCCGTTCCGTTGAAGAAAGATGGTAGGGGTTGAGGTAATATGAGTCATTCTGAATTCCTTTAATGGCTTTGATCTGTATTAAAATCCGCTGTTTGGTGAGAATGTGATAGGCGTTGACAAGATCATTGGCAAAGGATGGAGAAAAACTTCCTTCAGCCTCCAGTAACGAGATGCGTTCCAGTGTACTTGTTGCAGGGATACTCTGATTGATGGCCAGGATCCGGACGTTCATGACGAGAGGAGCCCACGCCAGCAGTTTCACATTAAATTCACCCTTGTGCTCACCGCTCCCCTCAGTCCAGATGCGCTTCATAAAACCGAGTGCAAGCTGCATCTCCGTTGCCGCCTTGGCCATTCCCCATAGAACCTGAAAATAATCCCGTTCCATAGATCTGATCATGTCTATCAATTCGTAGGCCAGTTGCTTGTCACCAGAGACAAAACGGGCATCAGACATAACAATCAGATCCATGATGTTCTTGCCGATGTCCTCGACTTCATACCTTACGATGGAGAATAAACGTTTACGCCATTGGCTGAACGATCCACGCCATGTCTGATTAGTCGGCATAATATTGCCGGTACAGCGTTTGAAGCCAGCCTCCTCCAAGCTGTTAACAAGACGACTTGAAAAATCTGTAAAATAGAGATCTGCTGCTTCTCCACCTCCGTCACCATAGACAATAAGGTTATCCTGATCTGTGATAAGAGTTTGCTCTTCACGGCCGTCACTGCCCATGCTGATAAGTGCAAATGGAACCGGTGGGCGAATTAATCCGGATGCAGCCATGTCCGCAAAAACTGTATCTATAACCCGGGACGACAGAATGTCGCGATAATCAGTGCAAGACTGATGTAATTCATTAACGGAGGGAATCAGTAAAAAACGCTCCTGCTCAATCAGGTTGAGGCCTTCATGAATTGCTTTGAGTTGTGAACCCTCGGCATGAGCTATCGATTCAATAAGCTGTTTATGTGCAGAGTGCCAGTTTACGATCTGATTGAGATCAGATTGCAGTGAGTCCGAAATCATTTGCAGAAACGGCTGAACATCCTCACTCCGGCAATATCTGGTGATATCAATGAAGTTTGGTGGCTGTACAAAAGGTGTGGATGCTACCATGCTCATATCTATCAGACTCCAAAGAGAGACTTACTGAAACTGTTGTCTACTATACCACAATCCAACGGTAAATCTAATGTCTTTCATTGTATTTTTTATCCTGGTATGAGATAAAACGTTTGTAAACTCCAATTGTTATGGTAGTGGAATAATACTTGGGTATTAATGTTTTTGTGCGTCTGACCGGATGGCTGATAGAGGGTAACTGGAGTATAGAATGACACTGTCTCAGCGAACAATTCTTATTATTGTAAGTACATTTATTGCACTTCTCTTTATTTTGGCGGTGTCATCGGATGTTATTCTACTGAAAAGTTTTGCAGCTCTTGAACGTACAGTTGTAGTTGATAACATCCAGATAGTCAGAAATGAAATTGAAGAATCTTATGATGAACTGAGTGAATCCTCGAACGAATTCAGCACAATACTTTCTGCTCAGAAGAACCCTGACCTCAAAAACCTGCCGGTTACCATCCTTAAGAGTCGCCATGTGGATCTGGCTATCTGCTTTTCTCATGCCGGGCATGTTATCGCTTCACTTGCTGCATCCGGAGACACCAGTAATCGTGATAACGAGACAGCTCTTGCCGCATCTCAATTAGCGGGGATAATTCCACTTCGGCTTGACAAATCGAAGGAGTCGCTACACGGAATAATACTCTTAGGCAACAAACCTCTGCAACTGATCTTAAGCCCACTTCCGGATAAAGAGCATTTTTTGATGGTTGGGCGCTACCTTGACCAGAATGAGGTGAACAGAATTTCTGCTCTCACAGATTTTGTAATTGATCTTGTGCCGATATCTGAAAATATAAATATTCCTTATATATCTGCTGCTCTTAAAGTTGTTTCCAGCGGTGAAGTAACTCCAGTACAGGTTATTGATACAGACACGGTCGCTGGCTACACTCTTTTTAATGATCTTTTGGATCGCCCGGCGTTTTTTGTTAAAATTACCCAGGAACGACTGCTTTACAGGCAAGGTAAGGCATCAATAATATATGTACTCTGTTCGTTATTTATTTCCGGGGGGGTGTTTTGCTGCGTAATGCTGTTTTTTATTCGCGGGACCATACTAAATCGCCTGGCTGCTCTCACCCAAAAGGTGTCTCGCATCACAATGCAAGGCGATATTTCCGCGCGTTTACCGGTTTCAGATCATCAGGATGAGCTTAAAGATCTGGCGGTTTCAATCAACAGTATGCTTGATTCTTTAGAAAACGTAGAAAAAGATTTACGGGAAAGTGAAGAGCGTTATCGCATGCTTTTTGAACGGGCACCTGATGCGATCATTATAGTCGGCCTTGAGGGAGACGAGGCTGGACAGATTATTGCGGCAAATCAGGCTGCTGCCGACCTGCATGATTATACGCCAGAAGAATTTATCGGCCTGCGTATTGAAGATCTGAACACTGCAGAAACGAATAAAATAGTCGGGAATCTTAACGCCACGGTTGAGGCCGGGGAGTGGCTGACCGCTGAAGTCTGGCATCAGAAAAAGGATGGCACCCAATTTCCGATTGAGGTTCATGCAGGGCTTATAAAAATTGGCGGGAAAAAATATGTCCTGGGGTTTGACCGGGATATAACACAACGCAAGATAACAGAGGAAACGGACCACCTGTATATAGAGCAGATCCGGCAGCTTAATGATGAGTTGAGCCGCAAAGCACTTGATCTTGCTGCTGCCAACAATGAGCTGGAGACTTTTAATTATTCCGTTTCACATGATATGCGAGGCCCATTGACACGGATTTCTGGTTATTGCCAGCTTTTACTCGATGATGACAGCGCTCTTGACACAGGTGTAAGGGAATATATTTCCAGGATTTATGAATCGGAAATATGGCTTAATGATATGATTGATGCACTGCTTCATCTTGCCCAGTTAACGCGGGTCGAGATGCTCTCCGGCAGTGTAAATTTAAGCGCCATAGCCGTAGCGACAGTAAAAGAACTTTCTTTGGAAAATCCAGAACGTATCGTAACAACAACAATTGCAAAGAATGTTGTTGTTGCCGGCGATGCCAGACTTCTAAAAATGGTTATGATCAATCTGCTTGGTAACGCCTGGAAATACAGCTCTCATGAGATTGAGGCAACCATTGAATTTGGTGTAGAGCAGACGGAATTCGGCCCGACATACTTTGTCAGTGACAATGGCGCAGGCTTTGACATGAAAGATGCAACCAAGCTTTTTCGAGTATTTACCAGGCTACATGATGCCAGTAATTTTACTGGCACAGGAATAGGCCTGGCGACAGTACAACGCATAATATTGCGTCATGGAGGCCGGATATGGGCAGAAGCCGCAGCCGGTGTCGGCGCGAAGTTTTTTTTCACCCTACCGTAAATATGAGAAGAGTAAGAAACCGGTTATTAAGGAGTTTTTTCTGGGTAATCATAAAAACGGCTTGTTAATTAGTTGTAAAGCCGGGCTTTTCTGAAAAGTATGCGGGCTGTCGGCATGTCACCGCAATTGCTCTCCTCAGAAAACAGAATATCACCGTTGAACGCATCAAATATTCTGAGCAGTTCTCCCGGCTGCAGTAAATATTCCGGACTGCGTGTCTGCAGCAATAACTCCGAGGCCATTATCGTGTCAAAGAGCAGAACGCCCCCAGGATTGAGTGCTGCAATTTCGGATGGTATCAACTCTCGTAACAGAAAATTGAAGTTCAGTATCAGATCATAAGTTCCGTAAATAGTATAGTCATCAAGATCAACCCTTTGAAAATCGACATCAACCCCCAACTTTTCGGCCCGTTTTTGCCCCTTGGCAAGGCCGATATCCGAGATATCGAGTCCGACTACCTTGAAACCGTTCTGTGCCAGAAACAGACTATTTCTTCCTTCCCCGCAAGCTATATCCAGCGCCGACAATCCTGGGACATTGGCTTTTATTCTCTCGATCTCCTGAGCAAGAAAAGGCGACGGCCACTCACCGAGAAAAGAGTCCTGTGACTCGAAACGCGTGTTCCACTTGACTCTGTCTGCATCCATAGTTATCCCGGTAAATGTTCTTCTTTTCTTATGCCGTATTTTTTGATTTTACGGTACATGGTAACCATATTCATACCGGCTTCACGGGCTGCTGCGTCAATGTTACCTTTGTGACGCTTCAAAAGTCCGCGCAACAGATCTGCTTCAAAATGCTCTAGTGCGGCGGTGTATGGCACATCAGTGCTGATCCCTTTAGTATCGCTTGAAACAGAAGTATTTCCCGTATCGGCTTCAATAAACTGTATCAGTGTTTCGCGGGACAGATATTCCCCGGTTTCTACAGCCATACACGCTTCTATAACGTTTTTGAGCTGACGGATATTTCCCGGCCATTCATACTCGCATAGGCATCTTAAAGCTTCGCTCTCAAATCCTCTGATTACAGTTTTAAACTTCTGATTCTGCAGCATGATAAAGTGTGAGGCAAGCAGAGGAATGTCGCTGCATCGTTCACGCAGAGGTGGAAGATGAATGGTGACTACATTTAAGCGATAGTAGAGGTCTTCACGGAAAACGCCGCATTTAATAGCTTCTTTTATGTCTGAATTAGTGGCCGAAAGGAGCCGTACATCAACACGTGTAGGGGTAGTATCTCCAAGGCGATGAAACTCCTTTTCCTGAAGGAAACGAAGCAGGGTCTTTTGAACATTCATCGGCAGATTGCCGACTTCGTCCAGAAACAAGGTGCCGCCACTTGCCGTTTCCAGCAATCCGGCGCGACTCTCTGTCGCTCCGGTGAAGGCCCCTTTTTTATAGCCGAACAACTCACTCTCAAGCAGATTTTCAGGTAAAGCACCGCAATTTATGGCAATAAATCGTTTTTCCCTGCGAGGAGAATTGTAATGAATTGCTTGAGCAATCAGCTCTTTACCAGTGCCTGATTCACCAGTCACGAGAATCGATGTATCACGAATGGCAACTTTACTGACTCGCTCCAAAACGCTCTTTAGTCCTTCGCTGGCTCCGATTATATTTTCAAAACGGAATTTTTCTTCGAGTTCAGCCCGCAGTTCACGGTTTTCTTCGAGCAACTGTCTTTGCTGCAGAGCATTTTTTACACGATAGACAAGCTCATCAGGTTCAAACGGCTTGGTCAACATATCGTATGCGCCTTTTCTAAGAGCCTGAATCGACATTTCCACGGTTGCGTAAGCTGTAATCATGATGACAGGAATGTCCTGTTGCTTGGCTTTTATTATCTGCAACACTTCCATGCCACTCATGCCGGGCATTTTAATGTCGCTGATCACCAGATCCCATGCGCCTGCCTTAAACTCTTCCACCGCCTTTTGAGGCGACGTGAAGGAGCGTACCAGATACCCGTGGTCCACCAAAATCTGTTCCATCATCCGGCATAGTCCAGCTTCATTATCAATAAGTAAAATACGTTTTTTGTCGGCCACTTATAGCTCCCCTTGTTGAGTCGGCAGTATAACTGTAACGCACGTTCCCCGGTCGACGGTGCTATCAATTTGGATCTCACCGTGATGCTGTTCAATGATTTGCCGGGTTATGGCCAGACCGAGTCCGGTACCTCGCGTTTTGGTTGTGTAAAATGGCTCAAAAATCTTTTCCAGACTTTCTGCAGGGATACCGCAACCGCTATCACTGAATTTTATGCAAACATGTGCGGGATCACTCTCTTCAGTACTTACAGTAAGATCTCCGCCTTCCGGCATGGCTCCACCAGCGTTAAGGATAAGATTAATGGTGACCTGACGCATCTGGTCACCATCCATTTCAACCAGAGGCAAGTTTTGAGCAAGCGTTGTACTTATTTTTATACCGCGCATATCGGTATGATTTGCGGCAAAATCAACAATCTGCTGAAGAAGCTCATTAAGGTCGGTTGGTTCAAGAGTCGGACGTGGTGTGCGGGCGTAGGAGAGCAGATCCTGAACTATTTTTTTGCAGCGTTTGCTTTCCCGCTTTATTTCGTGGATGTACTGATAGTTCGGGTCATCTTCACTCATTTTGCTTTCCAGGTAGCCTGCATAACCCAGTATAACACCCAAAGGATTGTTGATCTCATGTGCGACACCAGATGACAGTACACCCAGTGAGGCCATTTTACCCTGTTGGGCAAGGTTTGATTCAATAGCCTTGTTGCGCTGAATAATGTCAGTCATACGATTAAAGGCACTACCCATTTCGGCCAGTTCGTCATCACCACTGACAACCATCCGTTCATCCAGATTACCGCGTTTAACTCGCTTGATAACAGACATCATGTGTGTGATAGGGCGCGTAAAAATTGTCGAAGTCCAGAAAACCAGAGCAGTTGCAGCCGCACCAACGACTAGCGTCAGTAGCATCATGCTGACCAGAATATGAGTTTTGATCTTATTTGTTTCCTGATAAAATTCATCCTCGTATGACCCAACTGCAACTATCCAGTCCCATGGCTCGAAATATTCATAGTGTACAATTTTCATGCGTGACGAGGCATCAGTGCTGTTTTTCCAGGGATATCGAATCCATCCGCTTTTTTTACTGCACATCTCCCTGATAAAGCTGTATTCATTCAGGTCTTTCGCATTGATCAGGTTCTTTCCCTCTGAATCAGGATGAATAGTAAACGTGCCTTTACTGTCCATGCAGAATATATAGCCACTCGCACCAACTTTTTTGGCTCTGATGCGCTCTTTAAGTTTATCAAACGATTGACGCTCAAAGGCAGCATCTCCGACGGTCTCATCAAGATAACTGCCGGCAGCAACTATCCAGTCCCATTCCCGAAAATATTTATAGGCAACCAGCTTGTTGCGGGGCTGCTTGTCTCCTAACACCGCGTTGCGCCATGGATAAGTTATGAAAAGTGTTTCTCCCGGCTTACTGGCCCTAGCCGCAGCGCACATTTCACGAATAAAATAGCGGCCGTTTTCATCACGTTCATCAAATACGTTTTCACCCTCACGGGCGATATGGACTTTGAGATCACCTCGACTGGTCATGGCATAAATATAGCCGGTTTCACCCACATTGATTTTTTTAAGGGCTTGTTGCGCTTCATGCCTGGCTGTTTTAAGGTCGAGTCTACCCTGTGCGTGCAGGTTCTGTTCTGCAGTCACAAGGTTATATGAAAGCGCTACGAGTGTTGCTAATTCATTATTGAGATTCCGAGCTTTATCAAGTTTGTATACCTGAAACTGCTGATAGTGAGAATTGAGAAGGTCGATGCAGAATGAGGAGAGGTGCTGTAGGTCATCTTTACTGGTTTTAGTGATACCTCGGTAGGCTTGTTGATTGGCAATGTAACCGATTACTGCGGCGACAATGAAAATCGGAATTATAACCAACGGAAGAACCAGTGTAAGTAACTTGCCGCGAAGTTTCAATTTATTAAAGAAGAAATTCATTGCGCCTCATATTGATACAACATGGTTAAATGAAGTGAGTATACCAGATTCCTTCAATGAAAAACTGATTTAACCGGTGCATTTGAAATTTGCGTCTTACATGCGTTTCGGTTTATAAGATAAGTAAGAATTAAATGCAACTGCGACAGGTATTATCTGTTTTTGCAGGATTTAAATATACTGTCAAGGGTGACTAGTAATGACAAAAAAACGTGTAGTTATCGCAGGGATGGGATTTGGCGGGTTACGGGCAGCTAAAGCTCTCGCTGGAAACGATGTTGAAATGATTATGGTTGATCGAAATAATTATCATCTTTTTCAGCCGCTTTTGTACCAGGTTGCAACAGCCGGACTTGAAGAGGAGGCCATAGCCTATCCACTGCGCAGTTTAACCCGTCATTGGCGTGGAGCCTCGTTTCTGCTTGCTGAAATCAGCAGTATTGACCTGGTCGAAAAAAACGTCATTACTGATGCCGGTGCTGTGCCTTATGATTATTTGATAGTTGCTGCAGGCAGTCGCACAAATTACTTTGGCATGGAAAGTGTCGCAGCTCATGCATTTGACCTCAAGCGCCTTGATCAAGCGGAAGATTTGCGTAACCATATACTTCTTATGTTTGAGCAGGCTTCCCGTGAACCGGACAAACAGCGAAGGTCTGCGTTACTGACTTTCGTAATCGTTGGAGGAGGGCCGACCGGAGTCGAATTTGCCGGAGCATTACGCGAATTGATCGTATATGTTCTTTCGCAGGATATTCCTACAGTTTCAGCTGCCGAGAGCAGAATCATTCTGGTTGAGGCGAGTGATTCCCTGCTTACGGCTATGCCGGAAGATCTCAGACAGTACGCACATAGTAAATTGAGAACCATGGGAGTTGAAGTACTGCTGGATAACCGGGTTGTCGGGGCGACGGCTGAATCTGTAGAACTGTATGGTGGAGCTGTGATCGCGTCGCACACTCTTTTCTGGTCGGCTGGGGTAGCAGCCGCTGAACTGGCCGCTTCCCTGAATGACGTCGAGCGTGGTGCAGGCGGGAGGGTTATGGTTCTGCCTGATCTCAGCATTAACGGACATCCGGAAGTTTTTGTCGTAGGAGACATGGCGTGCTGCTTTCAACAGGGAATGCCATTGCCGATGATGGCACCTGTAGCAGGACAGCAGGGGGATTACGTAGCAAGGGTTATTCTTGCGCGTGAGCAAGGGAAAACTTTACCTCCATTTCATTATTTTGATAAGGGTTCGATGGCAACTATTGGCAGAAGTTCCGCCGTAGCTACTGCCGCAGGTTTTAAGTTTCGCGGTTATATCGCGTGGCTCGCCTGGTTGCTGCTGCATCTGTATTACCTTATCGGATTCAGGAACAGAATAGTTGTAATGATGAACTGGACGTATGCATATTGGTTTCAGGAACGGCAGGTTCGGATTATCACGGCAAAAAAACGCCGCGCGGTTTCCGTGTAATCAAGTAGAGTGAGTTTTAATCATGCGTGAAGCACTACTCTATCAAAAAAATAGTGATCTCTCCGTTCATTGCGGACTCTGTCGGCATCGTTGTATAATTGTTCCCGGAGCAGCCGGGCGTTGCCGTGTGCGTAAAAACATTGATGGTACGTTGTTTTCTCTGGTGTATGGTCATGTTGTAGCCGAGCATGTCGATCCAATAGAGAAAAAACCCCTTTTCCATTTCCTGCCCGGCAGTTTGACTTATTCGATTGCCACTGCCGGATGCAATTTCAGATGCCTGAATTGTCAGAACTACAGCATTGCTCAGCTTGATTTAATGAATGTCAGGCAGACACCGGGTGAACTGCTTGAACCTGAAGTAATCGTCAAGCGCGCAGTAGCATCCGGTTGCAAGTCAATTTCCTTTACCTATACTGAACCGACTGTTTTTTTTGAATATGCCATTGATATTGCGCGGCTGGCATTTCAGGCCGGATTGAAAAACGTTCTGGTTAGTAATGGGTATATGTCACCTGAAGCTCTTGAGATGATAGCACCGTATGTTCATGCTGCGAATATTGATTTGAAGGGTTATTCTGAAGAATTTTATCACCGTGTAACCGGGGCTCATCTCGCCGAAGTGTTGGAGTGCCTCTGTGATTATCAGAAGCGCGGCATCTGGATTGAAATTACCACTCTGATTATACCGGGTGAAAATGATGATCATGAACAACTCAAGGGAATCGCACGTTTTATTGCTGATTCGCTCGGTGTTGATGTTCCGTGGCATCTCTCACGATTTTTCCCGCAGCACAAAATGACCGACTATTCTGCTACATCGCCGGCAAAATTAGCTGAGGCGGTTGCAATTGCCGATAAAGAGGGCCTGCGTTATACCTACGAAGGAAACATTCAGGGTGGAAGAGAGGATACCAACTGCCCATCGTGTGAAAATACCGTTGTTAAGAGACAGGGGTTCCGCGTGATTTCGTCAGGTCCATTGACCGGCAGATGCAGTTTTTGCCAGGCTGAAATTGCCGGCGTTTGGGTGTGACAATTTCCTCCTGGTCTTGACTTTTATTGACTGAATCTCGTATTGTTCTTCTAAATTGATTGTATATAGTAAATAAATCTAAGCATGGAGCACACGGAGCTATTTTGAAGGCATTTGTAGTTATACCGACCTACAACGAAAAAGAAAATGTAAACCCATTAACCAGCGCTGTCCTTGCAGAGCACGCTGATCTCCAAATTCTTTTTGTAGATGATAATTCACCGGACGGCACCGGAGATCTCATTGATGATCTGGTCGCCAATAATAATCGAGTCCACGTACTGCATCGTTCCGGAAAACTTGGCTTGGGCTCTGCATACCGTGACGGATTTAGAACTGCTCTTGCTATGGGTGCCGACTACGTTATGGAAATGGATGCCGACTTTTCCCATGATCCAGGGACGTTGCCGCTTTTTCTGTCTACAATCAAGGATAACGATCTGGTAATTGGATCACGCTATCTGAATGGCGTAAGTGTCGTCAACTGGCCGATCAGGCGCCTGATTTTAAGCTATTTCGCTAGTGTCTATACCCGATGGGTCACTGGTTTACAAGTACGTGACTGCACAAGCGGCTTTAAATGCTTTCGCCGCTCGACCATCGAGGCAATTGACCTGTCGCGCGTCACGTCAGATGGGTATTCGTTCCAGATCGAAATGAATTACCTTTGCATGGAGAAAGGGTTTCGTATTGCCGAAATTCCGATAATTTTTATTGATCGCCACTCAGGTAGTTCTAAGATGTCGGGATCAATTGTACGGGAAGCCGTACTAATGGTCTGGAAGCTTCGTATTAATACGATCCTATTACGACTACTGGGGAAATAAAATCACTATGTCGCGCGATATTTGGTCAGTCATACTCACTACAGGCTTAATCGGATGGATATTTTGCAGCATCATGTTGATGTTTAGAGCTTTCCCACGCAAGGATATATTTGTTGCCTCAAGCGGGATCAAATGGGGATCAGCGGGTTTAATTTCATTTTTTATCTGGATTTTTGGTATGTTGCATGCCTGAAATACGGCCAGAAATCTTATTCAGAGTCAATTCCGTATTCCGTTTGCTTTTTTTATTATTCACCCTCTCCCCGCTAATTTCAGGGTGTACTTCTGCAAGGCTGGATGAAGCAGCCTGGCAGGATCAACGTTTAAGCGCCGTATGGCCCCAATCTCCAGAGAAAGGTAGAATTAAGATACTGCAGGTTGTCAGAGGGGCGCAGGATGTTGTTGAGGCATCTTCAGGGACCGTAAAAAAAATCTTTGATTATGTAACAGGCAACAAGGAAGAATTTATTGATTTTTATACACCGCAGTGTATTGCGGCTGATGGTAACGGATTGTTTTATGTTGCGGACCCGTCAATAGGTATTGTTCACAAATACAATCTTGCCGGCAAAGAAGTGCAGTATATTTTTCAGGCTGGTGAAAAAAGGCTTGGCAGCCCGGTTGGCGTAGCACTCGATTCCGACAATAGCCTGTATGTTACGGATGCCCAGCATGCAGCTATATTCAAGTTTAGTCCTGACGGGGTATTTTTGCGCGAACTTGATGGCAAAGGAGTTCTGCTGAGGCCTGCAGGCATAGCAATAAAAAGCAATGGCGACAAGCTTGTTGCAGATATTCTGGCTAACAAAGTTTTTGTTTTTGACAAAAATGATCTTTTAAAAGGTGAATTTACCGGGCCGGACTTTACGGAGTTGTTTAACAAGCCGGCCTATATTGCTGTAGATAAACAGGATAATGTTTATGTTAGCGATACCATGAATTTCACCGTGAGAGTTTTTGACGCCAATAGCAGGTATCTCAGGAGTCAGGGGCAGATAGGGGATGTGCCGGGATCGTTTGCCCGCCCAAAAGGTGTGGCGTTGGATAGCGATCAGAATCTTTATGTTCTTGATTCGATCTTCGGTAATTTCCAGATTTTTGACCAGAAGGGGCAGTTATTGCTTTACGTCGGTCAGGAAGGGGCATTGCCAGGTGAATTTATGCTCCCAAGTGGCATCTTTATTGATCGGAATGATCGAATATATATTTCCGATACCTTCAATCATCGCATTCAGATTTATCAGTATTTAAAAGAGAAGGTACTGAAATGAATAGTTATTGTAAAAAGGCACTATTGGCCGCCACGCTTACTACAATCCTGGTCTCGCTTGCATATCAGGCCGTCGCGTTCACTCCCGGTAAAAAGGTTTCTGAGCTGACAAACAAGCACAATCTGTCGGCGTTAAATATTGGAAATACCTATCGTGCGACAGATGACTACAACGCACTAACCAATCCAAGCCCCCGTGGCAGACAAATTTGTATTTTCTGCCATACTCCGCACAGTGCCAATGTTGTGGGTCAGGCACCTCTTTGGAACAGAGCTTTTTCTGAGCAGACTTTTCAGCGTTACACTTCGCTTACGCTTAAAATTCGCGGTATTGCAAATGCGCAATATGGTGTAGGGGCCCAACCTAACGGCTCCTCCAAGCTCTGCTTAAGCTGTCATGATGGTGTCTCGAAGTTGGGTGCAGTGTATAACGGCCCCGAAATACCTATGGAAAACAGCCTGATTACCGGCCTTTCTAAATTTGACTCTTCTAAAATGAAGACAGGACATCATCCTGTCTCGTTTGTGTACTTAACTGGTTTTAGTAATTCATCTCAAACCGGAGTGGTTCATCCAGAACTTCAGGGGACATATAGGTTCATGCCTCTGTCAAGTGCCGGAACAGTAAAGTTATCTGACACAAAGAGAAACGGTAATGGGTGGATGCAGTGTACCACTTGTCATGATCCCCATCAGAATCAGTCCGATGAATCAGCCTGCTATACTTCGGGCGGTGTTCCTGTCGCTTGCGGATCTGATACGAGAAAAATAGCCCCGTTCTGGACGTATCATGGGACAAACACTACAGCGACAGAAGACACGGGAACCGTTTGCAAGGTGTGCCATGCTTTGGGGGCTGCCGGAGCTCCTAAATGGCCTTAAAGAATTTACTACAGGGACTACCCATGAAAACCCTCTTTTTTTATAAGTACTTTTGCTTGATCCTGTTGGTTCTAGTTCTGACGAGTTCATCTCTGCTTGCGGCTACACACCTGGAGGGAAGATACATTACAACCGGCTGTGCTGCCTGTCACCTCGGATTTGATTTTAAATACGGTGGGGGATTTAAACGCTGCCTACTTTGTCACGGTCCCGATTCACTCAAATCGACCGGTATAACAGCACCGGGAGTAACTCCGCGAAATGTTGCCACTGATCTGGCTAAAAACTATACTCATCCTGTAACAAAGAGTGCCGGAAAGCATGTAACGCGCGAAGTGCTGCCTGAAATTGACCCTAATGCCCCTCGCCATGCCGATTGCGCCGACTGTCATAAGCCCCATACATCTAGTTACGACGCGCCATATGCTGGAATAACCGGCAAAAAAGTCGGAAATTTAAACGTCCCGATTAGCAAAGAGTTCGAACTGTGTTACCTCTGCCATGCAGACAGCGCCAACCTTCCTGTAAAATCGTCAAACAAGCGGGTCGAATTTTCAATAAATAATCCGTCATTCCATCCCATAGAGGGAGAAGGTAAAAACCAGGCTGTCATAAGCCTCATCAGGCCTTACAGAGAAAAGAAGAGTTCTCCGAGTGATGTCTCCATTATAAAATGTGCCGACTGCCACAGCAGCGACGAATCTACCGCAGCGCGGGGCCCACACGGCTCCAAATATCAGGGGTTGCTCAGTGATAACTATACCACCGGTGACAATGTTGCTGAAAGCAGCTTTGCTTATGGGATCTGCTACAAATGTCATAAAAGGTCGAGCATTCTCGGCAATGAAAGTTTTATCTCGCACTCCAGACACATAACTGGAGAACGTAACTTCAAGGGAGGCGGAACATCATGCTACACCTGCCATTCGTCACACGGTAGTGTAGAAAATCGCTATTTGATTCGCTTTAACCGGGAATTTGTTACTGAAAGTTCAACCGGAAAGCTTAAGTTTGTTGAGAAGGGTAGCTATACGTTTCATGGTGAGTGCTGGTTGTCATGCCACGGCGTAGATCACAACCCAAAATCATATTAACTGGAAGAATATAAATGAGAAAAGCCAATCTGGCTGCTTTATTAATAATATTATGGTCAATCATCCTTTCTGCTGTCGGATGCCTAGCTGAAGATGGCAAAGTGAGCCCCCATTCAGATATGGGTGACTGTGGGGTCTGCCATGTTGCTCCAGCGGATAAACTGCGTGGATGGTTCGTCTTCACTTCGACAAAAAAAGAAATGAAACATGATATGAACAAGTTATGCCTGCAATGTCATGCGGTTGAACTTGCTCATGTGGGTGGCTCTCTTGGTGTTGGCAAAGGGCATGCAACAGGTAAAAAGCCGTCAATAAATCGACAGGATCTTCCTCTTGCAAGTGATGGGACTGTTACGTGCGCGATCACTTGTCATAATATGCACGTATCCTCAGAAGACCGGCAGTTACAGAGTAAACGACTGAGAATGTCCATCAACTCACTCTGTATGTCCTGTCATAATATGTAAATTTAAGTAGGTATGAAGAATTATCGAGACCACAGGCGGGCTGCCTGTGGTTTTATATTTTATTATCTTACCTTATATGGTATTAAATCAAGGTTATGGCGCTTTATTCCTGCAAAATCGGTGCATCAGACGGTAAGATTCTTAATAGAGATTTTGAAGCAGCAGACAGTGGTGTGTTGCGGAAAAATCTTGAAGATCAGGGTTTTTTTGTCTTTAACGTCAAAAAGAAGCCTTTTCAGTTTCTGTTTGACAAGGGTGTCCGACGCAAAAAAATTGATAACAAGGCTCTTCTGACATTCAATCAGGAAATGCTAGTACTGATCAAAGCCGGTATGCCGATCATGCAGGTTCTTGATGCAATACTGGAGCGCCATGATTCCGGTGCGTTATATGAGGTTCTGGTTCAGGTGCGAGAGGATGTAAAGGCCGGAGCTGCCTTGTCTGTTGCAATGGAAAAACATGGCCGGGCTTTCCCGTATTTGTACGTGGCTTCTATTCGAGCCGGTGAACGGACCGGAGATCTGCCGCAAACTATCCGGCGCTATATCGAATACCTGAAGAGGGTTGGCACTCTGCGCAAAAAAATAGTAGCGGCCATATTTTATCCCGCTATCCTTGTAGTCTTTGCCTTTCTTGCGATCACACTGCTATTGGTGTACGTCGTTCCTACCTTTAGCCAGGTGTACACTGATTCCGGATCGCAACTTCCTGCTCTGACACAACTATTGATAACCTCTACCTCGTTGCTTAGGCGCTACTTTATTTTTGGAATCATTGTTGTTATCGGCTTGCTTGCCGCATTCAGGTCCTGGAAAAACAGTGAAGCCGGGCGATATGCACTTGATCGGTTTAAGCTTACTGTTCCGGTTGCCGGAGATGTTTTTACTAAATATTCGGTGGCTGGCTTTACCAGAACTCTGGCAACGGTTCTGGGCAGCGGTATTCCGATTATAGAATCGCTACGTATGTCTATCGGGACACTGGATAACGTCTTCATGGAGAAGCGCCTGTTCGAGGCGGTACGGTTTATTGAAGAGGGTGGCAGGCTTTCCGTTGCACTTGAACGGATCAACATCATGCCTCCATTGGCCTTGCGCATGCTTGGAGTAGGGGAAACCACCGGTTCGCTTGAGGATATGCTGATTGATATTTCCAATTATCTTGAAGATGAACTTGAGGAACGAATGCACCTGCTGACGACCGCTATTGAACCGGCCATCATGCTGATTATGGGTGTAGTCATAGGCGTAATAATTATTGCGATGTACCTGCCGATTTTCAAAATTGCCGGTACGGTAGGATAGGGCGGCTATGCAACCATTTAGAAGAAAAAATATCGGCACAATTTTAATAGAACTGGGGCTTCTAAACCCTGATCAGTTACCTGTTATTATTGACAGGCTTTCAACATCACGGCAGCGTTTTGGCGAGATCGCAATTCACGAAGGTTTTCTCACGGAAGAAGATCTAGCAATGGCTTTGGCAGAACAGTTCAGCCTTGAATATGTTGATCTACGCACTTTCAAGATGGATTCCGAACTGCTCAATCAATTGCCACCTGACGCAATATACCGGTTTCATTTTGTACCGTTGGAAATAGCTCCGCATATTATTGTTGTTGCAGTTGCAGATCCGACAGATGTTGTAAAGCTGGATGAACTTGAAATGCTTCTGGATCGTCAGGTTCAGATCCGTATTGCATCGCACTCTGCTATTGCTGCCGTAACCAAAGCAGGCGAGGGAACGCGACGGGTTCTGCGTGAAGTCTCTGAAGATTTTATGCTGCAATTGGTTAAAGAAACTGACAGGGGTGAAGAAGTCTTGTCGGTTGAAACACTGTCTGATGATACCAGTCCGATAATCAAACTAATTAATACAACCATCCTGGATGCTCTCAGTCGTAGAGCCAGCGATATTCATATTGAAACCGGTCTTGACGGAGTCGATATCAAATATCGAATTGACGGTGTACTCTATAAAGCAAATGACACAATAGATCAGCACTTTCAGGCTCCGATCATTTCCCGCTTGAAGGTTATGAGTGAGCTGGATATATCAGAACGACGAATTCCGCAGGATGGCCGTTTTAAAATCCGTTTCGGTGAAAAGTCGATCGATTTTCGTGTTTCGATAATGCCAAGCTCATTAGGTGAGGATGCCGTTATCCGTATTCTCGACAAAGAGAGTATCGCCAGTGACCTGAAGGGCTTGACGCTGGAAAATCTTGGCGTCAGCGAGCGGGAAATCAAGCGCCTGCGGAGAAAAATACGTGAACCTTATGGCATGGTTCTGGTCACCGGTCCGACTGGATCGGGCAAAACGACAACACTGTATGCCGCTCTGACAGAGATTCATACCGGTGAAGATAAAATTATCACAATTGAAGACCCGGTTGAATATATGCTGCGTGGCGTTCTGCAGATTCCTGTTAATGAGAAAAAAGGACTTACCTTTGCCAAAGGATTACGCTCAATTCTGCGCCATGATCCGGACAAGATCATGGTCGGAGAAATTCGTGATTCTGAGACGGCTCAGATAGCAGTTCAATCTGCACTGACCGGCCATCTGGTCTTTACTACCGTACACGCCAATAATGTTTTCGATGTTATCGGGCGATTTATTCACATGGGCATTGATCCTTATAATTTTGTATCATGTCTGAACTGTGTGCTGGCACAGCGCTTGGTAAGGAAGGTCTGCCTTGCCTGCCGCCGCCCAGCACATTATAATGATGAAGAGTTGATAGAAGGCGGAGTTGATCCGGAGCGTTTTCGCGGTAAACTGCTGTATGAGGCCCATGGATGTGAAGAATGTCATGGTACCGGCTATAAAGGGCGTGTTGCAATTGTCGAACTACTGGAACTGAATGACCAGATCCGCGACCTTATCATTGCTAAAGTTCCTGCGACCCAGTTGAAAAAAGCAGCACGCGAAGCCGGAGTTATGTTTTTGCGTGACTCTGCAGAGGAAAAGTTTGAGGCCGGTATTACAACGCTCAAGGAGATAAACCGCGTCACTTTTGTAGAATGACCGGAACAGGATAAGCCATGTTGTTTAGCAGCAATGTCATAGGAGTTGAAATAAGCCCGCACGGTGTTGTCTGTGCCCTGACCGGGGGAAATGCTGCTTCACCGCGTGTTGAAAGGGTTGCGCAGGCCTCCTTTGCTCCGAATACTCTTCAGGTATCTCTGCGTGAACAGAATATTCTTAATCCTGAAGCATTCGTTGCCGGTTTGAAGTCAGCTTACAACCTGTTGCTCTGCCGATCTGACAGAGTGTCAGTGTCTCTGCCTGATGCAACTTGCAGAATTATGCTAATTGACCTTGAAGGGCGCTTCAAAAACCGCGCTGAGGCTCTGGATCTGATCCGCTGGAAATTGAAGAAAAGCATCCCGCTCGATAGTGCCGATACCCATCTGGACTATCAGCAGTTGACGGTTCGTGAAAATGGCGATCTGGCACTCATGGTGGCCGTTGTCTCGCGCACTGTTATTTCCCAATACGAAGATCTTATTACGCAGGCAGGGCTTTCTCCTGCTCGCATTGATTGCAATACGTTCAATATATGCCGGCTTTTTGATAGTCGCCTTTCTCTTCATAATAATTGTGTTTTGGTCTCATTTTATGATAGCACCCTCTCTGTTGTGGCCTTTGCTGATGGTATACCGGAATTCATCCGCAGTAAGTACCTCTCAGGGACTCAGGCCACAGACAGTCGGGTGTACATGGAGATAAACAGCTCCCTGCTTGTATATAAAGAGCGCTTTCCAGATCGTTCGGTGCAGACGGTTTTCTATTTGGCAGCGCCTGAAGTTGCTGTTAATTTCCAGGAGATGGTTGGTGAAGCGACCGGACTGATACCGGTTCTGCTTGAGACTAAGAGTGCGGTAACACCTGGGAATTCAGCCCCAGCCGACAAGACGTCACTATTTCCATGTACTGCATCAATTGGTGCGGCTTTGAGGAGTTACTGATGCGTTACACAATTAACCTCGTGACGCGTACGCATCTTGACCAACGTCTGGTCAACAAGTTCGCTTATGGCGCTATTACGCTTCTGGTTCTAATCACAGGATGGAATGTCAGTAGAGTATCGTCGAACATGGGCGAACAGAATCGTCTGGGTGCCGAAATAGCTTTGATTCAAAACAAACTCGGAGCCAGGCCGAGCGGTATTTCTGAAGCTGATTTCAGTCGACAGAAAACTCATATCAAGTTCTATAATGGAATTATTAACCGCAAAAGCTTGAATTGGCTAAGTCTGCTTGAGTTGATCGAGAATGCAACACCTGAAGGGATATCTCTCTCTTCACTCTCACCGGGAAAAAAACAGGAAGATTGGAAACTTGAAGGTCATGCCAAATCTTTTAAGTTTGTGCAACAGTATCTGGAAAAACTGGAATCATCGAAAAACTTTTCAAACGTAATGCTCCTGTCTCATCAAAGTTTGGCTTTAGGTGAAAAAACGCATAGTGTAAATTTTGTCATTTCCTGCAAGGTGACTAATTGATGAAGCAGCTTGTTTTTGAAATAGTCCGTCAGAAATGGCGTGTTCTCTGTATTCTCCTGACACTATTGCTGCTCAATACTGCCCTGGCTGTTATGGTCAACTCATATCAACTTCCTTCACTGGCAGAACTGCAATCAAAGTGGAATAGTTTACGCCGGCAATATGCCGGTATTGGTAAAGTTGATGAGTCGACCCTCCATCAGCAGGCGGCTGCAGACCTGGAAAAACTGAAGGCCCAAATACCTGAGAAACGCGAATTTGCCCGTATTTTGTGTGAATTATACGAAACGGCGGCAAGTTGCGCCGTAGATGTTGGCGCAGTCACCTACAAGCCTTTGCAGGTAAAAGAAGAAGATCTGCTTTCCTATCAATTGACGTTTTCAGTAAATGGTAGCTATGCTGCAGTAAAAAGTTACCTGGCTGATTTGCAGAAGAATCAAGAGCTGCTTGTTGTTGATTCTGTTTCATTCTCTAACAGCGATCTCTATTTAGAGAATGTGGTCATGGATCTTCACCTGACTGTCTATCTCCGGGGGGGCGCATGAATCGTCAGCGTCTGATCCTGTTCATTCTGGTTATTGTTTTTGGAGTTGCTGTGTTTTGGAGCTACACTGCTATGCCACGCCCCAAGACTGCCAGCACCTTAACTTACAAGCCGGGCCAGCAGGCAAAGCCTGCCGTTGTTACTGCAGCGGCAGCAGCTGCGTCAACGCGCGAAACGGATGATGGTACCAGTCTTAAAATTGCTCTTCTGGAAACGGAACCGGCACCGTTCAAAGGGTATCGGCGTAACATCTTCAAACCTGTTTTTGTCGATGAAATGAAAATTGCCAAACAAAAAGCCATAGCAATCAAACTACCACCGCCGCCTCCGCCAAAAGTGATTGTTCCTCCGGTTACACAGGTCGTTGTACCGCCTGAGGCGGCACAGTTGGCTCGCTTTACTTTTCTTGGTTTTATGAAAAAAGGGTCGGTAAAAACCATTTTTCTGACAAAAGATAAGGACATTTTATTGGTAAAAATTGGCGACAAGGTTGCCGGTCGTTATGAAGCAACTGATATTACAGATCAGGCGTTAACGCTTACAGTCACTGATACCGGCGACGAAATTGTTATTCCGTTGATTGAAAATCGTCCGCTTGCCAAGGGACCGTGAATATTATCTCTCTCCTGAGCATAAGAGTGAAGATTGAAACTAAAATATTCTACTTGGCTGTGACAGCACTAAACCAACACATTTCCACGAGGAGACGCACGTAATGCGCTACCTGAACTTTAAGCCACACATTGCTTTTATACTATCTCTTGCCATACTGTCCGGCTGTGCTTCTACCGCTACTAAATCATTCAAGGCTGCAGAAAGACTTGAGTTAGAGGGTAAGTTTGAAGAAGCAATGTACAGTTATGCCGAATCCTTCAAAAGTGATCCAACTTTCAACGAACCACGAATCCGTTTTTTGAAAAATCGTCAGAAAGCTGCCGATCAGCGTTTTAAGCAGGGGATGGCTTTTGTAGAAAAGGGAAATCATATCGAAGCACTGCCGGAGTTTCAGGCAGCTGTTGGCATTGATCCAACACAGGATCGTTTCAGGCAACAGATAGAAATCTCTACCAGGTACAAGGATGCCCAGTTGGCATTTCAGGAGGGGCGTGATTTTGAAAAAGGAAATAAGCTGAAGGATGCTCATCGTCAGTATATACGGGCCGCAGAGCTTTTTCCAAAAAACAGTGAATATTCAGCAGCACTTGAACGGATTACCCTGCTGCGTAAAAGCAAACTGGAAGGTTATGAATTGCGCCTTAAATCCAGTAAGCCGATTACCCTTAAGTTCAAAGAAGCAAAAATCAAAGATGTATTCTATATCCTGACTCAACTCTCCGGAATTAATTTTGTTTTTGATGATGGCATCAAGGACACTCCCGTATCCATTTATCTCGACAATGCCTCGTTCCAGCAGGCACTTGACCTTTTAAGCACCATGAACAAGCTCAGCACTAAAAACCTCAATGAGACAACTGTGTTGGTTTATCTAAATTCTCCAGAAAAAAGTAAACAGTATGAGGATATGGTGCTGCGCACTTTTCACCTCAATTATATGGACGCTAAAAAAGCCATAAATCTTATCCGGACAATGATTCAGGTGCGTAAAGCGTATGTGAATGAAGATTCAAACTCAATTGTAGTTAGGGATACCGAAGATATTGTTGCTGTGGTTGAAAAAATACTTGACGCCAATGATATGCCGGAAGCAGAGGTCATTCTTGATGTCGAAGTTATGGAGGTAAGTGACAAGAATGCTGAAAACATCGGACTGCTGTTGAGTAACTACAATGTTCAGTTAGGAGCGTTCTCAGGTAATAGTCTTATGTCGACATCCCTTACCGGCGCTACCACAACAGCAGCCTCCGGAACCACTACTATAACCACCGGCGGTGGAGATCCGTCAAATCTGGTTCGTGCTTTTACCATGAAGGGTATCGGCGGTTTCGTCACCGTGCCGAATGCAACTTTCAACCTTGGTAAAACTCTCGCTAAGGGGGAAGTTCTTTCTAATCCAAAAATACGTGTAAAAAACAAAGAAAAAGCAAAGTTCAACGTCGGCACCAGGGTGCCGATAACAACGACAACGATGAATGGTGTACAGTCGCAGGTAAACGTTCAGTATGTGGATGTCGGTGTTAAAGTCAATGCCGAACCGACAATACAGCTCAATAATGAAATTTCCATCAAACTCAATCTTGAGGTCAGCTCGATTCTAACGAAAGAAAAAGTTGGTGCTGACGGCCTAACTACCGTTGTTACGATTGGAACTAGAAATATTGAAACTGTGCTTAGTCTTAAGGATAATGAAACCAGCGTAATCGGTGGGCTTATTCAAAGGACAGACAGTAATGATAAAACCAAGCTGTATCTGTTAAGTGACATTCCGCTGATTGGCCCGCTGTTTACTAATTCCAACACTTCCAAAGATAAAACTGAATTGATGCTGGCTATTACTCCTCGACTGATCAGAGGAATTCCTGTGCCACTCCCCGGTCTATCTTCTTTTGCTTCCGGCAAAGAGGATCATCCTTCTATCGTAAAGCCAATGTCTTCATTTGATCAGGAACCGGTTTTTGAGGGTGAGGTGCTGCCAAAAGGGAGTGACAAGAAAGCCGTAACTCTTCCGTCTGCGCCCAAAAAAACTGATTCAACTGTTCCAACTATTGTTGCACAGGTTGTTCAGCCAACTCCGTCAGTTCCACCAGCTGCGCAACCTATACAGAAACAGCCTGCGCCACCGGCAGCACAGACCGTATCTGTTGCGCCTGCTGCACTTATACAATCACCACCTCCGTCTCAGCGCAGCCTTCTGCAGATTGCAGCTCCATCGTCTGCAACTGTTGGCCAGCAGTTTACTATTGATATCAAGATCAGCGATGTGACTGATCTTGCCAATGCCCCGTTTATACTCACCTATGACCCGGTTTTTGTAGATTTTATATCAATGAGTGAGGGTGCTTATTTAAAAAAAGATGGTAAAGAGACGACCTTTAGCAGCAGGGCTAATTCAGCCGCTGGTACAGTGACTGTCACTTTGGCAAGGTCCGCTGGTAACAGTGGTGTAACAGGTGGCGGTACGCTTGTAACAGCAACATTCAGGGCAAAAAATCAGGGGCCGGCAAGCTTTGCCTTTAGAAACTCTGCTTTTACCTCATCATACGGTGCAGCCCTGAACATTCTCCCGTTCAGTACGGCGGTGGATATTCGCTGATGAGAGTCATCTCGAATCAAAATGGTTTTACCTACATTTTGGCTCTGACGATTGTGATGATCATGGGGATCATGCTGGGTATGGTTGGGCAGTCATGGAAAACGATCAAGCAACGGGAACTTGAAGAGGAATTGATTTTCCGTGGGGATCAGGTTGCTGAGCTTGTTTACCAGAACCTTATCTATAAAAATGCCAATTTGAATCAAAATACCAACCTTTTTCTATGGACTGTTAATTCTCCTAAAGGGACTATCCTTGATGAGCTTGTGAATATAAAAACAGAAACTTTTGGTAACAAACCACCAAAAAACTTTCGTCTCAGAGCCTCTGCTGCACTGGATCCCATAACAAATAAACCATGGAAGATTGTCACGCCTATCGGTGATGCAACCCGTCTGACTGGCGTTGCCAGTGAAAGTACAGTTGAACCCTTTAGAAAAAGTTTTAAGATGATATATGAATCCAAACTGCTGGATGATAAAAAACAGTATAGCGATTGGTCGTTTACGTGGGAATTAAAGAAACCATTACCTGTGTCTCCAAAGTAATGACGAGCAGAGGTGATATACCCGGTTTGCTAAAGTGTGGCAAAGGGCTTTCGCTTATTGAGCTGGTCGTGACCATGACTATTCTTGGTATTCTGGCAGCGGGGGTTATACCGCTAAATCGCATGTCTGCGCAACGTACAAAAGAAATTGAATTACGTAGAAACCTGCGAACTATCCGGGCGGCGATTGATGATTACAAAAAGACCTATGATACAAGCCCGATTGGCAAGGCCGGAACGGCCGGGAACGTTAGTAACCGAACGGGTTATCCAAAGAACTTGGATGAACTGCTAAAAAAAGAGCATGAATTCGGTGATGTTAAACCCACAATAAAGCCTTTTTTACGTCGCAAAATATATGATCCATTCCACCCACCTGAAAGCGAAAGCGATGAGTCCTGGGGGTGGAATTTGCGTTGTGCTAAAGACAAACCCGATTCAAACATCTGGTGTAAAGATGATGTTTTTGATGTTTACTCGATGAGTGAAGGAATTTCATTTGATGGTAAAACAAAATATAGTGATTGGTAATACATTGATTCAGACTTCACAGGCTCTACTTTTAATAGGGGAACGGAAATCGAGTCAACGAGGTTTTACGCTTATTGAGCTGATGATTGTTGTTTCTATTATCGGTATTCTTGCCGCTATTGCTGTACCTAACTACCAGTGGGGTCTCATAAAAGCAAGGGAAGCTGTTTTGCGTGAAGACCTGTATAACTTTAGATCGGTTATCGACCAATTTCATGCCGATCAAGGAAAATACCCGGATTCTATTACTGAATTAAAAGAAAAAAAGTACATGCGTGAAATTCCTAAAGATCCTTTTACCGGGACAACGGATTCTTGGGTAGTTGTAGCTCCCCCCCCCGAGCCGACTCTAGCCTCAACGGGATCATCTTCGTCGTCAGGCGGAGGCGGCAGTACAACCTCGTCAGGCAACGTATATGACGTTCATAGTGGCTCTGACCGTATTAGTTCTTATGGAACAGCCTATAATGAGTGGTAAACTATGATCCAACTTCATAACGTATCTCTCGCCTACCAGCAGGATGCTTCGGCTCTTAACAATATAAATCTTAACATTGGCAAGGGAGAGTTTGTCTTTCTGACCGGCCCTTCAGGTGCTGGAAAAACTACGCTGCTCCGCTTGCTTTACGGTGCGCTCACTCCAAGTCGTGGACAGGTATTGATTGACGGTCAAAATGTTACCCGTATGACACCTGCCCAGATTCCGTTACTACGTCGTTCTGTTGGAGTGGTTTTTCAGGATTTCAAGCTGCTGCACAATCGTACGGTTTTCGAAAATGTTGCCATCACACTGGAAGTGCTAGGGTGGGGAAGAACTGATATCGGCAAGAAAACCATGCATATTCTCAAGCAGATGGGTATTGAGTCAAAATATAACCTTACTACTCAACGTCTTTCCGGTGGCGAACAGCAGCGTGTTGCGCTCGCGCGCGCTTTAGTAAATGATCCGAAGATCCTTCTGGCTGACGAACCGACCGGAAACCTGGATGATGCAAATAAAAATCAGATTCTCAATATTTTTAAAGAAGCAAACATTCGCGGCACAACGGTAATAGTCGCGACGCACGATCGTCGCCTGATCGATCAGAGTCACAAGCGCCTTATCACGTTGGTTAAAGGGGAAATCGTTGAACAAGTGGAAAAAGAAACAACCGACAACGATCAAACCTTTTAAGCGTCCGACGCTTGCAGGTTATGGCATGGGCGGTAGAGCGGGGTTCTTTCTTTCTCGTGCTGTAACCAATATTCGTCAGAATGTTTTTGTAAACGTCGTAACTGTTGGAACGATCACGCTAGCGCTGCTTATAGTGTCCCTGTTTCTGCTTATATTTGTGAATTTAGAAAGTGCTGCTGATAATTGGAGTGAACGGGTGCAGGTAACTGTTTATTTCGATAAGGAGCTGACACTTCTGGAACAGAATACCCTTCGTGAAAAAATATCCGCACTGTCCGGTGTGTCACGTGTAAGTTATGTAGCGCGCGATGAAGCCTTGAAGCGCTTTAAGAGTCGCCTGCGAGGGCAGGAAACACTTCTTGAGGGGGTTAGGTCGGAAGTGCTTCCGACTTCTTTCGAGATTGCTCTGAAGCGTTCCCATCGTGAGACCGCTTCAGTTGAGAGTTTTGTCTCCGCTTTAAAGCGAATTCCTGGAATTACCGAGGTTCAGTACGGCGAAGAGTGGGTGAGGCGCTTTAATTCATTTTTGAACTTTATGCGCCTTATTGGCGGTCTGCTGGGCGGCTTTCTGGTGATGGCTGTTGTTTTCATTGTTTCAAATACGATAAAGCTTACTATTTACTCCCGTAGAGACGAATTGGAAGTTATGTCACTTGTCGGGGCAACCCCTTTTTTCATTAAGGCTCCGTTTCTTTTGGAAGGATTGATACAGGGAACGGCTGGATCAAGCATTGCCGTCATTCTGCTTTTCGGTCTGTATGAAGGCTTTCTCCATAATGCCGGCGGTTTTCTTACCTTTAATCCCACCGCTTCCGGTTTAAGTTTTCTCCCGCTTGAATACATTGGCGGTCTACTGCTGGCCGGTGCCATGCTCGGTTTCATCGGGAGCCTGACTTCACTAAAGCGCTTTATTACCGTATAACTGATGAAACTGACGTCAGGAATAGTTACACTATTGGTAGTCGTCGCCGCAGTCGCGTTGGCACAGACCCCAAAAGATGAGTTGAGTGGAGTAAAACGTGATATAAAGGCTCAAAAACAGCTCATTACCAAAACCCGCAAGGTTGAAGCGGTTATCTCAACTGAGCTTCAGGGCATCCTGCGCAATCTTGACCAAAAGGTTTCTGACTTGGGAAAAATGGGGCGGGATCTGCAGCTTGTTGAA
Organism: uncultured Geobacteraceae bacterium; assembly: GCA_903875605.1. Classification (GTDB taxonomy): domain Bacteria; phylum Desulfobacterota; class Desulfuromonadia; order Geobacterales; family Pseudopelobacteraceae; genus JACRCG01. The sequence continues at coordinate 77,065 of CAIQWT010000050.1, read as the reverse complement.
TCAAGCCTCGACCGTACCGGTCGTGAAATACAAAAAGTTACGGAAGAAGCAAATCGTAAGAGATTGGAAATTGAACGGCGCCTCTCTTCATTATATAAAGCCGGAGAGCTCGGAGCGCTGCGGATGTTCTTTTCTGCAGAGTCTTTTCCGCAGCTTGCGGAAAATATCCGTTACATGAGATCTATTCTTGATAATGACAAACGGATTTTTGTCGAATATAACCAGAAAATTGAACAACTGAAAAACCTTAAAAAGGATCTGGAACGAGATGCTCTTAAAAAAGAGCACATCATGACCGGTATCGAGCAAAAAAAACGTGAAATAGAAGTGGAAAAAAGCAAGAAGTCAGCCTATCTCGGCAAGGTGCGTCAAGACCGCAAGAGTTATGAAACTTCTCTGAAGGAATTACAGGCAAATGCCGGGCGGCTTCAGTCGATGATTACACGGTTAGAGGCGCTAAGTCGTCGTAAACTTTCTTCTCGCCATGAAAAACCAGGTACCCGACAAAAACCGCTTATCGAATTGCCTCCGGTACCGGATCGTGGTTTTAGTTCACAAAAAGGTAGAATGTCACTTCCTGTTCGTGGCGAAATAGTCGAGTCTTATGGAAAACATAAGCATCCTGATTTTAATTCGTTTACCTTTAGTAAAGGCTTATCAATTTCTGCAGCTGCCGGAACTGAAATAAAGACCATCTATGAAGGCACTGTTATTTTTGCCGATTATTTCAAAGGTTTTGGTAATATGATCGTGGTTGATCATGGCGGAGGGTATTTCAGTCTGTATGCTCACGCGTCGCGGTTAACTAAAAAAGTCGGGGCTGAAGTTTCCAAGCATGAAACAATTGGTTCGGTGGGAGATGTTGACTCAAGCAAAGGACCAATAGTATATTTTGAAATACGCCATCAAGGCAAGCCGGTTGATCCAGCAGGATGGGTTCGATAAATAACATGTAGCATCAATATATCTGGAGGAATCAAATGAGTGTACCTGGCAGCAAAAAAACAAGAATGATCGCCGGTTTCGCAGTTATTGTGGCATTTCTGTCTATCTTTATAATCAGCTCACAGAGACATAGTTCGGCTGAAGGGAAGGGAAGTGATTACGAATCAATAGAACTTTTCACTGATGTCATGGCCATCATAAAGAAAAGCTACGTTGAAGATGTTGACACAAAAAAACTGGTTTACGGTGCAATAAACGGCATGCTTTCATCACTCGATCCACACAGCTCTTTTATGCCTCCTGATACCTATAAAGAGATGAAAATTGATACTAAGGGAGCATTTGGCGGCCTTGGAATTGAAATTTCAATCAAGGAAAATGTTCTGACCGTTATTTCTCCGATTGAGGATACTCCTGCATTTAAAGCAGGAATTAAATCAGGGGATATGATTCTTAAAATTGATGATAAATTTACCAAAGATTTGAATATCAATGATGCTGTTAAACGTATGCGTGGCCAGAAAGGTACTAAAGTAATCCTGACCATTATGCGTGATGGCTTCGAAAAACCTAAGGAGTTTCCACTTGTTCGTGATGTTATTCAGGTAAAGAGCGTTAAATTCAATCTAATGGATGGTGGCTACGGCTATGTGCGCATTGCCCAGTTCCAGGAGAAAACCGACGAAGATCTGGCGAAAGCGCTTAAAGCCATGAAGGAAGAGTTAAAGAGTGAACTGAAAGGTCTTGTTATTGATATGCGTAATGATCCCGGCGGGTTGCTTGATCAGGCGGTCAGAGTAGCTGATCATTTTGTTCCTGATGGACAGATGATTGTTTATACCGAAGGGCGTGAAAAAGATTCCAAGATGCAATTTACCGCAAAAAAAGGCGGCAAAGAGGCGAATTATCCGATCGTAGTATTAATTAACGGCGGCAGTGCCAGTGCGTCTGAGATCGTTGCCGGAGCACTGCAGGATCATAAACGTGCTATCATCCTGGGAACACAGAGCTTTGGTAAGGGGTCGGTACAGACTATTATTCCTCTATCAGACGATTCCGGCCTCAGGTTAACTACCGCCCGCTACTATACTCCAAAGGGGCGATCAATCCAGGCTAAAGGGATAACACCTGATATTGTGGTTGAAGCTGTTGAATTGCCGAAAACTACGGCAAAAAAAGATTCTCTGCATCTACGTGAAAAAGATCTCGAAAACCATTTTGAAACCGAGGAAAAAAGCGCTACTGGCGATGCGAAAAAAGATGAGAAAAAGGGCGATAAAAAAGACGATAAGAAAGATGATAAAACCGAAAAAGTACCATCAAAGCTTGAAGACAACCTGAAAGCCGATTATCAAGTGTTGAGAGCGCTTGATCTTCTTAAAGGATGGGAGTTGATCAAGTCGATGGGTAGCGATAAGTAATGTTTTTTAGTCCACCCTTCACTTGCAGAAATGTAGGTGAAGGGTGGTATTGTTTCCGCCATATAGCTGTTTTCCTGCCCTGACAATATAATATCGGTACCTAATGGCAGTTCCTTCTAAAAATAAATTCCGAAAGAAAACTACCGGCTCTTCCGTAGCTGCGTGGGTGATTCTTTTTTTGATCTTAGCAATAGCCGCCGGCTATTTCATGTTTTCTCCATCCAGAAAAACTATTACCCTACAAAAAGCTAAACCTTCACACGTAATGCCGATAGTGCCTGATAATTCCATTCCTCAGAATTCCGTTCAACCGCTCCCTATTATTCCTCCGTCCGTTCAAAAGAAGCAGAATGAGTACCCACCCGCAACAGCTTTTCCCGATAATAATGTGCCCGACACTGGAAGAGGCGACTCCGCTCGCTTGGCAATTATTATAGATGATATGGGTAGCAATTTATCGGAAGCACATTCATTGGCGGCAATCAAAGTCCCGCTGACGTTTGCTATAATTCCAGGCCTGCGTAACGACAAAGGTGTCGCGGCATTTGCAGCCGGCAATAAGATTGAAACAATGATACACATCCCTATGCAGTCCAAGGGGTGGCCGGCTCGCCGGCTTGAATCAAACGGGTTGTTAGTGTCTATGGATGCCGCCGAGTTGCAGGGGAGGGTGAACTGTTTTTTAGAACAGTTTCCAGGAGCGGTTGGAATTAATAATCACATGGGTTCGGAGTTTACCGAACAAGATGAAAAAATGTCCGTAGTACTGCAATTACTAAAAAAAAATGATCTGTTTTTTATAGATAGTGTTACTTCACCGGAGAGTGCGGGTTTGAGGGTTGCCAGGCAATTGGGAGTCCGAACTGCACGACGGAACGTCTTTCTTGATAACGAACTGGAGCGAACATATATTATTGGGCAGCTCAATCAGGCTATCACTCTGGCCAGAAAAAAAGGTTCTGCAATTGCAATTTGCCACCCACATCCGGCTACTATTGCTGCCCTTACAGCGGCTCTTCCAACTCTTGCCGGCAAAGGAATACATCTGGTTCCTGTGTCACAACTTGTTCAGTAATTTGACCTCATCAGCAAAATGTTTTTGTAAACGGTGGATAGTTTTGTAAGACTCTTCATGTAAAACGGACTCTGGTTTATCCGGATCAACCGGATATATTGATAACCAGCTTTCTTTCCTCAACGCGCCCTCAAATCCAGCTAAAGCCTCATTTAACAGCAAAAACAGCCTGTCGTGAACGCCGTTAAATTCTCCAGCGTCAAAACCAGGAATTTCTATATGTTTCTGAAGCAGCAGTTCACCAGTCATACTGAATTGTCTATAATCAAGCCGAGATGCTTCAAAACCTATACGAGGCAATAGAAATGATACGGCTCTGGAGACCTTATCAGCAACAAGCGCCCGTGCAGTATTAAAAGTCGGATCGTTTTCCTGGAGACTATAAAGCGTCGAACAGAGCATGTTACTGACACAAGCACCATGCAGGAAACCACGGGTCGAGCGATCGGAAGTTTCAAAATAAAAGCTGCGATCGTCCGGAGCTTCAGCGAGTAGAGCACCACAAATAAGGCAGCGGTCTGCCAACCCTTCAAGTCGTGCCAGATACGACTCCTTTTTACCGGCCTCTTTTTCCATAAGCCAGGTATGATACAGGCACGCTCTGGTTTCTCCGGTAGTGTCAACACTTCTGAGAATGTCCCGGGTAATCTCCATAAACTGACTATGGACTTCGGTGCCACGGGCGTGAGTTAGTATCGGATAAATTTTACCATCGGGATTAGTATTCAGGCTTTCAACTTTCGGGCTTTTTGAAATAAATGAATCAAGGCATCGGTAACCACGATTTACAGCTATTGCTCGCAGTAGAGTCTTTTGATCCTTAAAAATGCCCTCAAACTTGATACGTGAATCGATCAGGCAGGGAATCAGAGCCAGTGATTTTTTGTCTATGCCGCGTTGATCGAACAGCGCGAAGATATTCTTGCAGTTCTCAAGACTCGGCAGATCTTTTACCGGAATAAGTACTCTATCGGCGGCATAAAGAGCATTTTGGGTCAGGATATTAAGATCCGGCCTTGTATCTATAATGACGATACCGGAGATACCTGATTCAGCCAACATCCGCGTTAGAGTCATCGGCCCTTTGAAACGTTCATGGATATCGCCTAACTCTGTTGAAGAGCGAATATAGCCGACACCGTACTGGCCGGTCAGAACTACCTCACTGGCTTTTGCACCCATCAAAAGAGCGTGAACATCGTGATTGTCATCGTCTCGTTTCTGCAGTTCGAACATTTTATCGATTGTGAAGTGGTTATCAAAAGAGAATATTGTAACAGGAAGATCCTCACGCATCGCTTTCAGATATATTGCCAGATTTGTAGCGAGAGTTGTCTTGCCGACTCCGCCTTTTTCAGAAGAGATTGTTATGGTATAAGGATAAGCGTGCATTAGGGTTGGTTACCACCATCAATTAGAATTATAATTATCTACTTCGGACCGGGTGAGGATACTAGACAATTTGCGCAGGTCGGTCAACCGTTTGCTGGAACAATACAAAATTATTAGTTTCTATCAGCATTTCTTGCATCCTTCAATAACTTGCTATAATTTAGCCAACTATCCACCATCTAACAGTAATACATCTTTTTATTCAGGGAGATACACATGGGCCTAATTGATAAAATGAAAGGTGAACTGCTGGATATCATTCAATGGCTTGATGATTCCGGTGATACGCTTGTAAAACGATTTGAACGTTATAACAACGAGATAAAGCACCACGCCTCACTGATAGTAAGAGAGGGGCAAGTTGCAGTTTTTTTAAACGAGGGAATACTTGCGGATGTTTTCAAACCCGGCACCTATACTCTTGAAACAGCCAACCTTCCGGTTCTGGCAACATTACAGGGCTGGAAATATGGATTTGAAAGCCCATTCAAGGCTGAAATATATTTTTGCAGTACCCGTCAGTTTACTAATTTGAAGTGGGGTACATTCGGGCCGTGCACAATGAGAGATCCAGAGTTCGGAGCGGTGAGGGTCACGGCTTTCGGGCTGTATTCAATCAAAATTAAGGACCCGGTACTGTTTATTCGCGAAATTGTCGGTACCGACGGCACTTTTACTGCCGGTTCTATTGAGGATAATCTACGCGGAAAAATCGGCACCCGTATAAAGGAAGTCATGCCGGAGGCCGGCATTATGATCCTGGATCTCGAAAGTAAGGTGATTCAGTTGGGTGAGGCACTTAAAGATAAAATTGTTCCTGCATTTGTAAAGTTGGGCCTGGATTTAATTGAGGTGCTGGTACAGGATATAGGTTTGCCGGAAGAGGTCGAAAAGGCCATTGACAAAGCTGGCGCCATGCGGATTATCGGAAATATGCAATCATATACCAGCTATGAAACGGCCAGCGCCATTCGTGATGCGGCTAACAATCCGGGTGGACTTGCAGCAGCAGGCGCTGGAGTGGGCCTGGGGCTTAGTATGGCCGGGCAGGTTGCTTCATCTCTGGCAGGCATAACAACCCAGACTGGTGTTACATCAACCCCGCCACCATTACCCTCACCGGGTCTTTTTTATGTTGCCATTGATGGACAGCAGAGCGGGCCGCATACTTTTGCCGTTTTACAGCAACTAGTAGAGTCAGGACGTATGACAGGCGAAACACTGGTCTGGAAACAGAGCCTCATAAACTGGGAAGAGGCCATCCGGCAGGATGATCTAAAAGTACTTTTTGAAATACCGCCGCCGCTTCCATCCAGGCTGTAAAAACTATCTAACTTAAACTGACGGGAGAATGAGATGCGCCTGACACCCGCAATTGAGCTTGAATACCGCTGTAATAAACTGCAGGAACTTATGGCATCTGCATTTATGGATGCAGTTATTATTGTTCAGAATGCCGACCTGTTTTATTTTACCGGAACAGTACAGAGCGGAAATCTTTATGTTCCGGCTTCAGGGCAACCTCTCTTTATGGTGCGAAAGGATGTGAGACGAGCCAGAATGGAATCCGGCTTAAAGGAAGTTTTGCCATTCAGCTCTTTAAAGGATATTCCTGGCATACTGGCTCAATATGGATATCCGGAACCAAAAAGAATCGGCTTGGAATTGGATGTACTTCCGGTGAATTTCTATGAGCGCTATCGCACGCTCTATACTGGCGCCGATTTTATAGATGCAACACCATTAATTCGAAAAGTCAGAATGATCAAATCACATTACGAAATTCATCTTATGAAGGATGCCGCGGACCAGGTTGACCTTGTGTATCGACGAGCCAAAGAGGTCATTCACGTCGGCATGACAGACCTTGATGTTGCAGCCGAACTTGAGTACACCGCCCGTAAGAACGGGCATCAAGGCTTGATCCGTATGAGGGGATTCAATTCCGATATCTGCTATGGTCAAATTTTTTCCGGTACAGACAGCGCTGTTCCGGCCTATTCCGACACACCGCTTGGAGGTATGGGTCTTAATCCCTCGTTTGGCCAGGGAGCCGGCTTAAAGCGTATTGAACAAAATGAGCCGGTCATTATAGATTTTGCCGGTTGTGTAGATGGCTACCTGAGCGATCAGACCCGCGTGTTTTCTGTCGGACAGGTTTCTGATCGATTGCGGAGAGCGTATGACAATATGATCGCTATTCAGGATCTTATGACGCGAACGATAGAAGTGGGAATGAGTTGGGGAGCGTTGTATGATATCTGTTTTGCGTCAGCCGTACAGATGGGCTATAGCGAAAGTTTTATGGGGTCAAAAGGTGCGCAGGTTTCTTTCATCGGTCATGGTCTAGGTGTTGAAATAGACGAATACCCGTTTATAGCCCGTGGTTTCAATCAGATGTCGCTGGAAACGGGTATGGCGTTTGCTTTTGAGCCTAAAGTAGTCTTCCCCGGAGAGGGTGCAATCGGTATAGAAAATACATTTTATTTGAGTGAGGAAGGGCTTAAACGCCTCACGCACTCAAGCGATGAACTGGTAATTCTGAACTGATTTTACTTTGAAAATAATTGTTGCATTTTATGTATACGGTCGAGTATAACTGCTGCATTAAATTGTATACAGTATGCTAGAAAAGAGTCCAGTTTCTCCCCGTAATAACTGATGGATCTGATGCCAGGAAGATGAAAGAGCTTTTTATCCGGGTTCACCCCCACACAACAAAAAGGAGAGTAAAACAATGGCCCTGAAAGACACACTCAAGTTGAAAATTGAGGAGCACCGTCCCCGTACCGCCAAGCTCGTAAAAGAATTTGGTCAGGTTGTTATCGACAAAGTAACCATCGATCAGTGTATCGGTGGTGCCCGTGATATCCGTTCACTCGTAACAGATATCTCCTATCTGGATCCGCAAGAAGGTATTCGTTTCCGCGGCATGACCATCCCTGAGACCTTTGCAGCGCTGCCTAAGGCTCCTGGTTCCGCGTATCCAACCGTTGAGTCCTTCTGGTACATGCTTCTTACAGGAGATGTTCCGACTGATGCTCAGGTTGCTGAAGTTGTTGCAGAGTGGAAAGACCGTCAGGTTGTTCCTCAGTATGTTTTCGACGCAGTTCGCGCTCTACCGCGTGACAGCCATCCGATGGTTATGCTATCCGTTGCAATGCTTGTACTGCAGAAAGACTCCAAGTTTGCCGCTTTCTATAACTCAGGCAAATTCAACAAAATGATCGCATGGGAATCTGTCTATGAAGATGCCAGCGATATCGTTGCCCGTATCCCGGTCATCGCCGCATTCATCTACAACCTGAAATATCGCAACGACAAACAGATTGCAATCGAACCAACTCTCGACATGGGCGCCAACTTTGCTCATATGATCGGCCAGAGTGAAGAGTACAAAGATGTTGCCCGTATGTATTTCATCCTGCACTCCGATCACGAGTCCGGTAACGTTTCGGCACATACCACTCACTTGGTACACTCGGCTCTGTCCGATCCGTATTATGCCTACTCAGCAGGCCTGAACGGTCTTGCCGGTCCGCTGCACGGTCTTGCCAATCAGGAAGTTCTTGACTGGACCCTCAAGTTCCAGGAAAAATACTGCAAAGATGTAGAGCCTACCGCAGAACTGATTAAAGCGGCTCTCTGGGACACTCTGAATGCTGGTCAGGTTATTCCTGGTTACGGTCACGCCGTTCTCCGTAAAACTGATCCACGCTATACCTCACAGCGTGAGTTCTGCCAAAATACGGAAGGCCTCAAAGACTACCCACTGTTCAAAGTTATCGCAATGATCTTTGAAGTTGCTCCAGGCGTTCTCACTGAGCACGGCAAAACCAAAAATCCATGGCCGAACGTTGACGCACAGTCCGGCGTAATCCAGATGTACTTTGGTCTGACTGAGTTTGAATTTTACACCGTTCTGTTCGGTGTAGGCCGCGCACTCGGTTGCATGGCTAACATCACTTGGGACCGTGGTCTGGGCTACGCACTTGAGCGTCCGAAATCAGTAACTACTGCAATGCTCGAAAAATGGGCTGCTGCAGGCGGCCGCGAATAGCCGTAATTTGTTATATCAATAAATGTTGAAGATTGGGGACGCAGAAATGCGTCCCTTTTTATTTTCCTGCTTGCAAAAAAAAAAAAGTGCGGTATAAAGGACAATAACTGTCGTATTTAAAACGTAACAAGAGGGGGCGGAATGGCAGCATCAATTAAAGGAACTAAAACCGAGCAGAACCTGTTGAAATCTTTTGCTGGAGAGAGTCAGGCAAGAAACCGTTATACTTATTTTGCTGGTATTGCAAAAAAAGAGGGTTTTGTTCAGATCGCCGATGTTTTTGAGGAGACTGCAAACCAGGAAAAAGAGCACGCTAAACGCTTCTTCAAGTTCCTTGAAGGCGGTGATCTTGAAATTACCGCATGTTTTCCTGCCGGCAAGATCGCAACAACAGCAGAAAACCTTCTGGCTTCGGCAAATGGCGAGCATGAGGAACACACCCTTCTTTATCCTGCCTTCGCAACTATTGCTAAAGAGGAAGGGTTTCCGGCAATTGCCGCTGCCTGGACGGCTATATCAGTTGCTGAAAAACAACATGAAAAAAGATATCGTGACCTGTTGGCTAATATTGAAGCAGGTCGGGTTTTTACACGGGATGGCGACGTTGTCTGGCGCTGTCGCAACTGTGGTTATCTTCATACAGGTAAAGAAGCACCCGAAACCTGTATAGCTTGCCTGCATCCTAAAGCTCATTTTGAACTGCTTGGAGAAAATTGGTAATTACCAGAACCCCGTAACAAGGGTTACTACATAACAATCAGGGGAGAAACTAAAATGGCGAATTTACTTGAAGTTTACAAATGCAATCTGTGCGGCAATATCGTAGAAACCATTCACGCCGGTGGTGGTTCACTTACCTGCTGTGGGGAAGAGATGTCACAGTTAACTGAAAATACTGTTGACGCAGCTAAGGAAAAGCATGTACCGGTCATTGAAAAAGTAGAAGGTGGCTATAAAGTTACTGTCGGCAGCGTTGCACACCCTATGGACGAGAAACATTTTATAGAGTGGATCGAATTAATTGCTGACGGTAAAGCGTATCGCCAGTTTCTGAAACCTGGTGAAGTAGCTGAAGCCTTTTTCTGTGTGACTGCATCCTCTGTTACGGCTCGTGAGTTGTGTAATCTTCACGGTCAGTGGTCTGTACAGGGCTGATTTTTTTGCTTTTGTGACTTATGAAGCGGGAGTCCGGTGTCGGATTCCCGCTTTTTGTATGTTGAGCGCTTTACACCCTTCATCCACTCATGTATCATCTGTTTTGTGAAACGTATTCTCTCCTTCTACATAATTCGTGAAATATCCTCGCTCTTTCTGCTTGGCATTACCATCTTTACCATGGTTCTTCTGATGGGTCGCTTGATCTCGTTGACTGATCTTGTCGTTTCTCGCGGCGTACCTCTTGCGGATGTCAGTAGAATGATCCTTTATCTCATTCCATCATTTTTGGTGTTTACTATACCGATGGCTTTTTTGTTGGCAGTACTTCTGGCTTTTGGGCGTCTTTCGGCTGACAACGAGATTGTTGTCATTAAAGCCAGCGGCATTAGTCTTTTTCAAGTGATGCCACCGGTAGTTGTCTGTGCTTTTGTCGCTGTCGTACTTGCTCTAGGAGCAAGTACGATTGGCGTACCATGGGGAAACAGTGCTTTTAAAGAGCTCAGTTTCCAGGTCTTGAAGCGGAATATTACGGCTACCATTAGAGAAAAGACCTTTTGGGATGATATTCCCGGCGTCGTTATGTATACCGACTTGTACGAAGAACAAAGCAATACACTGAAAGGTGTAATTATTCACGATGGGCGTTCATCTGATCGTCCCATGACAATATTTGCTCAAGATGGAATTGTTTCATCTGCCCCTGGGAGTCAGGCGCTCCTGCTGTCTCTCCATAATGGATCTATTCATATGGCGGGAAATAAAGGTCTTTACCGACTTGTTCATTTCGGTGAATACAGCATGACTATTGGTGAAAAGAAGGCTGGTGGGGAGATTTCCAGAAATGAGCCTGATATGTGGCTATCTGAGCTTCAGAGTAAAATTGACGATCCCGCCACTCCTGCCAAAAACCGTCAAAAAGTTCTGGCAGAGTTTCACAGCCGCTTTACTTTTCCTTTTGCCTCACTTGTTTTTGCAATTCTGGCGGTACCTCTTGGAATTCAGAATCGACGAGCAGGTAAATCAGGCGGTTTCACCATCAGTATCGCAATAATTCTTTCCTATTATGTATTAATGTCAGTTGCACGCACGCTGGCGGAAAGAGGAGCAATTCCCCCAGTTGTTGCGCTTTGGATTCCAAATTTGATTTTTATGTGTCTTGGTTTGTTCTTTTTACGAAAAGCCTCACTGGAACAGAGTATTACTCTCTTTTCCTTTAAGGATCTTATTACTTATTTCCGGAGAGCATCCTGACATGAACATCCTGGATCGCTACATAGCCAAGACCTGGTTACGATTGCTTATGCTCTGCCTAAGCGGTTTTGTCGGTCTTTATCTAGTCATTGATCTGATTGAAAAGATCCCCCGTTTTCTGCGTGCCGGCGGAGTTGCCAGTGATATTCTGGAATACTTTATCTGGAAGCTACCTGAGATGGTTGGTCGAACGGCTACGTTCTCAATTCTTATGGCTACGCTGCTGACTCTTGGGGTGCTTTCACGCGACAGTGAAATTATTGCCATGCGTAGCTGCGGTATCAGCCTGTTAAGAATTTCCCTGCCTATGTTGACTCTCGGTCTAGCAGCCAGCTTTTTTTTATTGATTAATGCCGAATTAGTTCTGCCGCATAGCTATGCACGCACTGAGCTGATAGATCGTGTTAAGATTAAGAAAAAAGGTGATCGGGTCACTTTCAAAAGAAATAATATCTGGTTCCGCTCATCCTCAAAGATTCTTCAGGCACACCTGTTTGAACCAAAAACACAAACTTTGAGTGGGGTGGTAATCTGGAATGTAGATGATTCAATGAATCCTATCAGCAGGATTGACGCCGATACTGCTGTCTATAGCGGTGGGCGCTGGCTGCTTAATTCTTCTACTAACAGAGAATTCAAAAATGGGGCCGGTTATGAACTTAATTACGTAGAAACAGTTATTTCAGATATAAATCTTAAAGTAGAAGATCTACAGGTTCTGGATAGTGATGCTGACAACCTGAGTATCCGTACATTGAAAGAATATGCAGAAAATTTGAGACGTGGTGGCTATCAGGCCTATCGTTATCTAACGCTTATGCATACCAAAATAGCATCTCCTTTTGCAGCCCTCATCATGGTATTGCTCGGAATTCCCTTTGCTCTTCGGAACAGCCGTACCGGCGGTATTGCCATGGGTATCGGCGCAAGTGTCGGAATCGGCTTTGCTTACTTTATGTTTAACGCGGTTATGCTTTCATATGGCAGGAGTGGAGTTTTACCACCGTTTGTTGCCGCCTGGGGCGCCAATGTTCTATTTATGATGGGTGGGGTCTGGATGTCCATGACAGTTAAAGGATGATTTTTTACCCGGCATCTAAATTTTCGGGAGTTTCTACATGCTAATACCATGTGTACGTTTTTTCATTTTTGTCATTTTGTTTTGTGTAGTGTACGAAGCGTCGGCGGCTGAGCGTCCGAAGCGGATAAAAAACGCTGTAGTTTCAAATCCTGTGCCTGTGGTCATACCGGTCACAATCCTAAGTATCATTCCGGCTCAGTCTGAACCAGGTAGTAAGGTTGTTTTGTCAGGGAGCGGTTTCGGCGAGCTTGCCAGTATTTATCTGGGTAGCACTGAAATCGCGACACGGGTTACCAACGCAAGTCAGGCTGAATTCACCGTGCCTCAGCATTTGGAGACTGGCCTGTATGCTCTTTACCTGAAACGTTCCGACGGCATTACCGGTAAATCTTATAATTTTACAGTCATCCCGGTGCGCCCTGTTCTGATTTCTTTACAACCGGCTACGATTAGCTCCTGTGCTGTAGGCAAGGAGCGTGAAATAACGGCTCGTGGCAAAAAATTCGGCGAATCTTCGCTGCTATACTTTAATGGCTCGGTCCTTTCCAGCAGCCTTATTTCGCCTGAGTATATATCTTTCTCAGTGCCGAATGTATCGGGGGGGCTTCACCAGGTTCAGGTGAAAAACTCCCCGGAAAACAGTTCGGTTCCATTGGCTATTTCAGTTGAAACCAAACCGGAAATAGGGCAGATAACGGTTGAGAATGAGCACGTAAACTTCTATGAAATAAGTATTACCGGGAAAAACTTCACTCAAAACTCATCTGTGTATGTGGATGGTAGACAGATAGGTGGGCGTGGCGGACTGGATATGGCTGAACGGGAAAAGCTGATTTATATGGACTGTACAAAATTGATTTATCAACGGCATCCATATTCTCCGGTTAATAAGGATTTTCGCCTTCAGGTAGTTAATCCTGGCGGAGAAGGCAGTCAGGTTATTACCGTAACAGCTCCCTGAATTTAATACAGTGTAAAGGACGCAGATATATGCAGGCTAAAAACAGATTTTATTCGTTGTACACACTCTGGCTGATTATTGTTATTTTTTCTGCGTTAACCCGGACTATTCTTCTGGTGAAGTCGCTTCCACAACTCGATCTGAAACTGCTGCTGCTAGTCAAAATATATGCAGTTGGTTTCCTCTTTGACTGCGTTACATTTTCCTACTTTGCTATACCGTTTGTGCTGGTTGCCGTTATTCTTCCGGACAAGTTTTTCAACAGCACTTTTTTTAAACTATTAGCCTACTTCGTCGGGTTTATTTCGACGTATATGATGCTGTTTAACGTGGTCGCCGAGTACACTTTCTTTGACGAATTTGCTACCAGATTTAATTTTATTGCGGTTGATTATCTGATTTATACCAATGAAGTTATAAGTAACATCAGAGAATCATACCCTGTTAATGCGATCCTTGCGGGATTATTTCTGCTGAACATAGGTGTCTTTTTACCGGTAAAAAAACATCTATCGCGATCATTTGGCTTTAAATCAAGCATTGGAAGCCGGTTAAAAACTGGAGCAGCGTTCCTTTTCTTACCGATTGTCTCATTTGCTGCAATTGACCTGTCTATGACGCAGATATCGCCGAATAATTATGCAGATGAATTGGCTGGTAATGGCATTTTCTGTCTCTTTTCGGCCTTCAGAAATAACGAACTTGATTTCAATAAATTTTATGTCACAAAAGATGAAAAATCAGTACTCACTCACCTGAAAGGTGCCCTGCAGGAAAGTAACAGTCGCTTTGAATCTCAGGATTCCCCCTCCATTTCCAGAGTGATTAAACCGGTTGGTGCAGAAAAACATCTTAACATTGTGCTGATAATTGAAGAGAGCTTAAGTGCTGAATATTTAACGTCCTTTGGTAACAACAAGGGAATAACGCCGAACCTTGACAAGTTGGCCGGAGAATCACTCTTTTTTACACATCTCTATGCTACAGGTACGAGAACAGTACGAGGTTTGGAAGCACTGACTCTCTCTATGCCGCCGCTGCCGGGAACATCTGTTGTGAAACGGCCTAAAAACGAAAATTTCGTTTCATGGGGATCGGTCATGAAGAAAAAAGGCTACGATAACAAGTTTATCTATGCCGGCCATGGCTATTTCGACAACATGAATTATTTTTATGCAAATAACGGATTTAGAACGATTGACAGGACTAATTTTTCTAAGGAAGAAATTTCTTTTACCAACGCCTGGGGTGTATGCGATGAGGATCTTTTTTTGAAGGTCGTTAAGGAGGGTGATCTTTCGCATGCTGACAAAAAGCCCTTTTTCAGCGTAGTCATGACAACCTCCAATCACAGGCCCTTTACCTACCCGGGCGGCAAGATAGATATCCCGTCAAAAACCGGGCGTGATGGTGGTGTGAAATATTCAGATTATGCTATAGGCCGTTTGCTGGCTGAGGCAAAAAAGAAACCGTGGTTCAATAACACAATTTTTGTAATAGTGGCCGATCACTGCGCCGGCAGTGCTGCAAAACTAGCGTTGCCGGTTAAAAATTATGAAATCCCACTTTTTATTTATGCTCCGGCTTTCATCAAGCCGCAAGTTGTTGACCGGATGATGAGTCAGATAGATGTTGCACCTACACTGCTCGGACTTTTGAATATTGGGTACACCAGTACGTTTATAGGTAAGGATATTTTGTCAACCGATCCCTGGACCGAACGGGCGTTCATCTCAACATATCAAAAACTGGGGTACATTCAAGATCAGAGAATGTTGGTACTGGGCCCGAAAAAAGAAGCAGATTACTTTAATTTTGTCCGCAAGGATGGAGGTACTACGGTATTAAAACCACAGGCAGATCTACTGATGGACGCATTGGGGTATATTCAGGGCACAAATTATATCTATAAAAACAGATTGAACCGGCTAAAAAACTGATAACTCATCGTTTCCCCCACTGAGTTAAAAGAGCCGGAAGAAATATTAAAAACGCTGCTACACTTGCAATCATGCCAAGTGACATGACGGCACCGATACTGAAGACCCCTTGATGATGTGCAACCATTAGAGCGCCGAAACTGAACAGTATAGTTAGAGCGTTCAGGAACACTCCGATACCTGTACTACTGGTGGCCACCTCCCCAGGAGATTCATTTCCTTGACGATATCGATTTAGAATATAAATGGCTGAATCAATACCTACCCCAAGAATCAGAGGAAGCACAATAATATTAGCCGAATTGAAACTGATTCCGATCAAGTGCATGCCGCCGACCATCAACAGCAGTCCAGCCACAAGAGGAACTGTTCCGAGCAGGGCGTAGCGGATGCTCTTAAAATTGATCAGCAGGATTGCGCCGATGCCGATAAAGGCATAGATAAAGGCCTTTAGATAGGCATCACGCAGCACTGTAAGTGATTCATACACCATAACAGGCTCGCCGGTGGCTCTTGGCACAACACTCTTTACCTGGCCTATGAACTCTTCCAGTGGTTCTCTCTCAAATATCTCTTTTTTTGCCGCTACCTGCAGCAGTAGTTTCCCGCTTTTGCCCACGAAACGCTGTAATAGATGCGGTGGAACATCTGCTTCAGTGACCGGTGTCGCCTCTAGACTCTCCTTCATCATTTGCAGTTTGGCGGGCAGCTCTGCAAACATTCCCCCCTGAAACTCCCGCAACATCCCCAGTGCGTTCTTATCCTTTTCCTTTTCAAGCGAGGCGAAGAAACTGTCCAAGGTAGTCAGAAAGGCTGCTGCTGGAACGGATTCAGGAGCTTTTCGCTCCTGTAATGTTCTTTTTAATTTTTCCACCCGCTCACGGAAATTTTCAAATACTGCTGGGAGAGCCATGAGTTGCAGGTTTTCTTCATAAGGAATCGGCTTAACCGGGCTCATAATTTGTCTGAGCGCAGTAAGTTCAGCCAGCTTTTCGCGCTGTTGTTCCGGCACAAAGCTTAGTGTGCTGACTACATGGTCAACGGATAACTGTTTCTCAAGCAATTCGGTTAGAGTGCGTGCTTCCGCAGCATCCCTGGCGGTTACCACTGCAAAATATCCTGAGTTTTCCTTGCTGCGCATCAGTTTATATGCGTACTCAACCGATTGAAGCCCCTTGGCCTGCAGATTCATCAGATTATAATCAAAGCGCATGGTCATGGCAGGGTAGAGGCAGATCAAGCACAACAACAGCGTGGCGCCAACAACAGCCCTTGGTCTGGCAAATAGTTTTTGGAAACGAGATTCATTCTCAGCAATCGCAGGAGGAGAGTAAGTAAAAGGTTTACGGAACCGTTCCAGTAGTATCAGCATTGCTGGCAGAACAGTGAAGGTGACAATTACACAGATAAACACACCACCGGCAGCGATGATGCCCAGTTCGGCTATCCCCTTGAAATCGGTGAAGGCAAAGGTTGCAAACGCCAGCGCCACAGTAGCGGCAGCCATGATGATTGAGCGTATGTTTGCCGTGAGACCAATTTCTATGGCTTCCATACCACTGTAACCACTCTTTAACTCCTCCTGATAGCGCAGTATTACCTGAATACCGTACTCTATTCCCAGCCCTATCAACATTATGGCAAAAACCATCGAAAGGATATTAAGGTGCCCGACGGCCAGTGTGGCAAAGCCGAAAGATAGACATATCCCGACAATCAGAGATACCATAGCGGCAGTTACATTTAAAAGGCCACGGAAGGCAAACAACAGCATGATAACGGTCAGCGTTAGGGATAATATCGTGGCGATGCTGATATCTTTCTGACTGGCTGTCATCTCTTCATATTCCAGCACCGGTACTCCGGTCAATCCTCCAAATATTCCTTTAAATTCCGGTTTTTTAAGAATTATATCAAGAGCAGCTCGTGCGGCCTTGATTGACTTTTCCGAGCTGACAAAACTTCCCTCCTCCTTAACAGGTAGCATGGTGATTACCTGTTGTTTGCCGGCACTATCGAGCATGGAAGGCTTGTCACCGCCACCTTTAAGGAAAGAATCAATCGAAAGCCCGCTTGATTTACCGTCAAACGCTTTGAAGCCTTTATCAAGTGTAGTCAACATAAAGGTCAGGCTTGCCAGCGCTACTGGGTCACCATATTCCAAATATGTATCAATTTGTCCGGTTAAACTGGTGAAAAGTGTTTGTACAGAG
Organism: uncultured Geobacteraceae bacterium; assembly: GCA_903875605.1. GTDB lineage: Bacteria > Desulfobacterota > Desulfuromonadia > Geobacterales > Pseudopelobacteraceae > JACRCG01. Next base: position 59,568 of record CAIQWT010000050.1, on the reverse strand, counting down.
GGAGCCGCTGCCAGATCTTTCAACACCGGCGCCGCCATAGTTAAGGTGTTGCGTAGATTCTTGATATCTTCAAGCGGCATAAAGAGTAGGCCGTTTTTACGGAAGAAGGGTAGTCCGCCTGGGTAAAAAACGTCCCGGAAAAGTAATTTATCCTTGTTCAATAGCGAGTAGAGAGCATCAGCAGCCCTGGTTGTTTTTTCGGCATCATCAGATTCGATAACTGCTACTATTTCTTCTTGATCACCAAATTCAGCTCGATAGGCACGATAATCGACCTGAAAAGGGGCATTTTGGGGCATCAAATCATCCCGACCGGTCAGGAATGTCATGTTATAGATCGTGTATAAAACAGAAATGGTAGCAAATATCAGCGCCAGAGACAGAATCATTCGAGGATATTTAGCTATTAACAGGAACAGGTTGTTTTGTTTTTTTGACACAAGGGCTCCTTAACTGAAATACAGGACTCTGAATAGCATCTAAAACAGTAAAAAGTCAATGTGATGACTTTACGAAGAGACGTCTAAAAATCGAAATATATTGCTCTATATCAGTAAAATATGGTATTTAACAACAGTTAGTGAACCGCAGAGCTCACCATGCCCTGTGGTTTTTTATTTCCCTCCATCCTACTAACATAACTACTTATAACTTAACTAAAAGGAGCACCATACCAGCATGATTGCAGCATCTAATATCACCCTTTCTTACGGCAAACGAGTCCTATTCAAGGACGTAAACATTAAATTCACTCCAGGAAACTGCTACGGTCTGATCGGAGCAAACGGTGCCGGAAAATCAACATTTCTTAAAATTCTTGCCGGTGAACTTGATGCCGACAAGGGTGAGGTTGTTGTTGGTCCACGCGAACGGATTGCTGTTCTTCGCCAGGATCAATTTGCTTTCGACGAAGAAACCGTTTTTAATACAGTCATCATGGGACATAAGCGGTTGTACGATGTTATGACTGCACGTGATGCTATTTATGCAAAGGCTGAATTTACTGAAGAGGATGGAGTCCGTTCTGCTGAACTTGAAGGTGAGTTTGCAGAAATGAATGGCTATGAAACAGAATCCGAAGCAGCAGTACTTCTAAACGGACTTGGAATTCCTGAAGAGCTGCGAACTAAGCAGATGAAAGATCTTGAGGCTGGCGACAAGGTTCGTGTACTGCTTGCCCAGGCTCTGTTCGGTAATCCGGATGTACTGCTTCTTGACGAACCGACCAACAATCTTGACCTGAAATCCATAAACTGGCTGGAAGAGTTTTTGTTTCGTTTTAGTAATACAGTTATTGTCGTGTCACATGACCGTCACTTTCTTAATCAGGTCTGCACGCATACCGCAGATATTGATTTTGGCCGGATTCAGATTTATGTCGGAAACTATGATTTTTGGTATCATGCCAGTCAGTTAAACTTAAAGCAGAAGCAGAACGAAAACCGGAAAGTATCCGAAAGAGCTGATGAACTAAAGGCTTTTATTCAGCGTTTCAGCTCTAATGCTTCGAAAGCAAAGCAGGCAACTTCTCGCAGAAAGTTGCTTGATAAACTCACTATTGAAGATATGCCTACCTCATCCAGGAAATATCCGCATGTGGTTTTTAAGCCTGAGAGAGCATGTGGCGACATTATCCTGGAAATACAGGGACTGACCAAGGAAATTGATGGCGTTAAAGTACTGAACAATTTTGACTTGATCGTGCGTAAAGAGGACAAAATCGCTTTTGTAGGCGGTAATACCCTAGCCAGGACGGCGCTTTTCCAGATTCTTGCCGGAGAACTTGAACCGGATAGTGGCAGTTTCCGTTGGGGTATTACTATTACCAGCGCCTATTTTCCGAAAGAGAACAGCCAGTATTTTGAACGAGAAATGACTCTAATTGAGTGGCTGGGCCAGTATTCACCTCCTACAGAAGGTGAAACTTTTGCACGAGGCTTCCTTGGAAGGATGCTTTTTTCGGGTGAAGAGGCGATGAAAAAAACTACTGTCCTTTCCGGTGGTGAAAAAGTCCGTTGCATGTTATCACGCATGATGCTGACGGCCGCCAATGTGATTATTCTTGACGAACCTACTAATCACCTTGATCTGGAATCTATCACCGCTTTAAATGACGGCCTGATTGCTTTTAGTGAGGTTGTTCTGTTCGCTTCACATGACCATGAATTTGTCTCAACCGTTGCTAACAGGATTATCGAAATTACTCCTGGTGGCGTAATTGACCGTACCATGGTTTTTGAGGAATATCTGGAGAGTGAAGATGTATCAAGAGAGCGAGACGAATTGTATCATGGACATGCGGATTTGAGCCTGTAATAGATTTTAATTCATTCTTGATATTGGATAATGGCGTGCCGTAAGGTACGCCATTTTTTTGTGTTTTATTTTCAAATAATGTTGTATTTAAAATAATGTATTATAAATGAAAAAACTTACACTAGGGGGCATAACAGTGAATAAAAAGTTGTTCAGCGGGATAATGATTTTATGCTATTTATCATTTATAATATTAGGTTATATAACTGACGCAAATGCAACTGACTCCGGAATTGTTAAGATAGGACTCAATTATCCCGAAACAGGCCCGTATGCAAAACAGGGACTGGATCAGAAACGTGCGGCTGAAATTGCAATTGAAGAAATTAATGCTTCAGGCGGAATCATGGGGAAAAAAGTGCAGTTAGTTGCACGCGATACCAAGTCAAACGCCAAGATAGCGAAGGGTAATGCAGCTGAACTTTACGATGGTGAAGGTGTGCCGATGATTCTGGGAGGTTCCTCAAGTGCCGTTGCAATTGCAACTGGTGAGGTTGCTTTGCAAAAAGACAAATTGTTCTTCGCGACACTCTCTTATTCAACCGAGACAACTGGTGAGTATGGTCATCGCCATATTTTCCGTGAATGTTTTGACGCCTATTTTGCCGGAAAAGTGATGGCTGAGTATCTAAATAAACATTTTAAAGGACAAAAATATTTTTATATTACAGCCAATTATACATGGGGTTGGACAACTGAATCGGTTTTGCGTTCATTTACCAACACCAAAGATACAGTAAAATATCCAGAAGTTCTCACTGAACTGGGTGCTAAAGATTTCAAGTCAGCACTTCTTGAAGCCAAAGCAAGTGGTGCTGAAGTGCTTGTATTGTCACTGTTCGGGCGCGATATGGAAATTGCAGTCAAACAGGCTGATGAAATGGGTCTAAAAAACCGAATGCAGATAATTGTCCCGCAATTGAATGAGGATATGGCACAGGGAGCAGGTCCGGAGGCGATGGAGGGGATTATCGGGGCAACTCCCTGGATGTGGAGCGTACCGTTCAAATTCAACTATCCTCGTGGTATAGCATTTGTAAAAAAGTTCGAAGAACGTTATAGTCGCTATCCGACGACTTCCGGCGCCTCTGCATATGTAATCATGTACGAATATAAAGCAGCTGTAGAAAAGGCAAAGACATTTAATACCAAGGCTGTGATTACAGCTCTTGAAGGGAGAAAGTACACCGGATTGAAGGATGAGCAGTACTGGCGTAAATTTGACCATCAATCAATCCAGACGGTCTATGCCGTTAAAGTTAAGCCTGCTACTGAGGTAAAGAAAAGCAAGTATCAGATGGACTATTTTGATATTATTGCTGATATGAAAGGCGATGAGGCAGCGGTTGATTTTAAAGAATGGAACGAAATTCGTGAAATGGTGAATATGAAGCCGGAGCTTGAAGAATTCGGAGCCTCACACTGATTTTTTTATAGAGTCATGGTACTGCTCTGATAATCGTTGCCCGGCAGGCCGCAGTAATGTTATAAACTTTGTACGTAAACCACAGGGTTACCCGCCCTGTGGTTTTTTATGCAGTGGAGCAGCCATGAATACTTCCTCAACGCTCAGCATCACCTGGTTGCAGCCAGATATCGAAGAAGAACGCTGGGAGTTTTTCAATCATCCAACCAAACAGGAATGGTATCGTGCTCACGGCGCAACCTGGGAAAAGATAATCTCACGTTTCGGTAGCGGCACCCTGGTGTCATATCCACGTTCTGAGTCAATCGGTGAAATTCCAGTCGCGCTTTCATACCACCTGTACAGCGATTTTCAGGATTACGTGGCACGTGCAAAACGTGGATACCGGAAGAACTATTCCCGAATGGAGGATGCTCTTCAAGATGCCGGTTCCCTTTCACTCAAGGCGCCGATAGTTCTCTGCAGTAGAGGGGAGGGACTGCTTTTTTCTGGGTACAGAAGGCTCTGTCTTGGCTGGAATTACGGAATGACGCCGTATGTATGGCTTGTACCACTTGAGTAAAATCATGCATTCCTATCTAATTAAACTATAATCACTGTTATACAGGGAGCTTTACAAAATGATTCAATTATCAAATATTTCCAAACAGCATGGCTCACAGATTTTGTTTTTAAATGCATCCTGTCAGATCCTGCCGGGAACTCATACCGGATTGGTTGGTCCAAATGGAGCAGGCAAAACAACTGTATTTAGAATCATAGCTGGACAAGAGGAGCCGGACTCCGGCGAGGTAATCCTGCCTAAAAAAACTACTGTGGGATATTTTTCACAGGATATCGGTGATATGTCAGGTCGTTCAGCACTTGAGGAGGTTATGGCAACTTGTGGTTCTACAGTGCGCCTGGCAACGGAGATGAAGGAAATGGAGGCGGCAATGTGCGAGCCGCAGTCCGATGATGAAATGGCAAATCTTCTGGAGCGCTATGGTAATGCCGTTGAAGAGTTTGAGCACATGGAAGGATACGACCTTGATTCGCGTGCTCAAGCCGTTCTCACCGGCCTTGGGATCGGCCCAGACCGCTACAATCATCCGGTAGAATCATTTAGCGGCGGCTGGAAGATGCGCATTGCCCTGGCCAGTATCCTGACTCTTAAACCGGACGTGTTGTTGCTTGATGAGCCTACCAACCATCTGGATGTTGAGTCAATCATCTGGCTGGAAGAGTGGCTTTCTTCTGAATTCAAAGGGGCTCTCCTTATGACCAGCCACGACCGGGACTTTATGAACCGTGTCGTTACCAGGATTATTGAGGTTGCCAATACAACAGTAACAACCTACGGCGGTAATTATGATTTCTACGAGCGTGAGAGGGATATACGCCTTGAACAATTGATTGCCTCACACAAACGTCAGCAGGATATGCTTGCCAAGGAAGAAGAGTTTATTGCCCGCTTTGCTGCACGTGCTTCCCATGCTGCCCAGGTACAATCACGGGTAAAAAAACTGGAGAAAATTGAGCGAATAGAGATCCCGGCTGAAGAACGTACAGTTCGCTTCGGTTTTGCCGATCCTCCTCGCAGCGGTGATGACGTGGCAGCCTTTGAAAGTCTAGGCAAAGTGTGGACAACGCCTGATGGTCAGGACAAAACCGTTTTTCAAGGCGTATCCGGTATGGTTAAACGCCTTAATAAAATCGCCGTAGTCGGTGTGAATGGCGCGGGTAAGTCTACTTTTCTCAAAATCATGGCCAGTCAAACCAACGCTACTGCCGGCAGTATGACGATCGGCGCTAACGTTGAGATTGGTTACTTTAGTCAGCACGCAATGGAGTTACTTGATCCAAGGAAGACAATCTTTGAAACTATGCAGGATTTTATGCCTCTTGCCACAATCGGCATGATCCGTAATTTGCTCGGAGCTTTCCTTTTTTCTGGCGACACCGTGGAAAAGCGCATCGCAAACCTTTCGGGAGGCGAGAAGAGCAGAGTGGTTCTTGCAACTATTCTTGCCCGCCCGGTAAATCTTCTGATTCTTGATGAACCAACAAATCACCTCGATATAAGATCTCGCGAAATGCTACTGGAAACTTTGAAAAACTTTGGCGGCACTATTATTCTTGTTAGTCACGATCGACATTTCTTACGATTACTGGTTGATCGCGTTTTTGAGGTTGATCATGGCGAGATGCGGGTGTATGAAGGAACCTATGATTATTACCTATCGAAGAGTCATCACGCTGCGGAGTAAAAGTTACATCTTATTTTAAAACTGCTACTCCAATTTAGTTTTGGAAAATTTAAGGAGAAATGAAAATGGCTAAACCGAATTATTCATTTGAAAAGCGCAAGAAAGAACTGGAGCGGCAAAAGAAGAAAGACGAAAAAAAAGCCCGTAAGGGTGAGGCTAATTCTGAAGATACGGAACAGGAAGAAGGTACTGAAGAAACTGAAGCGGATGATACTGATTTGCCTGTGTAATAAACTTTTTTGCATCGAAAAGGATGTTTAAAATGACTAGAAAACACAATATCGTGATTTTGGACGGCTTTACTATCAATCCCGGAGATAATCCATGGTATTCACTGGAAGCTTTGGGAAGCTGTACCATCTACGACCGTACACCGCCGGCAGTAAAACTGGAACGGGCACGTGATGCTGAAATAATCCTTCTCAGCAAGGTAAAGCTGGATGAAGCCGCACTGGAAGCGTTACCAAATCTTAAATATATTTCCATGCTGGCAACAGGATATAATAATGTTGATGTAGCTGCCGCCGGAAGGCTCGGGATACCGGTATCAAACGTTCCTGCATACTCAACCGCATCTGTTGTCCAGACAACATTTGCCCTGCTATTAGAGCTTGCCATGCACGTCGGCTTGCACGATGCATCTGTGAAAGCCGGCGAATGGGTCAAATGCCCTGATCACGCATACTGGAAAACACCACTGCTTGAATTGGATGGATTGACACTTGGAATAGTTGGTTACGGCACCATCGGGCAGGCTGTAGCGCAGGTTGGGGCTGCCTTTGGAATGAAGATTATTGCTTACGCTCCACGTATTCCGCATTCTGTCGGGTGCGTGCCGGTACGTTTTGTTCCTCTGGCAGAACTGTTTGCTTCGGCCGATGTTGTCAGCCTCAATTGTCCACAGACACAGGATAATAACGGTTTTGTTAATGCCGGTTTGCTTGGCTTGATGAAATCGAGTGCTTTTCTATTGAACCTTGCCCGCGGTGGACTGGTAAATGAGGGCGATCTGGCTGAGGCGCTTAGAGAAGGGCAGATTGCCGGTGCCGGATTGGACGTTGTCGCCCATGAACCTATGCTGGCTGACAATCCATTACTGACTGCACCAAATTGCATCTTTACGCCGCATATTGCCTGGGCTTCATTGGCTGCACGGAAACGCCTGATGGCGATCGTTCTCGCCAACGTATCGGCATATCTTGCCGGAGCACCGATTAATGTTGTTAATAACCAACATATAAAATAATAACATTAGTGTTTAACGGTTATGCTTGAACTTCCTGGCCGGCAGTTTTTTCTCCTGCCGGCTTCTTTTTTCTCACTCTTTTACGTTTTTTCTTTTCAGAATTCCCTTCGGTGGTTTCGGCAGATATTTTAGTAACCGGAGGTTTTGTCGCTGCTGTGTTTACACGTGATGGCGGTTTTTTACGATCACGGTCTGGTGTCCTGATGCCCCCCGGCTTATCGCGCTTAATGTCCTGCACTCTTTTTGGTCTTGGTGTCCGCACATAATCAAGAACATATAGTTCATCATCAGCCCATTCGGTTGGAATCTTGGTTTTAATATACTCTTCAATCGCTTCCAGAAAGAAAGCACCATCTTCATCGGCTAAAGAAATAGCCTTTCCTTCAGCACCGGCACGGGCTGTACGTCCAATGCGATGAACATAGTCCTCGCAATCCTGTGGCAAATCATAATTAATAACATGAGAAACGCCATCAATATGCAATCCGCGTGACGCAACATCGGTCGCAATAAGAATCGGGAGAGAGCCGTCTTTGAAATCATCGAGGATTTTCATCCGTTTTCGTTGTTCAACATCACCAGAAATAACTTTACAGGGATAACTGTTAGCATTTAGAAGGTTATGAAGATGTTCAGCTTCACGCTTGGTATTGATAAATATCATGGTGCGTGCCATGCCTTCACGTCGCAGCAACCCTAACAACAGCGAAAATTTTTCTTTACGTGAACAGTGAAATAAGAGCTGTTCAACCCGCTCTGCTGTCATACTTTCCGGAGTTACAGAAACTTTAGTTGGTGAGTTCATGAACTCATATGCCAACTCCATAACGCGCGGATTAAGAGTTGCTGAAAACATAAGATTTTGGCGTTTTTCAAATGGCGGTAATTTGCGGAGAATAAAACGTAGATCGGCAATAAATCCGAGATCAAACATGCGGTCTGCCTCGTCTATCACCAGGACCTCAATGTCCTTAAGGCTGTAAATCTTTTGCTTGAGGTAATCGATCAAACGACCCGGAGTTCCGACAATAATGTCAGCTCCATCCAGAAGGGCATTTTTCTGTTTCATATAATCAACGCCGCCATAAATAGCCTGGACGGCAAAGCCGCAGTGAGCTCCAAGTTGTTTGGCGTCCGCCTCAATCTGCACAACAAGCTCGCGAGTCGGTGCAAGAATCAACGCTCGTGGTCTACCTGCAGGGTGTTCGTTGGCAAGCAATCGGGTAAAAAGTGAAATCAGAAAAGCTGCCGTCTTACCGGTACCGGTCTGAGCCTGGCCGGCGATGTCTGTTCCGGTCAGTGTTATCGGGAGAGTCTGCTCCTGAATAGGGGTGCAATCACTGAAGCCGGCATCGGCAATGCCGCGTAGTACCAGTTGTGGAATCGGGAGTTCGTCAAATCGCATACAAGTTCCTTTTATGTCCTACATTAGTTTGTAACGAACTACCATATACCGTGAAGTGACGTCTGGCAATCTAAAGATGATACCGTTCCGGCTGTAACACAGCATAAATCCTTGCAAAAACACCAACAAATACTTTGACAAATTAGAAGCCATTCCCTTATTATGACGCGAATTTACCCATAAGGACGCCAAAATATGCAGGCTGCACTAAACATAATAGGTGAAGATCTCAAACTGGTCGAACAACAGTTCCGTAAAGATCTGCAGTCAGATGTGCCACTGATACGCAAAGTCGGAGAGTATGTACTATCCAGCGGCGGTAAGCGTGTCAGGCCTGCTTTGCTGCTGCTAGCCGCCCGTTTGTGCGGATATACTGATGACAAGGCCGTGCCGTTGGCGAGCGTCATTGAGTTCATTCATACGGCAACTCTGTTACATGATGATGTTGTTGATAGTGCAACTTTGCGTCGCGGTCTCGCTTCTGCCAACACTCTTTGGGGCAATGAAGCCTCGGTACTGGTTGGCGACTTTCTCTTTTCCAAGTCATTCTCTCTCATGGTTCGAGTCGGCAGTATGGATATTTTGCGTGTTCTTTCCGATGCAACGACTGTCATTGCTGAAGGCGAGGTAATGCAACTACTCTGTACCGGTGAGATTGATCTTCTGGAAGAACAGTACATAAATGTCATACGCTCAAAAACGGCGATTCTGATGTCTGCCGCCTGTGAAGCTGGAGCAATTCTCGGCGATGCTTCTGAGATACAACAGCAAGCTTTGGCTGATTTCGGCATGGATCTCGGTATTGCCTTCCAGTTGATGGATGATATTCTTGACTACGTTGCCACAGAGGAAGAATTTGGTAAGTGTATTGGGCATGATCTTGAAGAGGGTAAAATCACGCTGCCACTCATCTTTACCCTTCGTCATTGCATCGATTCCGAGCGTGCATTGATTGAAACCGTTGTCGATCAGGATGAAATGTCTCTGGACGACTTCAGGTATGTCTCCGGCTTGGTCAAACAATACGGGGGTATTGCCTATACTGTTGAGGCCGCTCGCCTTTGCATAAACCGCTGCAAGAATCATCTGGATCTTTTTCCGGCATCACAGGTTCGTGAAGCTTTGCTCAGCCTTGCTGAATATGTGGTTACGCGCAGTAAATAAGCTTTTTTTACCTCAAGCTACTTTTCCATAGCTCTGTTTAAAAAATATACCGGAGGTTTCATGCCGCGGACGTTATTTCCCCTTATAGTTTGCCTGTTCCTTTTTATGGCTGCCTGTTCAAAAACTGAAACGGCTAAAATCAGTTCTATTGCAAAAGAAAAGAGTCCTGCTCCGGAAATTTCTGTTGTGTCCATTGCCACCGGGAACGCTTTGAAACTGTCTGACCTTAAAGGTAAAGTTGTATTACTTAACTTCTGGGCAACGTGGTGTCCCCCATGTAGGGAAGAGATCCCGTCTATGATGAAACTGAATACCTTTATGGCCGGCAAACCTTTTCAGATGGTTGCTGTTTCAATTGATGAGGGTGGCAAACCTACTATTGATGCTTTTTTTAAGGAAACGGGTTTATTGCTTCCTACTTATCTTGATGAATCTGGAAATTCTGCAAAATCCTACGGAGTTACTGGCGTTCCAGAATCGTTTATAATTGACAAGCAGGGAGTTCTTGTTAAAAAAGTCATCGGTGGATTTGCATGGAATTCTCCTGAAGTTGTGGCATATTTAGAAGGATTGATGAAATAGGAATTCCTATGATAAGTCCGGATATAACCTACATCGGAGCGTTTTTTGCCGGCCTGCTCTCATTCTTGTCACCCTGTGTTTTCCCTCTGATCCCATCCTATATTACTTATATAACCGGCATTTCTTTTGCTGACCTGCAGGCCGAGCATCCGTCTCACATTATCCGCCAGAAATCTATCCTGCACTCATTATGTTTTATCGGCGGATTTACGACCGTTTTTGTTCTACTGGGAGCCTCTGCTACTTATATTGGAACATTCCTGCATGAAAATACAACTATCATCAGAAAAGTTGGTGGAATTCTGCTAGTGCTGCTGGGAATACATGTTACCGGTATTCTGCCACTAAAATTTCTTTTGGGCGAAAAAAGGGTTTCTATTTCACACAAACCGGCAGGTTATGCCGGGAGTTTTTTAGTCGGCATAGCCTTTGCTGCAGGTTGGACCCCATGCATCGGGCCGATTCTTGCTGCCATACTGGCTGTTGCAGCAACAGAGGAGAGGGTGTATCAAGGAATTCTACTGCTGTTACTCTACTCTTTGGGGTTGGGTGTACCGTTTTTCCTTTCGGCACTAGCAATGCACAGCTTCCTGATAGTATTCAATCGTTTCAAAAAATATATCCATGCATTAGAGGTCCTCACCGGAGTTTTTCTGGTGGTGATCGGAATACTTATATATACCAATTGGCTTTCCCGGCTTTCCGGATATCTGACGTTATTTTACAAGGGATTTGAGTGAAGGCACACCAGTCTCCACATTCAATCCAGTTGACAGTTTCGCAGTTGGTTGTTACTGAGGCTTTTTATGCCGGCATACTGGATTTGCCGATAAGACGTTCTTTCACCTCAAAGGGAGCTCCTGATTATCTTGTTATAGATATGGAAGGCATGGCTATTGTCTTTGTAGAAGACGCTGATGTAATCAAAGCCCATCCGATACTTGAACCACGCTTCAGCATGTTCCCACGGGGAATAGGAGTCACGCTGCATTTTGAGGTTACTGAGATTGAGGATATACGTGACGCCATCATTGAAGAGGGGCTTGAAGTTCTCTATCCGCTGGAAATCAAGCCTTATGGTGTCAAGGAAATGTGGTGTTTTGACCCGGACGGTTATCTGATAGTTCTTGACGAACTGATGCCGGTGCAGCAAAAGGTTGGGCAATAGCTCAGCCTTTTTTTATCTAAATAATGACTACAGGCGGTATATTATATGCGCAAATATCTCGTATTTTTCCTATTGTCAATTTTCTCCTCTGTTTTAATACTGCTCATAAATTTTTCATCTCTCGCCTTTATCCAAAACGTTGACCTCAAAATGAAAGATGTGCGCATGCTCTTGAGAGGTCCGCTCACACCACCATCATCGGTTATAATTGTCGCAATAGACAATAAAAGTGTCAAAGAAATAGGGCGCTGGCCCTGGTCACGTGAAAAGATCGGTGAGTTAATTAAAGGTATGGCCGATTACGGCGTAAAAGTAACGGCACTTGATGTTGTCTTTTCGGAAACTCAAAATCCGGTGTCAGATAAGGCACTTGCAGAAAGCATTGCCCAATCCGGTAACGTAATCGCAGGACATTTTTTTCGTAATGAAGTACAGCTAATTGATCCAGAGGTTCTTGCTCAGATTCAATCTTCAAAAATTCAGCAGCTTCAGATTGATCCCGGCGTGACCTCAGTTCCACTCGTTGAATATGCCAATATGGACGCTAACATCGCACACATCGGACAGAGTGCGCTCGCTTATGGCTTTTTTAACGCGATCTCGGATACAGATGGGCTGTTCAGACGTGCGCCGCTACTGCTGCTTTATGATGGGAATATCTATCCATCAATGGTTCTGCAGTCCTTGAAGTATTTCACCAAGGAGTTAGCTCAGGTAAGTATCGGCAGCGACGGAGTGCGCGCAATTCAAGTGGGGAAGTACATAATTCCATCCAACCAAAATGGTGAGCTTACCATTAATTATTACGGTCCCGGCGGTACCATAAAAACGTACTCAGCAGCCGATATAATCAAAAAGCGCCTTCCGGTCAATGAGCTGAAGGACAAACTGGCATTTGTCGGTTTTACCGAAATAGGAATTTATGATGTGCGTCCGACGCCGTTTGATTCGATACTGCCAGGGGTTGAAATCCATGCAACCGCTGCTGCCAACGTTCTTGAACAGCGCCTGATAGTCCATAACCGCAATACCATACTCACGGAAAGGGCGACACTTTTTCTACTGCCTCTCATACTTGCACTGCTTCTCGGCCTGGCTCCAAGTGCTACCGTCGGTTTTTTAGCAGGATGCATCTTGAGCGCTCTACATCTGGCGATAAACTATCTGCTTTTTAGTAGATATTCAGTTGATTTGTCACTGGTCTCGCCGTTACTGGCTCTTGGAATTACGACCATCAGTTCGGAAATATATCGCAGTCTGGTAGTCGATCGTAAAGGGCGATATATGAAGAAAGCATTTAGTAACTATGTATCAGCCGACCTGGTGGCACAGATCATGAAAAATCCTGACAGCCTTAAACTTGGCGGTGAAAAAAAAGAAATCAGCATCCTATTTTCTGATATCCGTGGATTTACCACCCTGTCAGAAAAATTGTCTCCGGAAGATCTTGTTCAACTGCTGAATGAATACCTGAATCCGATGACCCTGATTGTTCTTGAGGAAAAGGGGACACTGGATAAATATATTGGTGATGCAATAATGGCGCTATTTAACGCACCTCTTGATGTTATTGACCATGCCGATCATGCCTGCCGAACAGCCTTAAGGATGATGCTTAAGCTGGATGATCTGAACCGGTCATTTATCGAGAGGGGCATTCAGACTATTGATATCGGGATCGGCATAAACACTGGAGACGCTGTTGTTGGGAACATGGGCGCCTCCATGCGTTTTGATTACACCGCCATCGGGGACAACGTCAATCTGGCTTCCAGGCTTGAAGGTCTTAACAAGATGTACGGTACGCACATAATTGTCAGCGAATCCACAAAACTGCTGGCAGGTAAGGATCTTCATTTTAGGGAGATCGATCTTGTTGCGGTAAAAGGAAAACAGCAACCAGTGCCAATTTATGAATTGATGAGTGGTGGTGAGAGCGTCAGTATGACTATGTTTAGCGAGGCGCTCAGGTTGTACAGAAGCAGGGAGTTTTCTGCTGCATTGCTACTGTTTGATGATTTCTGCAGTCAGAAAGAGGATAGGGTTTCAAGCATCTATATTGAGCGGTGTAGCGAGTTTATTATCAATCAACCGCCAGAAGAATGGAACGGTGTTTTTGTAGCAAATTTAAAATGATTTTTGTTGCATATTTTTGCTTGACAGCTTTTAAAACTGTATTAGAATAACTTATGTTCCTTTTGTTTTTTCATCTATAGTTTTGCTTACGATGGTCGTACTGCTTGCACTTGTAACAAGGCTTTATAATTTTTATAGCCTGCGAAAAAAGCTATTTTTGGTGGAGAGTGCTTATACTTTGTAGATTTGTTTTCAAGTTTTAACGCCAAGTTTAGCAGTTAATTCTGGCAAATGAGCATCTTGCAAAATGTACACATAACTTATCTGTTTTTTTTGCAATAGATGTCTCCAACGTTGAAAAACGAAAAAGGAGGAAGCTATGAGAAAAATGATGGGTGGTTTTTTTTGTTCATTGACCGCATTTGCTATACTTACCGCTTGTGGGGGAGGTGGCTCTTCACCGGCACCTCCTGTTGTACCTCCGGCGGCAAAAACCAGTACTGCAACTATTAGTGGAACAGCAATAATATCGCTTTCGGCACTGGTCAGTAAATCCGCCGCAAAACTTGATGGGGCGGCGATTGATATTGTTTCCTACGACAAAAGTGATAAAGAACTTGGCCGTGCTGCTGTATTAACTGACGCAGTTGGCGGTTTTGCTGCGCAAGTACCGCTTCTCGATACTGGTGGCTATGTTATCGTAATTGTGACCAAAGAAGGATTTAGCCAGTACCAGAAAAGAGTAGATTATACAACTCCCGGCAACATTGAGCTTAAAGCCGCCTTGCAAGGCCTTAACGTAGCTTTTGCCAATGTTTCTTCCGGTACCTCATCTGCAATAACTGCCGGTGTTGGCAAGTCCTCAGAGCCGTCATTCAGTTTTGCCGTACTTAAATTCCCCAACGGTGTCAAAAAAGCGCTTTCAGGCACGGCTATTCGCGCTGCTAAGTCTCAAGCAGGTGTAACTTCTGAGCTTGAAATAAATATTCCAGCATCCTCCCTTCCCGGAATTAAAAAACTAAAAGGTGAACTAAATACTTATGAACCGGCAACGGAATCAGGGAATTTTCCAGGATCTTACACCGGGGTAGTTGGTGGCAAAGAGGGCAAGATGGTATCCCTCGCCTTTGATTTTGTGAAAATAACTAATGCTGATACCGGTGAGAATCTTGGACAGGTAGCCAAAAAACTTGTCAAGTCCGGTGTATCTAAGGCTGCAGACACAGCCACAACCGTTACCCGCTATATCTACACTTCCAGTTGTGACAATCTTTTTATTGAGGATTACAACAAAACAGCTGCAGGGCATCAAGTACCTGTCTGGTCGTTGAACCCTTATACAGGGAAGTGGATATTCCTCGGCGAAGGAACTATTGTGGATAGCACAGGAAATGTCATTACTGCTCCGACCAAGACAGGATGTAGCGGTGGCACGTACAACCTTAAAATTATGGTCGCAAATACTGAATTCAGCAAAAACTGGTGGAATCTTGATCATATTGTCTTTAGTACACCGACTGAGGTTTGCCTTTCAGGCAGGTTTTCTTTCAGCAATGGAGATCCTGTAAAAAACCTGTTCCTTTCGGTGAACGGTACAAATCTCGATTACGGAAAAGGCGTAACCAACGATAGCGGTGATTTCACGTTGTCCACTGTGCTTCTTAATAACAGCAACAGCAATAAAGCCGGAACCTTAACCTACTCAGATGTAACCGGTACATATGTTGGAACAGTTGTGACCCTTGCCGTGTCACCATCGTGCGGTACTTATAACAATATACTTCCGAAGCCGTGCGAAGTAAGTGGCAAACTGATAGATGATTCAGGAAAAGGCGTTCCTTACCGTTGGTTAAATTTGTCAGGTTTTAATTTCAATCGTGGGACAACCAGTGACAGCACTGGTGCATATAATAGCCTTGTTGCCTGCAACGCAGATATAAGTTTGAATATTGGTGGAACACCTCTTGTGATATTCAATGTTAACGGGACTGTCACTGTTGCCACCGAAACAACAGACGATGGCACAAAAGCCGTACTTAAAGATATAACACTGCCCAACATTCCACCATCCGGATACGTCTACCTTTCACAGCGTTCTATCAAGAATACCGGGTCAATTACCGGCGATATTTCTGTGTATGACGAAGACGGAAACTACCCTGTAAACTATGTACTTAAAATTATATCCGGGGCAACAGTTTCTAAAACGTATTCGGGTGCCATAGACGGCACAACGACATCTTTGGCGTCGCAAGTAATTACCGGTCTTGCTGTCGGTGAATATACTGTTGAACTCGCGCTGACAGACAGTAAAGGAGCCCAGCGCAACATCTCCTCTGGAAACATCACGGTTTCTGACGGCTCACGTCCTCCAGTGGTAACAGCATACGCCACCCAGTTATCAGTTAATACCTGCAGTGGCAGCAACGGTATAACTCTTTACGGATCTGCCTTTGACCCGGATGGTGATTCGCTTTCTGCCTCATGGAGCGGGAACGGGGTAAATTGCGCCGGCAACAACGGCACTAACGGGTTTATTAATTCTTCTTGCGAAGTAACCGTGACTGGTAACACTACCTACACCTATTCGGTAACTGACAACAGTACACCGTCGCCAAAGAGCGCCAGTAGACAAATAGTTGTTTCTACATATTCATCTGCACCGTGGGTATCCAGCCTTTCTTCATCCCCTACACTTGTTGTAGCCGGGGCAACCGGCACTGCAAGAAATGTAACGGTAACTGCAGTTGCCAATCATTCTGATAACATAAATCTGAGCGGTAACTGGACACTAAACGGCGCTTCCCTATCCAGTTGCCCCAATGTCACCGCAATACCCAGTGGAACAGGCACTGTCTGCTCCTATACTATTCCAGACACAGCTACGATTGGGGATAAATTCACATTTATCTACACAGCAACCGGTTGCGACAAGAGCGGCAGTCGCGCCACGACAGTAACCTACGGCAACCAGGCTGATGTGAATATCGTGGTTCAGTAATGATATCTATTCATAAGAATAAGGAGGAACACTCCATGTCACAGAGAATATACTTATTATTGATAGCCGTTGCCATGACCGTAGTTACCGCTTCTCTTTCGGGGTGCGGTTCTACAGAAACGGGTCTTGCCACTGTTGGCCAGACCTCGGCAACCAAAGCGGATGTAACTATCTCGGCAAGATTTCCTGCTTCTGGTGAAGTAGTAAAGAGCCTGTTACCTGCAGGAACACAGGTGATTGAGGTGATTGCTTCTCAACCCGGCACTCAGAATATACCTGTTCTTATTGCTACATTAACAGCTGCAGCACCGACTATCACAGTCAAAATGGGATCAGGTATGTATATGATTTATGCCACTGCTTACGACTCAACGGCCACAACGCGCAATATATTGGGGCGCACTGCTACCGGCGGCGAGGTGCAGGTTGGAGTAACGAACAACGTGAACCTTACTTTCCTTGACGGTCAATGGACACTTGTTGATGCAAGTGACACCCCTTCACCTATTGTGTTGAGTAACGGTACGCAACTTGTTGACTTCATTATTGCCGGTGGTGGTGGAGCCCAGGCAACGGTGGCTGTTAAGAGCTCTATCGACTACTCTAAACCGTTTGGCGGTGGCAGTGGCTTGGTACGTCTTCGTTTTGACAACAATACAAGTGCTCGAACTCAAGGAGGTTTTGTTTCCCAGTTTGTCGGTAGCTCAAATAGCAGTACTTTGAGTAGCGGCAGTTACAATATTTCCAAAAAATGTGGTTTTGATAGTTACTATGGCCTTCCTTGTGTCGATGGCGCAGGGGATCAAATAGTGATGATAGGCGGCAAGGATGATGGTGCCAGCAGCTCTTATGATGGAACTATTCTTACCGGATCTGCTGAAACTTTACTGGCAAATGGCGGTAAATCTTCATTTACACAAAACGGAGCGGCTTTCGATCTTATGGCCGCCCTGCCTGCTACTACCATTACAAGCGGCAGCGTTATAACCGGTGGAATTGTGGAATGGAAACCCTCTACTGACAAAACTACTGTACTT
This sequence comes from uncultured Geobacteraceae bacterium, assembly GCA_903875605.1. Taxonomy (GTDB): domain Bacteria; phylum Desulfobacterota; class Desulfuromonadia; order Geobacterales; family Pseudopelobacteraceae; genus JACRCG01. The sequence goes on along the minus strand of CAIQWT010000050.1, from coordinate 41,898 downwards.
GGCACTCTGACGCTCCCAAAGGTAACTATGAGTGCTAAAACCGTGAATGCTCAATCCGCTAACATCCCGTATACAAATATTGCGGTTAAAGAATCAAGAGCTATAGTCTGTTCCGGTACAAATCCTCGTAACCGTGGATCATGGTCATTTGCCAGCTATACTTCAGTAGGAAAGGTGCTGCTTGGAGGCAGGGTTTGTTATACCAATTATCCCCAGTTAAATGGATATCCAGTGGTAAATTCGGGTGACTACTCTTATGGCCTGCTTCCTTCAGGCAGCAGCCTGGGAGATTACTGTCAGCAATGGGATTATACGAATAACACATGCCTGCAGCAACTCCCTGCAACCGGGGATATATATCAGCCGTGGAATTTCAGAGCAGTAAAAAGCAGCGTAAAAACCTCAATTAATTATGGTTCCTTCAAGTTTAACTTTTGGGGCGAATCGACGCAAAGCGGCTCCGCGTATATTTACCCATTCAGGGCTAAAGGGAGTACCACTATAAAGTCTGCACCGGCTGCACCGATTATTACAAGTATCAGTGTTCCCGCTTTGATTCCAACTGGTACTACTACAACGACCTTAACCGCCTCTGCTTTTGATCCAAACAGTGACAGTGTCACATGGAGCTGGTCGATTGTCAGTGGAGGTGGCACACTGGGGACTGGATGCAGTGGGACAGGCACTGGAACTATCAGCAGCACTTGTGCTTATACTCCTCCCACTGCAGCGACGTCAGTTGTCTTAAAGTTCAGTGCCAGTGATGGTTTGAAAGTAAATACTTTAAGCAGGACATTGTCCGTATCTGAAGGCACAAGCGTAGTTATCCAGTAATATACAAACTTATTGATAAAAGGAGGAACTCTCCATGACACGGATAAAATATACAATATTGTCACTCTTTGCACTGTATGTTGTTGCAACTCTTTTCGGATGTGGTTCAACGGACTCAGGCACAGCCTTATCAGAACAGAATCAGGTGGCCAAGTTGACAAGTGTTACAATTGCAGCCAGATTTCCCACAACTGATGGTGCAGTAAAAAGTCTGATTCCTGACAATGCTCAGGTGATCGAGGTTTATGCTCTTTCCATGCCATATGTTTTAGATCCAATTAATCCAAATCCAAACGGCACCCTGATTGCGACTCTTACCCCTGCGGTGGCGAGCAAAACGGTGCAGATAAACCCTGGAACATATATGATAAATGCAAGGGCTTACAGCTCTACAGATATAGCCACACGCGTAATGGTTGGCCAGTCCATAACGGGTGGTGAAATAAAATCGGGGCAGTCAAATACAATTGTCCTCACATTTATGAATGGTCAGTGGACACTTGTATCACCAATTGTGCTGAGTAACGGTACTCAACTCAACGACTTTATCGTTAATAGTGACATTTACTCAACTCAGTTGACAAAAAGTTCAATTGACTATACCAAACCTGTTGGTGGGGGAAGTTCTACTATCAGGCTTCGCTTCAATAACAATACAAGTGTTCGAACTTCAGCAGGCATGGCTTCCCAGTTTATAGGAACTGCTAACAGCACGATTATTGACAGCAGTTCGTATAATCTGTCAAAGAAATGCGACTTATCATATTATTATGGCCTTCCATGCGATGAAGGAATTGGTGATCAGATTATAATGATAAGCGGTAAAGATGTTGGTAACGGGAGTCAGCAGAGCGGAAGCATTTACGAGATTTATCTTTTCGGATCTGCACAGGACCTTCTTCCCAGCAAGGGTCAAACAACATTCAGCATGAATGGTCAAGTCCTTGATCTCATGAGTGTATTACCCGATACAATTGTTTCGGGGGGAAATGTTATAACCGGAGGTATTATTGAATGGTTACCTGCTACAAACAGGATCACGACCCTAGCCACTTCTGTAACAGCAAAGGTAGCTAAGAGCGCTACTGCAGCCTTAGCCTCTAATCAATCAACCAATACAGCTTATTTAAATATTACAACCAAGTCCCCTGAAACAATTGTCTGTGCTGATAAAAATCCACAGAATCGTGGTTCCTGGTCATTTGCCAACAATTCTTCTGCCGGCAAGGTACTGCTTGGAGGCAGAGTTTGTTATAACAATTATCCATCTTTAAGTAGCACCTATAATCCTCTCACAGGCCTACCAGTTACGGATTCCGGTGATTACTCATATGGACTGACGCCCACAAATACAACCAATCTTGGGGATTACTGCCAACAATGGAATTACTCAACAAATATCTGCCTGCAGCAACTTCCGGCAAGTGGAGATATATTTTATCCATATAATTTTAGAGCGGTGAAAAGTGCTACTAAAACATCTATAAATTACGGCTCGTTTAAGCTTAATTTCTGGGCCGAAACTACTCAAACAGGCTCGGCTTATGTTTACCCGTTTACTGCAAACGGAAGTACAACAGTTACCCGTGCCAAGTAGCTTATGAAAGAAAGATTGCATGGAAAGGGGCGGCGGAAGCTGCCCCTTTATTTTTCACCGCAAACATGCAATAACATTTTTCGTTGATATTTTATTTCTGGGGACCTGGGATGAAGCAATTTGCCAAACTGTTGCTTATACTATTGATGATCTGTGTAATTGCAACAGAGGCATCCTCCATCGCAGATCGTATTACTCCTGTCCTTCATTACAAACCGGGTGAACTGATTGTTCGTTTCAAGGATCAGGCGTTAGCCTCTAAAAACATAACCGCCAGCAAATCCTCCCTCCTGAAGAAATTCAAGCATTTTCCACTACATCACATAAAGCTGCCACTTGGGTTAACTGTTCAAGATGCATTGGCAAGTTACAGAAAAGACCCAAATGTCCTGTACGCAGAACCGAACTACATCGTGCGAAAAGCTCAGGTTCCAGGCGATACTGAATTCTCGCGTCAGTGGAGTCTGCCAATTATCTCTGCGCCAGCTGCATGGGATGTTTCTGTCGGTAGCAGGGAGAAAAGCTCAGTTCTGGTGGCAGTTCTAGATACAGGTATCGCCTACTACCATCCCGATCTTGCCGCAAATCTTTGGATCAACCCAGGAGAAATATGCGGCGATGGACTGGACAACGACGGTAATGGAATAATTGATGACTGTTATGGCGCAAATTTTGGTGGATTTACTCTTGGAGATCCTTGGGATGACGACACTGCAGATAGTCACGGCACTCATGTATCAGGAATCATCGGGGCGGTAGGAAATAATGAGTTAGGAATAACGGGAGTTAACTGGGCCGCCAGAATTATGGCCGTCAAGTTCCTGCATGGCCCTGAAGGCATGGGTGAGTTGGCCGACGCACTTCGTGGCGTGGAGTATGCTCTCGCCAATGGTGCAAAGATTATTAACATGAGCTTTGAAGTCGATGAAGACTCACAGTCTCTTCGTGATGCTGCGCGGGCCGTCGAGAATGCCGGTGCTCTCATGATTTCTGCCGCTGGAAATACTGGTAAAAATCTGGATATATATCGAGTGTATCCCGCTTCAATAAAATCCAGTAACAATATTGCCGTTGCCGCATCAAGTTTTACGGATGGACTCCCCTATTATTCTGATTACGGACGGCACACGGTGGATATTGCTGCTCCAGGAGGGAGTACAACTGGTTCTGCCAATGCAATATTAAGTACTGTTTGGCTAAATAGTGGAACAACCCTGTACCGCACCACAGCCGGAACTTCAATGGCTGTGCCACATGTAACCGGTGCAGCCGCTTTGCTATGGAACATTTACCCAAGCCTGACGGCTGTTCAGGTAAAAGCACGAATTTTAAACAGCGTGGATAGAGTTCCTGCTTTTACAGAAACTACAATTTCAGGTGGTAGGTTGAATCTTGAAAAAGCCTTGAAATCACAGGATATATCAACAATCTTTGATGTTTATCCATTTCAGCTTAACTGGAACGGAGGAACAGTTACGGTTAAAGGGGTTAACTTCGGAATCACCCCAAGCAGCATAACCCTAGGCGGAATAAGACTTCCCGTTTCATCTTGGAATGATACAGAAATTTCGGCCCAAATTCCTCAAAATTCCAGTAATGGAATCATACAGGTTAACGGACAAGGGAGTGGTTTTCCGATAACGGTTCTGCCTACAGTTAAACTTACACCCTCAACTGCTTCAGGAACGGCACCATTTACTGCGGAGTTTAATGCGGAAGTATTGTCAGGCGTACCCATAATTAAATACGAATGGGATACTGGTGACAACGTATTTAAAGAATACCAGGGAATTACCTCCAACTTTTCTCATACATTCGACGCTGCAGGGGCTTATAACGTCAACGTAAGAATAACCGATAGCAACGGCAATACAGTAACAAGCAGTGCCACTGCTACTGTTTCCACACCGTCAAGCGGAGGCGGATGTTTTATTGCTACCGCTGCCTACGGAAGTTATCTGCATCCAAAAGTTCAGATTCTCCGTAATTTTCGTGATAAATCACTTCTTACCAATCGACCGGGTAGGGCTTGTGTCCGGTTCTACTATCAATTAAGTCCACCAGTTGCTCATTTAATAGTTAAGTACGAGTTTTTACGTGTAATTTCCCGATGGGCAATAACACCACTGGTGCTGCTAATCCAATACCCGTTCATGACACTGGCGCTTTTTATTTTATTCAGCATATGCTGGAGTGTTTTTTTAAGTCAAAGAACAAATGCCTGCAGTGACTCTGCTGCTATTCCGTACGACTCTAATAATTGACAAATGAATCATGGAGGAATTAGTTAATATAATTAACATCTCTCTTCTTTGACTTTTTTCGATACCATGGTATTTTTACAACGGTGTTTATTTATTGTATCTGAGCCAAATACTCTCATCAAGCGAGGTACTCAGTATGAAACGAATGCTATTGATTCTCCTTCCGATTAGTGTGCTGCTTTCCATTCCTGACAACTTTGCTACTGCTGAAGAAAATCTTTATGTTCAGCCTTTCCGGGTTAAAATTTATTCTAAACCTACAATAGCCTCTGCAGTTATCGGATCGGTAGATTCAGGTTTTACTTTTGCCTCAACCGGTAAGTCGGGGAACTGGGTGAAGCTTTCTTATATGGGCACTCAAGGCTTTATTCCTGTGGTTCAGACAGCAAAGACGCCGCCTCTTAGTATGAACGCTGTTCAGAGCGCTAAAACAGAATCCAAGCCGAATATCAGGGCGCGCTCATCCTCCACTAACTCTGTTGTCGCCGGCGTAAAGGGCCTCACTTATGAAGACCGGGGGAGGATTACGAAGGGTGAGCGTTGTGACTATGAAGCTCTAGACAGGATTGACGCCCTTAAAATCTCACCGGATGAACTCATATCATTCCAGATGGAAGGGGGGAAACTATGAAAAACTCATACTTGATTTTATTTTTTGTGATTATTTCCACCCTTCATACCCAAACACTTAGCGCCTCTGAAAGTATAGCTCCAGATTGGAGAATGCGCTTTTCGGCTGTAGACCGGGACTCTTATTCGGACACGGACACAAGTGAAGAGCTGATATTTGGTCGCGATATCGCAGCCCGTTTACTTGGGCAGTACAAATTATCAGATAATGAAAATTTACAAAAATATGTAAATCTTGTCGGTACAACCTTGACGCAAAATTGTATCAGGCCAGAACTGACTTTTCATTTTGTTGTTATCGAAAGTGTAGAAATCAACGCATATTCAACACCGGGCGGGTATGTCTTTGTGACAACAGCAATCTTTGATAAAATGCAAAATGAAGCTGAACTGGCTGGCGTACTTGCCCATGAGATTGCTCATGTAACAGAACGTCATATTGTAAAAGAATTAAGTCTGAAGGGAGCAGAAAAATCAGCCGTTTCTTCTATTACCGCTCTATTAGGCGGTGCATCAAAATCTGCTGAAATCGCGTTCTCCCAAGCAGTAGATAAAGCTGTAGATATAGTTTTACGGGATGGTTACAAGAAAGAGGACGAGATACAGGCCGATGCCAATGCAGTTATACTCTGCGCTTTCTCCGGATATGATCCTTCCGGACTCGTTACTTTTTTGGACAAGATAGGTAAAATTAACAGCGGTGTCGGAAAGACCTACCCGGTTTATGATGTTCGCCTTGCAACACTTCAACGCGCTATGTCCGATGAAGGCATTTCCGGCATGAAGCTGGCTTTGAACACGGAACGTTTTACCAAAGCTATGAAGATAGAAGCCAGTGTTAATCCATTCGACTTGATCCGCAATGTGATCCCGGGAGGAACCCCATGAAAAAAATAAATCTTCAAGGTGCTTTGGTTTGTGCACTGATCTTGCTAGCGACAATTTCAGGGGCAGATGAATTTCATTACAATAATATTCTGATTGGAGACAGAGCTTCCGGGATGGGAGGAGCTTACATAGCTGTTTCGGATGATCCAGGCGGAATGTATTTTAATCCGGCCGGGATCGCCTACTCAACCGGAAAGAATCTTTCAGCAAGTGTTAACGCTTATAGTGTTTCAAACAGAACTTATAAGGGTGTCGTCGGTGGACAGGATTGGACAAGGACTTCGGCAACGTTACTTCCTAACTTCTTTGGTATTATTCAACCCATAGGCAAATTCAAAGTCGGCTTTTCTTATGCCGTACCTGACAGCAATCAGGAAGATCAGGACCAGAAATTTCTTCGCTCTGATGTTGCTGCTACTCACATAATTAATTTCAACAATAAAAATGATACAAATTTATTCGGCCCTTCAGTAGCCGTCCAGTTGAATAATTCACTATCGGTAGGGACTACATTGTATCTTCATAAGCGCAGTACAGAAGCGATATTAAACAACTCAATCGTATCAGATTCCGGAACTGGGTATGTCTGGAAAGGGCAGTACACCGAAAGCGATGAATGGGGAGTTAAGCCCATTGTAGGTATTATGTGGGCTCCTATGGACAAACTATCTGTTGGTATGACGTTTTCAAAAACAGTTATTCTCTCTTCAAAAATATTGACTCAATCCACTATTTCTTCAGACACAGCCACTCTTCCGGTAAGAACGTTTGATACTTATACAAACAAGCGAAAATATCCATATCAGGTTAGCACCGGAGTTGCCTTTTTCCCGAATAGTTCATTACTTCTTTCTGGAGATATAAATTACTATTCCGCCTTTGATTACACACTCGTAAACACTGTTAATAATCGCGAAGCAGTTATTAACGGAGCAATTGGCGCCGAGTATTACTTTAATAAAAACTGGGCCATTCGCAGCGGCCTTTTTACTGATTTTTCAAACACACCCAAAATAATTAATGATACAACAGATCAATATGAGCACATCGACATGTTTGGCGGCAGTTTAACCGCAAGCTATTTCACAAAGAATACTTCAATATCGTGCGGTGGGAGTTATAAATATGGCAGCGGAAAAGCCAAGGTGATCGGAGGGGCAAGCGGGATACAGGATGTAACAGCAGATAACTGGACTATGTTTATATCATCTTCCTATACGTATTAATGCTATTCAACGGCTTATTAAAAAACCCTGCTGAACTGGCGATACCATACTGCGATAAACAGATATTTTACTTATTGCAGTATGGCAATTCACATGATGGGCACGCAATCCTCCATATCTAGAATGATTCTCCCTGTATTTCACTACGCAGAAGAATTGTTGCAGACTGAAGCATAATTTCAATTTTGTCGATAACCGCTTTTGCCTGCATTAGGTCTCCTCCTTCACGCAATGTCTTTTCTAAGGCATGACAATGATCAGCCAGGAGGCGTGCCCCAAGCATGCCACTGGATGTTTTAAGACTGTGAACCGCTCTTATTATCTCATCAGTATTGTTTTGTTGAAGACTGTTGCGCATGGATATGATCAGCCGTGGTGAATCAGTTTCATATACGGATATCACTCTTGCAAGAATATCAGGCGACCCCGGTCTCCTTAATTCCTTAATTGCTTCAAGTGGTGCCCGCTCCAGTAGCATCGAATCTGCGATAGTTGATATGTTTAATGTTGAGTTAATTGCTTGCGAGTTGTCGCTGACGTTATTCTGTGTTAAGTCCGGCAGCCATTTTGCTAAAATATCTTTCAACTGAATCAGATTAAATGGTTTTTTCAGATAATCATCCATGCCTGCGTCTAGGCATAGCTGTCTGTCCGGTTCCATTGCATTTCCAGTGAGAGCAATTATTGCCAGGCGTCTGTCGCCATGACTGACTTCCCAATTGCGATATTTCTGCGTTGCTTCGTATCCATCCATAACCGGCATCTGACAATCCATCAAAACCAGGTCAAATCGATCCGTAAGCAGCAATTCAAGGGCATCAAGTCCATTGCTTGCAACAATAGATGTGTGGCCCATGTATTTGAGCAGTTCACAGCATACTTCGCTGTTAACCCTGGTGTCTTCAACTACAAGAATTTTTGCAGCTGCCCTTGGTGCAGCAGGCAAATCATTCTCAATGAGCACATAGGTTGATTCAGGTAATATTCCGCTGTAACGAGCCATATGAACCGTGAACCAGAAAGTGGAACCAACTCCGGCAGTGCTTTCTACACCGATGACTCCACCCATCAACTCAGTCAGTTGCTGAGATATAGTCAGACCGAGTCCCGTGCCGCCAAAACGTCTCGTGGTTGAACCATCTGCCTGTGCAAACCGATCAAAAATATGCGGTAACGCCTCAGGACTGATTCCTATTCCGGTATCTGACACTTCAAATTTGATGATGACATGCTCTGAAGCCAACTCCACGTTAGAAGCCTTAATAGTGATCACACCCTGCTCGGTAAACTTCAGGGCATTACCCACCAGGTTAATTAAAATCTGCCGCAATCTTACAGAATCTCCTTCAACAGAATAAGGCAATTCAGGGTCAATCTCCATTTTTAGTGTGATATCTTTCCATTGTGCCTGCTCTGAAAAAACCATAGTCAGTTCATTCAGCGCATCTAGAAGGTTAAAGGGGATTAGTTCCAAGGTAAGTCGGCCCGCTTCAATTTTAGAAAAATCAAGAATATCATTGATAATGGAGAGAAGAGAGTCCGCCGAGTTTTTTATTGTCGCAGCAAAATGATGCTGACGCGAGCTCAGGCCGGATTTTAACAATATTTCTGTCATTCCCATAATCCCGTTCATGGGTGTTCTGATTTCATGACTCATGTTGGCAAGAAATTGGGATTTTGCCTGATTTGCGTTCTCAGCTATTTTTTTTGCTTTGTGCAAATCAGCGTTAGTAATCTCCAGCTCATTATTGGCATCAGTAAGCTGATTGGTTCGACTGATAATCGCGTCTTCCAGTGATTCGTTATATGAAGCAATACTGTCATCACGCTGCTTTATTTCTGCCAGCATGGAGTTAAAACCTTCAATCAATATTCCCACTTCATCGGAGCTCTTATTCTCCACTCTAAGTGTAAAGTCTGCATTGCTGCTGACCTTAAGCATAGTTTTAGCCAGAGTAATGACAGGTGTTGTTATCACTTGCTGCAGTTTTTTTGATAATGCATACGTGAGCAGCAATCCGGAGATAAACACCAGAGCAATAATGATCATAAACTGGCTAAGTTGTGAATATAATATAGATAAATCAGATTGCAGTAAAACCTTTCCTATGACTTTGCCATCTACAATAATATTCTTTACCACTTCAATATCATTATCCCAGATCAAGTCGCCGGCTTTATCAACAGCCTCGTGCAGGAGGAATGCTGAATCCATATGAGGAGTAAACCACGTACAACGATACTGAGCAAAAACAGCATCGTTGTTGTCTAGAACATAGGCTGAAATTATCTGTTTTTTCTCTTTTAGTCCGTTCAGCGTCTCCTGGGCGGCTTTTTTATCGCTGAATACAAGCGCAGAACTGGCATTAAGTGCAATAATATCAGAAAGTGAATTTAGATCTTCCTTAACCTCCTTGTGTTTTACAATCGCCACATTGACAATAACAGCCAAAGACACAATCGTTAGTACAATGGTGGTTTGCACCAGCATGATCACCATTACTTTGCGCTGAATGGGTGTATCGCGAAATTTATTTTTGATAAGCAAGAGGAGTCGTTGAATCATTGGATCACCTCTGTTGCCAGTTTTAGCAGGTTGCTACTTATATTAATGCCGACTGCACGCGCTTGTGCCAGGTTGATGGAAAATGAGATGTGATTGTGCAGCAGGGATACGTTCAAGGTGCCTCCCATACTGGTAAAAGAGGAAAAGTCGCCTATAGTTACTAGCGGATAGTCCCGCAACACTTGTAAAATCCGTGACACTTTCTGGGGGTTACTCTCTTCAATAAATACGATTTGGCAGCGAAGCATTTCGTCAATATCATTTGATTTGAATATCGTCAGCTTTTTCCCGTTCATATTTTTGCCGGAAAGTTTCTGCCATTCCTGTCCAAGAGAACCTTTGCCCAGAATCCCTATCAGAATGGTATCGTTATTCGGAGATGGCCAATTCACATAGTGAGCGACATTGAAAACAAAAGCAGCTTTTACCTGGCTTTCGCTTATCGGTCGTTCTTCTGCCTGAGAAGATAGTACAGATAATATCATCAGTATTAAAGATATCAGGCCCGCTATTTTAATAAATTGCTTCATAATTGTTCATTTTATGATTAATGTGAATATGCTGTAAATGACTAAAATTTCCAGGCAACTTTTCCATAAACGCTTCGTGCAACCTCAGAGTTTTGTGTATTGACTACATCGGAATTGAATTCAGAATGCTGTGAGGTAAAGAGGTTCTGACCTACTATAGACATTTCCAAATTACGCTCAGGTTTCCATGCAATCCTCACATCCATTGTAACATATCCAGGTACGGAGATTGGTTGAGAAAGTATGTTCAACTGCTCTAAACGGCCTACTCCCTTCAGCCAAATATCAAGCGTTACCTGCTTACTAAGGTCAAAACCGTTACGGAGTGATACTTGATGTTTTGGTGTACTCAGTTCTGCATTACTCTTGTTTACCATGTCAGTTGAAGTACCATCAAGATACATGGCAATATGTTGGTAACTGTAGGCGGACTGGAGTCTCCACCAATGAATTGGTGCCCACTCTGCCGAAAATTCGGCACCGTAACTGTTGCCATGCATATCGTTGCTGACAATCATGGAGCTAACTGATTTTGTCGGATCAACAGTTCCGGTTGCAACTCTCAAATGACTATAATCATTGTAATAAGCAGCTATATCAAACGTTAGCCGCTGAACCGGCTCCAAACGATAGCCGATTTCATAGGACAATAGCTCTTCTGATTTGAATGCCTTATTGCCTGTATATTCAACTGAAGGGGGGCCGGTCAGTATATGATAGTGTAAATCCTGCTCACCACGGCTTGGAGTACGCACCGCTCTTGTAATTGCTCCCCACACTGAATGCTGCAATGTGGGTGTCCAAATGAGACGAATATTAGGCTGCACCTCGAAACCGCTATAATCATTGTTTTCAAATCGTGAACCAACAATAAGAGACAGCGTGCCGGGTAACAGTGCTATCTCGTCATGCAGAAAAACACTGAGTAGACTATGATGATCCTTCTCTCTATCGAAGAAGATTGTGTCGGTGTTGCTTACCTGGTCTCTACTAAAGCGATAGCCGACTCCCCAGACAACATCATGATTATTTTGAAATACAAAGTGATGCTGGAACTCGATATCAATAGTGTCCAGTTTTTGGGGTAGAACGAGCATATTCCGTTCGTTGTGATCGTAATAGAGCTGTAGCGATAAATTGCCATCAGAGGGAAGGGCGCGCTGCCAACGGGCAATGATGTTACCACCGCTTCCTCCATCTTTAACTTTAGTATTAGTCGGTAGTGGGGCTATTAGAGAGTATGATTGATAAGTTTCCTTAAATTTCCCGTCATAATAATCACCCTGAAAAGTCAAGGTATCGCTGCTTGACAGACTTGAATCAAGGCGGAATCCTCCACGGGTCATGCTCCAGGAATCATACGCCCTGTTTCCGGCTTTATCCAACCCGCCTGCATGTTCGTTATGTTTCCCATAAAATCTCAGGAATGTTGAGTCACTGATTGCAGTCCCGTAGCGGAGAGTCGCAAATCCGGTCTCAGCGTTACCTCCTCCTGCACTGACCAATCCCCCTTTTGTCTCTTCGGCTGACTTGGTGATGATATTTATGACCCCGTTTACTGCGTTTGCTCCCCAGAGTGCGGCCCCTGGCCCCCTGATTACCTCGATGCGTTCGATATCCTCCAGAGGAGTATCCTGAACCTCCCAATAAACACCCGAAAACAGGGGTGTGTAGAGACTGCGCCCATCCTGCAGTACAAGTAGTTTGTTGGCAAAGCGGCTATTCAGACCGCGCGCAGACACTGCCCATTTACTGCTGTCTACACGAGCGACCTGAACTCCAGGAGCCATACGAAGAGCATCAGCAATTGTCGTTGCCCCGGAACGTCTGATATCCTCTTCACTGATAACAAAGACAGCAGCAGCGGCGTTGGTAAGCTGTTGTGGTCTTTTGGACACAGACGTTACAGTAAGGTTCATCAATGACTCGAGAGGAAGACTTAGGATGTCGTCATCAGGGGCTGCGTACAACTCACTTGTCTGGAATAAAAGGGAAAAGGTAAAAATAGCAGTCAATATCAGTCGTGAACCATTCATAAAGCGCCTCCTGCCAGTATATGCCGTTAATGCAATTACATAGGATTTGTTACTGTAAGACCTCAATTGCCAATTTGAGAATATTGCTGCTGATTGTTAAACCTGAAGCGCGTGCGCTCTTCAGGTTGATTTCAAATGCCATACGATTATTTATGACGTGTAGCGTAAACATTCCGCCATTATGACTGAATCCATCAATTTCACTGATTGTAAGCACCGGGTAGTCTTTCACTGCAGCCAGAATTCTCAGAATATTTTTTCTTTCCGATGATTCAATTAAGAGAAGGTTACAATTTACTATTTCGTCGAGGTCGGAAAACCTTCTAACCGATATTTTCCTGCCTTGTAGTGATTTGCCGTTCAGACTGTTCCACATGGATGTGTTGCGACCCTGTCCGTAAATTCCGATTGTAAATTCAAGGTGACTCGCATTAGTGGAGACGGGCCATGTCACATATCTGGCAATATTATAAACTATTGCCGGTTTTAACTGCAGTTCGTTTAGTTGCAGCTCTTCAGCATGCAATTCAACTGAACGAAATAGCTGAGCTACAAGCAAGAGCAGTAAAAATGTGCGGATGGCGTAGGTCATAATGTTCCGGTATTTAAATTGCTGTACTCGCAAATGTCTCAAAATTTGCAAGTGATTTTACCATAAACGCTGCGGGCGACTTCTGATGGAAGAGTGTTGATGTATTCGGGGATAAACTCTGGATGCCGGTTGTGAAACATATTTTGTCCAACAACTGACAATTCAAGGTTCTTTACCGGTTTCCATGCTACGCGGGCATCCATAGTTACATAGCCCGGTATGGATATACCGTCAATTGAAGCCAGTCGGTCAGTGCCACGCAACCAGAGATCGAGCGTTACCTGCCGTCCTAGGTCAAATCCTGAACGTAGCGACGCCTGATGCTGCGGAGTGTCTCCCTCGGCATTTCCTTTGTTGATTTCATCCACACTTGCCCCATCAAGCTGCATTTTTATATTCTGATAACTGTAAGCGGCCTGAAGACGCCACCAGTCAAGAGGTGTCCAGTCAGCAGTCACTTCTATGCCAATTGCTTTACCATGCATATCATTGCTGAGCATGTATGGCTGGACCAAATTGACACTTTCCGCATAACCTTCTCCTGGGCTAATCACACGAAGGTTCCTGTAAAGATTGTAATAGAGAGCAAAGTCCAGTGAGAGGCGTGAAACTACCTCAGTTCGGTAACCGATTTCATAGGCAAGCAGCTCTTCTGATTTGAAATTCTGATTACCAGTTATCTCAAGCCTCAGTGGAAATAGGGATGTATTTGGATTAGGAGCTGTGGGAGAGCTTGGTGCGAGTGTTCGATAATTATAGTCGATTTCCTGCTCACTTTTGGTGCCGGAGCGTACCGCTCTGGACACAGACCCCCATAAAGAGTTATGCGAATTGACCGCCCAGAGCAAGCGTCCATTCGGCTGGACAGATGTTCCTGAATAATCATTATGCTCAAAACGGGAACCGATAGTCAGGAATAAATTTGAGGGAATAAGACTAATTTCGTTCTGGAGAAAAGCGTTATAAATTTTATTAGGCACGCTTGTAGTATTAAATACAATTGTCGGCGTATTAGTTACCTCATACCTGGTATGGCGATAACCAAGTCCCCAGACGATGTCCTGTCGTGTGCCTGATGAAAAGTGTTGCTGAAACTCCAGGTCTACCGTGTTGAATATCTGTGGTGAAACAAACATGCCGTATTCTGAATGTTCATAGTAAAACTGTAATGACAGGCTGTTGGTCTCTGAAAAAACGTGTTGCCAGCGCGAGAGGATATTTCCACCGTTTACGGCTGTGTTAGTGCGAACATCGCGGATATATGGAGCAATAGAAGAGGCCGGAGAATCATAAAGTCGATAGGTTTCATTGAGACGACCTTCGTAATAATCCCCCTGCAATGTCAGAGTGTCACGCGTATTAGGTTGTGTATCCAGCCTGAATCCACCTTGTGTTGTGTGCCACTGGTCATTGTTGCCGGATCCTGATTCATTTACAAAGCTATTCCGCTGCTGATGTTTTACATAAAGTCTAAGATTTGTGTTTTCGTTAATCAACGTACCGATACGCGCTGCTCCAAAAGCTTTTTCGTAGGTACCTCCACCGACAGAAAGAAGAGCTCCTTTGGTAATATCGGCTGATTTGGTGATGATGTTTATGACACCGTTAACCGCATTGGCTCCCCAGAGAGCTGCCCCTGGTCCACGAATAACCTCTATTCGATCAATGTCTTCGAGAAGTGTATCCTGAATTTCCCAATAAACGCCCATGAAGTAAGGGGTGTAGAGGCTGCGCCCATCCATAAGTACCAGTAGCTTGTTTGAAAACCGACCATTAAAGCCGCGTGCACTGATTGCCCATTTATTACTGTCTATTTTTGCAACCTGGACGCCTGGCGCCATCCTGAGAGCATCAGCAATAGTGGTGACTCCGGAACGTTTAATATCTTCCTGGGTGATGACGAAAATTGCGGCGGCAGCATTTATGATTGATTGGGATTTTTTAGAAACTGAAGTTACCTTTAATTCCATCAATGATTCCAATGGCAGGTCAATAAGGTCTTCTTCCGGAGTAGCTGACGCAAGTGAGGGGGAAAGAAGTAAGGCGATAAGAGTAAGTGACAGAAGACAGTTTTGTATGTTTTTCATAATACACCACCATACCTGATGCAACAGTTAAGTATTTAATCATTTTACAATAAATAGTTCCGAGCTTTATACGGTAGAGCTTGCAATACGTCAATTAAAAATTACCAAAATAAGAGTGAATCGTCTCGTCAGCAAGTTTTAAGTTATTAGAAATTGCGGGATTATGTTATTAGAAAAGAATTGTCACATTTTTTGTCGTGGACAACAAATCCATACAGGGTAGGGGGTAAAAAATGAACGGATTTATTTTTTTGCTGCTGGTTTTTGGTCTTCCAGCCGCAGTGGGATTCAAAATGGCGCTTTCACGTGGAAAAAATCCATTTCTGTGGGGAATGCTATGTGTATTTCCGTTCTTTCTTATCGTATTGTACTTTGAAAAACCAAATTATGAAATTAAGGGACATTTTCGTTTATGCAAACAGTGCAATGAAACTTTCCCATGGAAAAGGATCGCATGTAAATATTGCGGAGCACCGGTTGTAGATGCTAATTCTGATTAGTTTCCGGACGGATATTATTTAATGCATACTTTACGAACTTCCTTCAGATCAGTTAGACCCTGAAAACATTTCAGTATTCCATCCTGCTTCAGTGTTGTCATACCGTCATCAATTGCCTGCTTTCGGATGTATTCAATTTCTGATTTTCGCTTAACTAATGCTTTTATAGCATCAGTTCCTTCAAGTAATTCATGAAGTCCCAGGCGACCCTTGTAGCCTGAGTCGCCACATTTTGGACAGCCTACCGCCTTGCAAAGCATAAAATCAGACGGGTTGATGCCGGTCTTGCCGAAATGCTCCGCACCATATTCAATTATTATTTCATCCCGTTCCTTCTGGGAAGGGACATATTCCTCTTTGCAGGAACAGAGACGCCTTGCCAGTCGCTGAGCAAGAATACAGAGAATCGCATCTGAAAAACTAAACGGGTCAAGCTCCATGTCGAGTAGACGGGTTATCGTTTCCGGCGCTGAGTTGGTATGAAGAGTAGAAAAAACCAAATGGCCGGTCAAAGAGCATTCAATGCCTATTTCAGCAGTTTCCTGATCCCGCATCTCACCCACCATTATTACATCAGGGTCAGCACGCAGAAATGAACGCAGGGCAGCGGCAAAAGTGAACCCGATTTTGGGGTGTACCTGTACCTGTCGAAGGCCTCGCTGAGTTATTTCTACCGGATCTTCTGCTGTCCATATTTTTTTGTCGATCGTATTTATAACTGAGATAGCTGAATGAAGCGTAGTGGTTTTGCCTGATCCGGTCGGCCCTACAACCAGTACCAGACCGTAGGGTTGATTTACGCAGGCGTCCAGCACACGAGAGTTACGTTCAGTAAGACCAAGTTTATCATAGGGAATCGGTTCGCCAGTTGCCAGTACTCGCATGACCACATCTTCAAGCTGCCCGGCAGTTGGTACCGTTGCAACGCGTAGTTCAACGTTGAGAGGCCCGAATTTTTTAAAATCAATTTTGCCATCCTGGGGTTTACGACGCTCGGATATATCTAAATTACACATAATTTTGATACGCGATGGAATAGCATATTTATATTTATAGGGAATTTTCTGATAAACCTTGCAGCGACCGTCTATCCTCATTCTGACCTGCACATCTTCCTTGCCGGGGAACGGTTCGATATGGATATCAGATACTTTATTATTCACGGCATCTATAATAATCTTATTAACAAGCTGGACAATAACGCTGTCCTGTTCAGAAACTCTTTGTGATTCTGACTCAATTTCAGGGTCATCGTTGACATCAAGCTTATTTAGAATATCGTCTATGCTGCTGCTTGCTCCTCCGGAAGCGCCATGATAGTAAAACAGATTGATATAACTGAGAATATCTTCTCTGAATGCACCGATATAACTGATTCTTTTATATTCAGGATAGACAAATTTGAGCATATCCTGACGCCCGAGGTCTGTCGGATCATCAATAACAATAAGCAGGACACCGTTTTCAATTTTGAAAGGCACCCACCACTCCTTATTCAGTCGTTCCGGCTTAACTCTTTTAAGCAAATCATCTTCAAGCGCCGACACAGTGGGATCATAGCCAATGAATTCGGTGCCAAAATATAAGGAAAGGTTTCTGGCCATATCCTCTCTACTGATACCGAAATCACGAACCAGGACGGCATCCATACCTATTTTCGCGATGTCCGGATTCGCCGAAGCTTTTTCCAGAATTTTGTCATCTACCAGATTTTTGTCGAGCAGAAAATTATATCGGGCTTTATTTCGAATGACTTTTGTAGTAACCGAAAGGCGGTAGATGTTATGGATTGCAATTGAAAGCGATGTTGCTAATTCCATGGCATAACTGACATCTGTGTCGTTGTAGGAAATATTCCCTTTTTTATTGATAATCTGGATAACACCAATCAGGGTTTTCTGAAACTTCATCGGTACACAGAGCACCTGTTTGGTTACAAAGCCGGTTTTTTTATCCCAACTATCGTCAAACTTAAGGTTACTGCCGATCATTTTTAGTTCGTGCTGATCGTAGGCATTCTTGACGTTGATGATGGTTCCAGTTAAAGCACAATAACCGGACAGGCTTGCATCTGTTGTGGGTATAACAATCTGCTGAACTTCATTTCCACTTTTAACTTTTGATATCAGAAGGTTACGCCTGGCATCTGCAAGATAAATTGTAATCCGCTCTGAATTAAACAGACCCGCAATGCTATCTTTTATATGAATAAGGATGGTGGTGAGATTGTCGGCAGAGTGTATCTCATTGATTTTATCCATCAACCGCTTTCGATATTCAAGTTGCTGTAGCAAGATATCTGTTTCCTGGGCCATAGTACCATCCTGTATGCGGAAAATGATCAGTGTTAAGAGTATCAGATTTGGAGCAGATCTCAAGGGTTATTCAATTCATCCAGTCATGTGATTCCCGCATTACATTCATCAAAACCCGATTTTATCAAAAATATGAAATCGGAAATACTGATGACTTTGCAAGGTAAAAATGTTACATGAAAATATAATCACTAATTTACCTATTCGTATAAGTATCCAGTTGACCAGGGAGGGCCTATGAAATTAAGGGTATTGGGAAGTGCCGGCGCTGAACTGCCTGATTTCCGGCCTCCGGCCTTTTTACTTGATGACCAGTTACTGCTCGATGCCGGCACTATCGGTTCTGTGCTTTCTGAAGAAGAACAGTGGAAAATCCATTCCATTCTGATAACCCATTCTCATCTGGACCACATTAGGAGCATTCCAGCCCTGGCTGACAATATCATCATTAAAAATCTAGATCATACGGTTTCCATTCACAGTACAGTCGAAGTTATCACTGCGTTGCAGAATCATCTTTTCAACAATATTATTTGGCCGGACTTCACACAGATACCCACTTCTCAAAATCCGGTCATATCATACAAACAAGTCATTCCGTATCAGGAGTATACCGTTAAAGAGTACCGGGTTACTGCTATCCCAGTGAACCATACTGTTCCAACTGTTGGATTCCGGGTTGTATCAGGTGGAAAATCACTTGTTTATACAGGTGATACTGGTCCAACTGATGCAATATGGCCTTACTGTTCCGGGGCGGATGCTCTGATTGTTGAGGTTTCTTTTCCCGATTCAATGCAGGATCTTGCAAAACTGACAAAACATTTAACAGCAACAATGCTGGTCAAGGAACTCTCTAAAATCAGTGTTTTACCCAAACAAATTTTCATCACCCATCCCAAGCCACAGTATTATGATCTTATTCGTAAAGAGGTTGAAGGACTTGCAATTGCTGGAGTTGAACTTTTGCGTGACGGTTCTGTGTTTGAAATTTAAATGGGCGTTGAGGCGTTAAACCAACAATGCGGCTAATTTCATTTAATTCACTGTAAAATATCCATTTAATCTTGCTAAAAATATGACTTTTCAGTATCTTCTCCGCAGTAACGCACTCATTTCATTCAGTTTGGAGGAATCATGGCCAGTGTAGCAGGCAAGACAAAATTTCAGATCGATCTGCGTCAGCATCTGCGTGATCAGAACATCAGCGGCAATCTTGTCCACCTTATCTGTGAAATTGCTGAAGCAAGCAAATATGTCATCAATGCAGTCCGCACCGGAGACCTCGGAGTTGCAGGAACCTCCAACCTGTATGGTGAAGAGCAGCTTGCCCTCGATGTCCTCTCTGATCGAATCATGCGTAAGCGTCTGCAGCATTCAGGTGTAGTGTGCAATATTGCTTCCGAAGAGATGGAAGAGATTTTCCAGGTAACCAGCAATCCTCAGGGAATGTTTTCTGTAGCTTATGATCCTCTAGATGGTTCTTCACTTGTTGATGTCAATCTGGCCGTAGGCACAATTGTCGGCATCTACCAGGGAGATGATCTGCTGCAGCCCGGTAGAAAAATGGTCGGCTCTATTTATATTCTCTATGGTCCACGCGTCTCTTTGGTGTACTCAGTCGGTAAAGGCGTTTTTGAATTTACGATGAATCAATTAATGGAATATACACTTACTCGTGAAAACATTCAGATGAAACCATCCGGTGATATCTATTCACCCGGAGGTTTGCGCAGGAAGTACAGTGAGGGCAACGAGCGCTTTATTCGCTATCTGGAAGATAAAGGTTCAAAATTGCGTTATTCAGGTGGTTTCGTACCGGATTTTAATCAAATTTTGATGAAGGGAAAAGGGGTTTTTATGTATCCAGCGCTCAGCGATTGTCCAAATGGCAAGCTGCGCTTGCTTTTTGAACTCAATCCGATGGCGTTCTTGATTGAACAGGCCGGCGGCGCTGCAACAAATGGTGAAATCCCGATACTCGATATAGTTCCTGAGGGACTTGATCAGCGTTGTCCTGTTTACATCGGCTGTAAAGAAGAGGTTGCTAAAGCCGCTGAATTTTTGAAAGAATTGTGTTAATGGAATAATAGAGATGCCTGATTCAGAACAAAGTCCTGATCTTTTGCCGCAGCGCCTCTGCTGCGAGGTTCAACTTTTCGACCTCTGTGATTTAGATTCCTGCAATCGTAAGAGCGGTCGTTTCTGTACAGACAATGTTTTGCTTAACCGATTTGAAAAAATTGCCGAAGATGAACTGCGGGCTCCTGAGCGCCCCGTTTATGAAGTGAGTGATGACGCAGAAACAGATGGTGGAGAATATTACGATGAGGATGAGTTTGACATAGATTGTGATGATGGTGCAGGGGACGACGGTTGTGATGACGAGGAGTAGTCCGGGAAATCATTGGCAGTTGTAAGGGGTTCAGATCAGTCTGAACCCCTTTTTTATATAAAACGCTTACCGGCACAATCCTCCCAGTGTTTACGTGGAATTGAGAGAAAAAGGTCTGCAATGGCCGGATCAAATTGCGTACCCCGGTATTTTATTATTTCAGCAACTACCATGGAGAAAGGGAGTGCTCTGCGATATGGGCGATCTGATGTCATGGCGTCTAGAGTATCAACAACTGAAAATATGCGGGAGCCGATAGGAATTTGCTCTCCCCGGAGCTGTTTTGGATAACCGGTGCCGTCAAAACGTTCATGGTGGCCAAGGATTATTTCCGCAGGTGTTTTTAAAAAATCTATTTCAGACAAAATAGCATAACCAACTTGCGGATGTTTTCGCATTTCTATCCACTCACCATCATCAAGCTGCCCAGGCTTTAGCAGTATGTTATCGGAGATGCCTATTTTTCCAATATCGTGTAACAGCGCACCTTTTGAAAGTTCCTGAAGTTCCCTGCCAGCCATCCCGAGCTTACCACCAAGAAACGCGGTGTAATTCATAACCCGTTCCGAATGTGAGCCCACCTCTTTCTCACGTACATCCAGCGCTTTTACAAGTGCGGACAATGTGTTGTCGTAGGCATTGGAGAGCTCATTCATCGTTTTACGAATCTGTGACGTCTGCTCCATCACTTTGAATTCAAGGCTTACTTGATAATTTTTCTTTTCAAGTGCAAGACTCCGCCTTTCGATCAAATTCTTTACGGTCAATACTACTCGATTAATACCAAACGGCTTGGTTATATAATCATCAGCGCCAAGATGTACACATTCCATGGCAGTGTTCATATCAGAGAGCCCTGTGATCATCAGCACAGCGATATCATGGTTGACTTTTTTGAGGTCACGCAGTAATTCAACACCGCTTCTACCCGGCATCATTATATCTGAAATAACAAGGTCGACAGGATGTTCACCAAGAATTATGAATGCCTCATCGACATTTGACGCTTGAGTACAGACGTAATTTTCCTGTTCTAGAGCTGAGGAGAGTAAGCTCCGAATCATTTCCTCATCATCAACAATCAGAATATGTTCTCTCATTCCTTTTCTTCTCCATATCTGGATATATTTCCGGCCAGGCTTTTCTGCACAAGTATAGCAAGTTCCCCAGGACTAAACGGTTTAGCCATGAGCGGAATTTTTTCACCCGGAAAATCATGAGAGTTCACTTTTTCTTCAGAATAGCCGGACATAAATAGAAGTCTTACCTCTGGGTTTTTCAGACGCATCTCTTTGGCCATCTCAGGACCGGACATATCCGGCATCATAATATCGGACAGAACCAGATTGATTTTTTCACCCGCACGATCAAATATCCTAAGCGCATCAAGTGGGCAAATGGCAGTAAGCACGTCATAACCCTGAGAACGTAGTGATACAGCGGCAAGATCAAGAACTGTTTCATCGTCTTCTACAACAAGAATCAAACCTTCACCACGCTCCGGTTTTATAAAACCTTGAGTTGTGCTGGACGTTTCCTTTTCCTGATGAAGTTTAAGTAAGCGCGGAATGTGAACCTTGAATTCAGTGCCGATACCTACCTGACTGATTACCTGAATATAGCCATTATTTTGTTTAACTATTCCATACACGGTTGCAAGTCCAAGGCCAGTTCCTGCTTCTGCCTTGGTTGTAAAAAAAGGTTCAAAAATTCTGGCTATGACCTCTTCACTCATTCCCATGCCGGTATCTCGAACAGAAATAACGACGTAATCACCTTCCACTGAGCCGCGGTTATTGCGGACATAAGTAGAATCTATAGTGTGATTAGCCGTTTCAATAGTAATAATTCCACCACGTTCCATGGCATCTCTGGCATTGATAACCAGATTCATAATAATCTGTTCAATCTGGCTAGGATCAGCCAGAACCGTACTGATATCTGGTGAAAGCTGAGTGGTTAGAGAAATATTTTCACCAATAAGTCGACAGAGAATTTTATGGATACTGGCGATAAAAATATTAATATTTATCGGTTGCGGATCGAGTATCTGACGGCGCCCGAATGCCAGTAGTTGACGAATGAGTGAAGTCGCGCGCTCACCTGCGTTAATAACCTGTTCGATGTCTTTTGAAGCCGGGTTACTGGCACCGATCTTTTGCATGGCAAGAGTGCTGTATCCGGTAATAACGGTGAGTAAATTATTGAAATCGTGGGAAATACCGCCGGCAAGTTGACCTATTGCTTCCATTTTTTGCGACTGGCGGAGTTGATCGTGAGTTGATTTACGAATGGTTTCCGCCCTGGCGGCTGAAATAGCAAGAGCGCATGAGTGTGAAAAAGTTTCAAGATCTGTGATGTCATCACTCGAGTAACCATGTTCACTGTTAGCAAATCCGATCATTCCAATAGTAGTAGAGCCTATTTTAAGCGGAAAGCCGGCAAATGTAGAGATAGCTGCCGAGCAGACGCGACAGGAACACGTTTGCCAATGATTCTCTTCCTGATGATTGACAATTATTGTCCTGTTCTCAATTACCGGTGCCATGAGAAGTGATGAATGCAGAGGGACTTCATACTGACCGTGACGCATAAGTTCATACTGTACTTCATGAAGTCCGGGTACTGGATCAAGCGAAGTCATTGAAAGGGCCAAAACTCCGGCATTGCCGTTGGGAAGGATTTCATACAAAATAGCAAGCGAAGAGCTGGTAATTGACATACATGTTTCAAGAATTATTTCAGCCATCTGATGCAGATTGCCATGTTCCATAAAAACAAGATTTGCGCTGTTAATTGACTCAATCAGTTTTAAACGGCGCTGTTGATGATCTTCCGAGTGTCTCAACTCAGTAATGTCCTCAGAAACCTTTATTAAATGGGATACTGATCCGTTATTTGATTTTATTGCAGAAATGGTCGCAGTTTCAAGGTAATAAGTACCGTTTTTCCGACGGTTAAAGAACTCACCATGCCATTCTATTCCGGAATCCAGTGATTCCCACAAGCGCTGGTAGAAAGCGGCTGACATTCTTTCTGACTTGAGAATAGCCGGAGTTTTACCGACAACGTCTTGAAATGAATAGCCGGTGACCCGACAAAAAGCAGGATTTACATATTCAATAATTCCGCTGCTGTCGGTGATAATAACCTGTCCGAAACCGATTTCTGAAGCACGATAGAACTTACGCAGCTCCGTCTCGGCAAATTGCCCTACTACATCAGATATAATTTGGTCTGAATTCATCCCGCAGGCACCTTCTTCTTTGTACTACAGGGTGGTGTATTACAAACTACATTAGTCTTCTACCATTCAATTGCTCTGTTTTCAAGTGGCATAACCTGTGATATAAACCAGATAGTATCTTATGCAACTTTTTTCTCAACTATATACACTTCCGGAGGCTACATGTTTAGATATTTATCGTTAATTATTATGCTCTTATTCTTATTTCAATCAGTTTCTCTGGCAGCTGATATTGCGCCGGTTTTTACGCAAAAAGATTTGGCAAAGCTTATCCTTCAACAGTTTTCCTGGAGTGGTGGCTTAACAAAAGAGCCAGGTGATCGCGACTATCTATTGATTTTAGGTGGAAAACGAAATTTTCGTTATGAAGCTGAGAATGCCTATAATGAAAAAACAGATCGCGTAACAATGAGAGATTTTCCACTATTTGGTGCTTTTACCGGAAAAGGCTGGATTATGGGTGTATCGGATACGACAAATTCAACAATGACAATATTACTGCCGATCTCTGGAGAATACGACCTTAAAGCTGTCATTAAGGGAAACGGTTTTGTCTGGAATATTGACGGTAAAGAATATCGGGCTGATTCTAAATCTGCTACATTCCGGGATACTGATGTAGCAAAACTGAAGTTGAAAGCCGGGGTCGTAACCATTAAACTTACTATTCCTCCAGAGGGGGCCATTGATTCATTTTCATTGTCTGCGCCTGATTATATGCCGATTCAGCCTTTTTCAGGATGGCGCCTTAAAGAGGGATTAAGCGCCGTAAGAATGGCTGAAATTGCAGTAGCTCTGACGAACCGCTATGACCAGTTGCCTGATGTTGAGCAGGGGGCTTCGCCTAAACCGGTTGCTGCTTTCGAAAAGGTAGTTCTCCCTCCCAATGCCACAGCATCTGCTACCAACGCTGCTTATCTCGGTCCTTTTTATTCCGCCAACTGGATCCGTGCGGACTATCGAGGTGCGACACTCCAAATACCGTTTTCAGTTGCTGATGCAGGATATTATGGCCTCACAATCAACGTCATGGGTGAACAAATATCAGGAAATGTGAACGACACACCTTTTAAGAAAGAGGCTAAACCATATCTGACTAAAGTATATCTCGGTCTCTATCGTCTTGAATCTGGTGAGAATAGGCTTTCGATATCTATTCCGCCAACCGGAGGAATAGATACTATTGAATTTAACAGAAAAAGCTCTTCATCCGTTGACATTATGCGTCTTGCTGGAGTATCTGGCCCTTCAGATCGTTTGATAGGATTACAAGAGGCGGTCTCGTTATTGAAGAATATTCAGGATTCATTCTCAATAAGAAAATAATTTACTGTCATGTCCCGTCGCTGGCCGTTCCTGATCCCATTTTTATTCATTACGGCCGGCATGACGAGCTCATTACTGCTCGGTTATTCGTGCACAATAACGACTGTTACCGCAGTTTTCATATGTCTGGTGCTCTCCTCCTTACTAAATCATCCTGTTTTTTTCTCTGCCTGTAGTGCTCTGTTTTTCTTTTTTTGGGGCCTGTGTGCACTCCAGCCATGGTTGTCTCCGGACCTGTCCCTCCACTCTATAAAAAATAAAATATCAGATACTCCAATTACAGTTGAAGGTGTTGTTTCTGCCCGCCCATCAGTTGCCCCTGATGGAAGTCGCCTGTTTGTTAAGGTCGAACGCTTAATAAACAGGGATAGTTCTGAAACCGTCACCGGTGTGCTGCTGTTGAATGTAAGTACCGGGGATATCACGTTAACCCGTGGCGATCGTATCCGCTTTATCTCCCGCATCTTTATGCCTCACAGACTCGGTCTGCCGGGTGAATTTGATTTTAAGAGGTATCTTGCGTTCCAAGGGATATCGGCTAGCTGCCGTGTTGTTTCTCAAAACGAAATTGTCCTCATTCGTGCTGGTGCTGAAGAATCTTTGCAACGATCAACTGACATAGCAGCCCGCCATATGGGAGATTCAATCCGGCACGCCATTCTTGATGAACGGATTTCTTCAGTTTTAACGGCACTACTTATCGGTGATCAAAGAAGAATTCCTCGTGACCTTGCCGATGCCTACACCAGGGCAGGGGTAAATCATATACTTTCAATCTCCGGATTCCATATCGGTATTATTGCAGCATTCATGACGATTCTGGTTATATGGTTTATGACTCGTTACGAGTATCCGGCACTACGCTGGAATGTTCGCAGAGTTGCAGTGCTTATTGCTGTTCCCGCCATGTTGGCATATCTTTTCCTGACCGGCAATGCACCGGCAACAGCCCGTTCGGTCATTATGTTGACCGTTTTTGCAGTAGCGATGTTTGCTGAACGTGAGCACGATTCTATCAACACACTCCTGTTTACTGCTTTTTTTCTTGTTGTGATCAATCCTCCAACTCTTTTTGACATATCTTTTCAGCTCTCTTTTATCTCTCTGTGGGGGATACTTGTAGCGGTTCCCTTGATAATGAAGTGTACGGCATCGGTTACCACTACCTGGTTGCGCAGTATGATTCAGTTTGCTGCTGCATCGGTTGCCGCGTCATGCGTTACACTGCTGCCTGTGCTTTTCACCTTCAAGGTAGCATCTCTCAACGGAATTCTGACTAACTTCCTGATTGTACCATTACTGGGTTATGGAGCTGTCCTGTCCGGATTTATCGCACTTCCGTTCATAATTGCATTCCCGTCACTCGCATCGCTACTACTCTGGCCGGCGGCATTTCTTGTTTCCATATCCAATAAATTTATCATGTGGTGCATTTCCCTTCCGGTGATGACATTTTATGGCATATCAGCATGGGATATCTTCTTTTTCCTGCTGTTCATGACTTGTATGACGTTTGTAAAAAACAGACGGACACGCCTTGTTCTAGGTGTAGTAATACCTGTCTGCGCCTTTGCCCTGCACATATACACTTCAAAAGTTGAGGATGGTCGTCTCCATATCACGATGTTAAGCGTCGGTCAGGCCGAATCTATGCTGATACGACTTCCTGACGGATCTACTATTCTTGTTGATGGTGGTGGATATTTACATGATACCGGCCACGATTTCGGACAGAGGGTTTTGGCACCAGCATTAGGAACACTTCATATCCGACGTATTGACAAAATGATCGCTACACATGACCATCCTGACCACAGCGGTGGTCTCCCCTTTATTATTAAAAACTTTGCGGTTGGTGATTTTTGGAGCATTGCTAAAGTATCTGCTGAAATAAGGCAAGAGCTGGATAAAAAACGTATATCGCAGCGAACACTTAATGCTGGAGATGTTATTATGCTACCGGGAGCTGTAATGCTCACCGTACTTTCTCCGGCAAAATCAGCATACTCAATAGAAGGGATTGATGAATCCTCCGTAAATGAACAGTCACTGGTGTTTCGCCTCAGTTATGGTAATTTTAGCATGATTTTTTGCGCTGATGCCGGTTTTGAGGCGGAACAACGCATACTTTCGGAGGGGAGTGAACTAAAATCTACAGTTCTTAAAGTTGGTCATCATGGAAGTCGCTACTCAACGTCAGAAGAATTTCTTAAGTTGGTAAAGCCAAAAATTGCGTTAATTTCTGCCGGAGCAGGAAATCGGTTTGGTCTTCCTTCATCACGAACGTTAGAGTTACTGAAAACAAATAATATTCCGCTGTATCGTACAGATCTTGATGGGACAATAGAACTCGTTAGCGACGGAATCGGCTGGACTGTTTCAACCCCTTACAAGCCCGAATGACGTTGACTCCATGCCGAGAATTGGAGTATAAAGACATGATAATTTTGTACAATTTTATTTATTGGGCGACGTTACATGGACACTATTCTATTAGTTGAAGATGACCGTTTCTTCCGGGAAATGTTTTCAGACCTTCTGAGGGCTGAAGGATACCAGGTTGATACCGCCTCCTGCGGAACCGACGGGCTGAAAATGCTTGCCAAAGATCAGTATTCTCTTGTTATTACTGATCTGGTAATGCCTGATATCAGTGGCCTTGAAATTCTTTCTCATGTTCGTGAAAGCCATCCGACTGTTGATGTCATCATGGTTACAGGCAATGCAAATTTAGAGTCAGCTATTTTTGCCCTCAAACATGGGGCCCGCGATTATCTCGTAAAGCCTGTAAATGCGGATGAATTCAAACATTCTGTTGCCCAGTGTATCCAGCAGAGGCATCTGCTTGATGAAAACGATGAGCTGAAAGGCATGCTCTCCCTGTTTCGGGTCTCACAGGCCATTTCCGGTTGTCTCGACCGAGAGCACCTGTATCATCTTTTCGTTGATGCAGTGGCTCGTGAGGCCGGGCTCAGTACTGCTCTCGGTTTTTTTATGGTTGGAGACACTCTTGAGCTTAAAGTAGTAAAAGGTGTTTCAACTGAGCTCGGCAGTTCCCTTTTAGATGAAATTTCCTCGCGACTTGCTTCGTTGTCAGATGCTGAATTTTCGATTGAGCAGCTGCATCTGTCATCTTCTTTTGCCTCTGCGGGCTACACCGAAGCTTTCCTGATACCAGTTGGCAAACAGCCTGCAATGTTTGGCATGATATTACTTCTGAATAACCCTGCTTGCGTTCTTCCCGATATTGCAAATAACAGAAAAAATATTCTGTTTTTGAATGAACAGTCATTGCGTGCCTTTGAAAACGCTGAAACATTCACCAAGGCAAAAGATTTGCTTTTTATTGATGATATCAGCGGTCTTTATAACCATCGATACCTTGACATAGCTCTTGATCGGGAAATGAAAAGAGTAGAGCGTTATTCTTCGCACCTGGCGGTTCTTTTTATCGATGTTGACTCATTCAAGCAGGTAAATGATGTTCATGGCCATTTGGTCGGCAGCCAGGTATTGGCTGAGTTTGGCTCCCTGCTCAAAAAAACGGTGCGTGATGTTGATATCGTCATTCGTTACGGAGGCGATGAATATACCGTCATTCTGGTAGAAACAACCTGCGTGATAGCTAAACTTGTCGCCGAGCGTATCCGCAGACACGTAGAGGCCCACCATTTCTCCAGCAATGAAGGGCATATAATTCGATTGACCTGCAGTATCGGATATGCCTGCTGCCCAGATGATACTGCTTCAAAAGAGGTACTGCTTGAAATGGCTGACAAAGCAATGTATGTCGGCAAAACATCCGGTAAAAATTGTATTCAGCGTATAGTTTCCTGACCTGACGCTGTACAAACTTATGTCTTGTCTGCATTGAAATAATGCCGTCCGGACTTTTTTCGTTTAAATTCCCATGAGGTGATATGTGGCTCTTACAGCAGTTAAAGGATGTAATGATATTCTCCCAGGCGAATCCGGACGGTGGCAGTATATTGAACAAACAGCCCGCAGGGTTTTTGAGCTGAACGGTTTTGGTGAGATCCGGGTTCCAATAATGGAAAAAACTGAGCTTTTCTGCCGCTCTATCGGTGATGCAACCGATATTGTTGAAAAGGAAATGTACTCATTTATAGATAAAGGTGAAAACAGCGTCACACTTCGACCTGAAGGCACCGCTGGAGTCATGCGAGCTTTCATTGAGCGCAAACTATACGCTGAGGATCCGATTGCAAAATTATACTATATGGGCCCAATGTTTCGCTATGAACGCCCGCAAAAAGGACGCTATCGTCAATTCCATCAAATTGGTGCAGAAATCACCGGAGTCAATGATCCACTGGCTGACGCTCAGGTATTAAATATGTTGACGCTCTTTTTCCGCGAAATTGGTTTAACGGAACCAACTTTACAGATCAATTCGCTAGGGTGTCACGAATGTCGTCCCGCTTATCGCTCCACTTTACGTGGTTTTCTTGAAGAGCGGATGGATCATCTTTGCGACGACTGTAAGCGCCGTTTTGCCACTAATCCGCTACGCACACTTGACTGCAAAGTCCCCGGTTGCGTTGAAATGACTGTTGGGGCTCCGTCTGTACTGGATCATCTATGCAGTGGCTGTAATGATCATTTCAGCCGCGTGCGCCGCTACCTGGATCTTTCTTCCACACCTTACAGTATCAATTCCCGTATGGTTCGCGGGCTTGATTATTACACTCGCACAACCTTTGAAATGGTTACCGGATTACTTGGATCGCAATCTGCCGTAGCCGCGGGTGGGCGCTATGATGGTTTGATTTCTCAACTGGGAGGGCCTAACATCCCAGGAATCGGCTTTGCAATGGGCTTGGAGAGGATTGCTCTGCTCATCAGCAATCAGGAGTTTGCGTCTTTTCCCGATCTGTTTATCGCAACAATGGGTAGCGGAGAACGTGATGTTGCATTTCACCTGATGGATGGTTTGTTGAAATCCGGGATACGCGTCGAAATGGATTATGAAGGAAAAAGTCTAAAAAGTCAGATGCGCCGCGCTGACAAGCTTAAGTCCCGCTACAGCGTAGTTATCGGTGAGAATGAAGCCGCAACAGGGCGAGCCTCTTTTAAGCGGATGTCTGACGGTATTCAGACAGATATTCCATTGACAATTAATGCGATTCAATTACTGATCGGGAAGTCGCAACAGTGATTGAATCTCGTACTATTACCCCGGAAAAACGAGACGATGACTCTCAGTATGACACGACTCTGCGACCGAGATCTTTTGACGATTACATCGGTCAGGAAAAGATCAAGGGCAATTTGCGTCTATTCATAGACGCAGCCAAGGGGCGCGGAGAGGCCTTGGACCATGTCCTGCTGTATGGCCCCCCCGGTCTCGGCAAGACAACGCTGGCCAACATCATAGCCTGCGAAATGGGGGTTAACATCAAGTCGACCTCCGGTCCGGTCATTGAACGCCCGGGAGACCTGGCTGCAATACTTACTAATCTTGAACCGCATGACGTCCTTTTTATTGACGAAATCCACCGGATTTCTCATATAGTTGAAGAGATTCTCTATCCGGCCATGGAGGATTATCAACTCGATATAATTATCGGCCAGGGTCCGAGCGCCCGCTCGATAAAACTTGATCTGCCACGCTTTACTTTAGTTGGTGCCACTACCAGGGCCGGTCTTCTTTCCTCACCACTTCGTGATCGTTTCGGGGTTATATCGCGGCTTGAATTTTACACTTACGATGAACTTGCCACAATTATCTGCCGCTCATCCGGTATTTTGGGGATGGAAATAGATCCTCATGGTGCATCTGAATTAGCCCGCCGCAGTCGTGGAACTCCCAGAATTGCCAACCGCCTGCTGCGTCGTGTGCGTGATTATGCTCAAGTACGTGCCGATGGTGTCATAACTCTGGATGTTGTACGTAAAACGCTTAAATTACTTGAAATAGACGAAATGGGTTTTGACCAGATGGATCGTATGATTCTGCTGACAATTATAGACAAGTTTGGTGGCGGACCTGTAGGCTTGGATACCATAGCTGCAGCCATTAGTGAAGAGAGCGATACTATTGAGGATGTTTATGAGCCGTTTTTGATTCAGAACGGATTTATCAATCGGACCCCGCGCGGAAGAGTAGCAACACGTGCCGCTTACCAGCATTTTGGTCGCATCGCCCCGGACTCCTCTCAGGCGAATCTTTTCTAACTATGCAGCAGATCTTAAATTTTCCAGTTATTCCGTGTTTCAGTTATGACCGTTTTGTACCTTGTGAAGGGAACTCTCTTGCTCTACGGTTTTCACTAAAAATTTCCGATCCTTCAGATTCAGAGAGCCTGCTTTATCTATATGGCCCTCCCGGATCGGGCAAAACACATCTATTGCGTTCAATAGCCGGCAAAAAGTTTCCTTATCTTTCGCTCAATGAGCCAATCACTACTGATCAGCTCGTATTTACTTTTTCCTCAGCCTCCGGCTTAATCCTGGATGATCTTCAGGATATGCCGGATGATCCTGATTTGCGGAGAGCCCTTTGGCAGCTGTTTAACGATTTTCATACCACCGGTCGTATCATCGCCATGGCAGGTTCACTGCCTCCTCGTGAATTATCCAATATGGATGAGCACCTTACATCCAGGTTGTTATGGGGATTAGTCGCACGACTTGATACGTCAGATGATAGTTCCAGAAGAATGATAATTAAGAAAGTGGCGGATGATCATCAAATAAGAATGCCTGATGAAGTAGTAGACTATATTCTCGCGACAACAAGTCGAGAGGTTGGCGATTTGCTAAAAGTATTCAATCAGTTATATCGCTTTTCGATGTCTAAAAACCGACGTATTACTTTGCCGCTTGCACGGGAAGTACGCGAACTATCCATGTCGGACGTTGTGCTATGACACCTTTCAAGAACCGCCTTAAGACACCGGAAGAAGTTGAACTGGAACACAAATATCAACAATTGGTCCACGTCAAGGCTGATCTTCAACGACGTGAACGGGATTACAGTAACCTAAAAACTGAAATACGTGTTTTTGAACAGGTGTATGAGGATATACTTGGTGTCCGTATTCAAACTCTTGAAGATCTTGAGTGGCAACTAAAAGGCTATTTAGGAGAGACTAAGTTAGATATTTCTGCAGAACCACTGAAACAGTCAACTTCTTATAATAATTTTCAGCACACCACAGATCTGCTTGACGATGAAGAACCACAGGATGTTTCTGTTCTCAGTCTCAAGTCGATTTATCGAGGAGTAGCTAAAGCAGTCCATCCGGATCTGGCTGCCGATGAGGTTGAACGCCTGCGCAGGCAGGAGTTAATGGCACTTGCCAAT
This sequence comes from uncultured Geobacteraceae bacterium, assembly GCA_903875605.1. Taxonomy (GTDB): domain Bacteria; phylum Desulfobacterota; class Desulfuromonadia; order Geobacterales; family Pseudopelobacteraceae; genus JACRCG01. The sequence continues at coordinate 9,535 of CAIQWT010000050.1, read as the reverse complement.
GAAGCATATCGGTCTGGAAATCGGCAGGTGCTGATTGACTTGCTGAGTGAGTGGGAACAGGCTCCGGTTTCTTACGGTTCTGAAATGGATATTGCCCTTGAACTGGTGCGCGTTATCCGTCAAATCTCTGCAGTACAACAAAATATTCAAGCGGTTATACGTCAGACTGAGGAACTAAAGCAGGCCGACATATATCATTTCAAGCTTCGAGTGGATGATTCAATAGCTGACGGGGTCGATCTGCTTGTAGAAATGGCCTCTTCCGTTGATCTGGATATAATCCGGATACGTCGTCGTCTGTCTACTGTTCGCGGTGATACCGGAGTACCTGAAGAAGTCAGTGGTGCCCCGCTTGAAACCCGTATTGTGCGTTTCCCACTCGATCAGAACTGCGGGGTACTTTATATCCGTAAAGTTGCTTCAGTAGACTTCAGAGATTGGCAAAGAATCGGTATTGCACAGGGTGCTAAAGAAATATTTCTCGATACATCACTGCGACTTGACATAAAAATTGACAAAAGCATGGATGCCGATTTTTTAAAAGATTTATCACCCACTGATCTCCAGTCGTTGTTCCTGTATAATTGTAATGACTCGACTTTGAGTTACATCAGCCACCTTACAGATCTGCAGGAGTTATATTTGTCAGACACAAATATAACTGATCAGGGATTATCTTTACTGCGCACTTTGAAATCTTTGCAGAGGATTTCCATATATCATACCGCTATTAGCGATAACGGAATTATGAATCTGGCACTCATTCCAAAACTAAAGTGGCTTACCTGCAGCGGAATTAACGCTACAGAAGAGGGATTGAACATCTTTCGAAGAATTATGCCCGGCTGTAAAACTGTCAGTTTTAAGTGGCGCTATCAAGAATAGTTGCAAGTTCAGGAGGATAATCATGCTTAATATAGGTAACTATAATCAACTTACAATTTCTCGTATCAATGCATCCGGAGCCGTATTCATGTTGGATGAAGGTGATGTACTGCTTCCTTTACGCCTTACTCCTAAAGATGCGGAGGTTGGAACAACCCTGTGTGTGTTTGTTTACGTTGATTCAGATGGCCGATTGACCGCTACTACCAGAAGACCACGTGCCGTTGTGGGTGACTTTGCGCTCCTGAATGTCCTGGAGACCACCACTGTGGGGGCATTCCTGGACTGGGGATTGGAAAAGGACTTGTTGCTGCCGTTTGGCGAACAGACTGAACCTGTCAGGCGCGGCAATAAGGTACTTGTAAGGATTTATCTCCACTCAAGCGGGCGTATAGCAGCCACTACAAAACTTGATAAGTTCATAATTCCGATAGATAAATCTCTTTCTGAAGGGAATGAGGTAGATTTACTGGTTTATGCTTTTACGGATCTGGGCGCCAAGGTCATTATCAACAACAGCTTCGGTGGACTGATATTCCATACCGAATTAATTGTCAAGCCTTCCTGCGGTGAGCGTCTGCGCGGATATGTGAAAAAAATCAGGGATGATGGCAAGGTCGATGTTACGTTGCGTAAAGGTTGGGGACAGGAAGCAGTCAATGATCGCGAGATTATTATGGAGGCTCTCAAGACCCAGGGGGATTTTCTGCCGTTGACCGACAAAAGTACTCCTGAAGCTATCGCCACAATGCTTCGCTTGAGCAAGAAAAGTTTTAAAAAGGCGATAGGGGGATTGTACAAAGAGGGCGTTGTCTCAATAAATCCGGATGGAATCCGGCTTGGAAAAGGACTGTAATGCCGAACATCGTAGTAGCAACAGAGCTACTTTCCTGCAGTTACCGAGAGGGAAGGGTGCTTGAGGATATTTCCTTCCAGGTAAGTCGTGGCGATTATATTGGCATTGTGGGCCCTAATGGCTCAGGAAAAAGCACTCTTATCAAGGCGCTGCTTGGTTTGGTAACGATAAGTACGGGTAGTGCTGCACTGTTTGGAACTAATTTATCAGATTTTCGTGACTGGAGCAAAATCGGCTATCTGCCGCAAAGTCTGCATCTTGTTAATCCGGTTTTTCCTGCTACAGTGCATGAGACGGTTGGACTCGGGCTGTTGTCCCTCAAACGTTTTCCCAAACGCCTCAATCGTGCAGATAATGATAAAATAAATAAAACACTCGATGAATTAGGTATTTTAGATCTTGAACATAAACTGATTGGTGAACTTTCTGGCGGACAGCTTCAGCGTGTGCTGCTTGCAAGGGCAATAGTTAATGAACCGGAATTGCTTGTGCTGGATGAGCCGACCGCAGCACTTGACCCCGAGACCAGGGGGCGTTTTTATTCAATGATTGCTGATATCAATCATTCGAGGGGGGTCACTGTGCTATTGGTAACGCACGATAGCGGTGCGATTGGAGAACATGCTTCAAAAATGCTTTACATTGATAAAAAGATGCTTTTTTACGGCGGTTTTGATGAGTTTTGCAGTTCACCAGAGATGTCATCGCTATTTGGCGAACACTCACAGCATCTTATGTGTCACCGTCATTGACCATGAACTTATTTGAAATTCTTTCATACGGCTTTATTCAACGTGCCTTGCTTGCCGGTACACTGATCGCACTACTGTGCTCTGTACTTGGTGTTTTTCTAGTCTTACGGCGTCTGTCATTAATTGGAGACGGACTGGCTCATGTCACTTTCGGCAGTACCGCTATCGCTCTTGCACTTAAATTCTATTCAGCCATGACATTACTTGTTTCAATGCCTATTGTTCTTCTGGCATCACTTGGCATTCTCAAGTTAACCGAAAAAGGGCGATTAAGTGGTGACGCCGCTATTGGGCTGGTATCCGCTCTAGGTATCTCTGCAGGAATTATACTGGCCAGTGTTGGTGGTGGCTACAATGTAGATCTGCTTAGCTATCTGTTCGGAAACATACTCTCGATTCGCAGTGAAGAGGTTATTATTGCCGGGTTACTCTGTCTCGGAGTTATGCTACTCGTAACGCTCTATTATCACGAACTATTTGCTATCTCATTCAGTGATGAACTGGCTAAAGTTTCAGGCGTACGCACCTCCTTTATCAACTCCATTCTGGTTCTGCTGACCGCGTTGTCCGTAGTACTGGCAATGAAGCTGGTCGGTATCATGTTAATATCGTCGTTGCTGATAGTTCCTGCCGCAGGAGCCTTGCAGCTGGCGCGAGGCTTTAAGGTCTGCATTGCTCTTGCTGCGCTTCAAGGATGCAGTTCGGTGATAATCGGTATTATTATCTCTATCATGTCCAACCTGCCTGCCAGTGCTTCCATCGTCATGGTGAACCTGTTGTTTTTTGCTGCTGCATGTATAATCCGCCGTATAATCTATTCAAAAAACAGTAACTGATTCACTCTTAGAATTGATACAAGAACGGCCACCGGTAAAGAAACTTCCGGTGGCCGTTTGGCGTTTAACAGATTTTATCAGAAATATTACTGAGCAGCTTTCACCATCAGATCACTAACCAATCTGGTAAAACGGAGCGGATCTTTAATTGTTGAACCTTCCGTTAAGAGAGCCTGATCATAGAGAAGGTCGGCATAATCTGCCAACGCTGCTGCTGAAGCATCTTTCAGTTGAATTGAAGCCATCGCCTTCAGGATTGCATGGTCAGGGTTCAGCTCCAGTATTCTCTTGGATTCGGGAACAGACTGGTTCATCGCTTTCATGATTCGTTCCATATTAGCGTTCATACCAAATTCGTCGGCAACCAGACAGCAGGCGCTGTCAGTAAGACGGTTGGAGAAACGCACCTCTTTGACTTTATCCTTCAGGCGGTCGCTCATCAGTGAGATCAGATCACTGAATTCCTTTGTAGCCTCTTCGCGTTTCTTCTCCTTTACCTGCTTTTCATCATCGCTGTCCAGACTGATATCGCCGCGATCAACCGCTTTAAGGTGTTTTTCATCATATTCGGTCAGAGACTGTACAACCCATTCATCGACCGGGTCGGTTAGAAACAGAACCTCATATCCTTTAGCGCGGAACGCCTCCAGATGTGGTGACTGCTCAAGTGTTTCACGACTGGCGCCAGTAATATAATAGATATCTTTCTGACCCTCCGGCATCCTGCCGACATATTCTTTCATTGAAACAAAGGAACCGGATTCTGTTGAGGTACTTTCAAAAAGGATCAATTCCTGCAACTTTTCCTTATTGGCGTAGTCAAAATGCATTCCCTCTTTTATAACCTGACCAAATTCCTTCCAGAAGGTAACATATTCGTCAAAGTTTTGATCCTTAACCTCTGAAAGTGTGGAAAGAATCTTGCCGACCAGGCTTTTTTGGATGCGCTTGATCTGAACGTCTTCCTGAAGAACCTCTCGGGAAACATTAAGCGGCAGATCGGATGAATCAACGACACCTTTAACAAATCGAAGATAGTCCGGAATCAATTCTTCACATTTATCACTGATGAAAACGCGCCTAACGTACAGTTGAAGACCTTTTTTCCGGTCATTCATGAACATATCGAACGGTTTTTTTGCTGGTAGATAGAGCAGGGCCTTGAATTCGCTGGTACCCTCAGCGGAAAAATGGATGGTGCGGAACGGTGCATCGTAATCATGCGAGACATGCTTATAAAACTCGGTATATTCCTCTTCTGTAACATCGCTCTTTGCGCGAGCCCAGATGGCCTTCATCGAGTTAAGTGTCTGCTCCTCTGTCTTGTCGATAGTGCCAGCACCTTCGATTTCTTCACCATCAACCCCTTTTGGGGTTTCACTGCGGGTGACATCCATTACAACCGGATACTGGATGTAATCAGAGTATTTTTTTACGATAGAGCGGATTTTCCATTCATCAAGGTACTGCTTGAATTCTTCTTTTAGATGAAGTGTTATTTCTGTGCCGCGCTGTTCACAGCTGCATTCCTCTACAGTATAGCTGCCGTCACCGGTTGATTCCCAGCGACAACCGTCTGTAACTGAACCACCTGTACGGGTTTCCATCGTTACCCGGTCTGCGACCATGAAGGATGCATAGAATCCTACACCGAACTGACCAATTAATTCGGGATTATCACCAGTTGCCTTTTCTTTCAGCGACTGCATAAATGCTTTGGTGCCGGAACGGGCTATAGTACCGATGTTTTCTTCAACCTCAGCCATGTTCATGCCGATACCGTTGTCGCGGATCACCAATGTGCCGGCTTCTTTGTTTGGAATCAGCTTAATTTTCCAGTCACTGTTTCCTTCAAGAAGAGATTCGTCGGAATGCGATTCAAAGCGTACTTTGTCAATTGCGTCAGATGCATTAGAAATCAGTTCACGAAGAAAGATATCTTTGTTGGAGTAAAGAGAGTGAATTACCAGATCTAGTAGTTGTTGAACTTCTGTCTGGAACTGTTTGGTGGTTTTGGACATAACGGTTGTGTCTCCTTAAGTGTGATGGCATCTAATTTTCAAACATAATCATAATACATCTGATTTTCAAGGGGTGAAGGATTAAAAATGAATTTATAGGCCGGTACTTTGCCTTGTAATTAGATTATTTAAACAGATGGGCACTCCGTGTGAATCAGGTAATTGATTATAAGTTCAGATATGCTATAGTCCCGCAGCAAATATTTGAACTGGGAGGCGTAACACATATGAAAGATATCAGTACTCTTGAAGATGACACCATTGAGGAAAACATTGAGGTTGAAGACGAGGGATTTGCTGAAATGTTTGAGGAGAGCAACAGAAAGACAGGGCGCTGGTTGGAACCTGGTCAAAAATTGACGGGAAAGGTGCTAAAAATTGGAGCAGAATGGATTTTTATGGATACCGGCCAGAAGGGAGAGGGAGTCATAGAACGAAAGGAGTTTTTAGATCTAGACGGCACTCTGACTCTCGTGGAGGGTGATGTCATTACAGCATATTTCTTATCTTCAAACCATGGAGAAATGCGGTTCACTACCAGGATCGGCGGTAGTACGTCAGGCAGCTCCCAACTTGAGCAGGCATGGCAGGCTGGAGTACCGGTTGAAGGATTGGTGGAAAAAGAGATTAAGGGTGGCTATGAAATTAAGCTGGGTGGTACGGCGCGCGCATTCTGCCCGTATTCACAGATTGCACTCAGACGCGTTGAAAATCCAGAATCATTGATTGGCACACGTCTGACATTTCAGATCAGCGAATATGCTGAAAACGGTCGCAATATTATTGTTTCAAGGCGCGCCCTGCTTGAAGATGAGCAACGACGTTTGAAAGAAGAAGCCCAGGCAGGGATCAGTGAAGGTATGACGGTTATTGGAACAGTCACTTCACTCCAGGACTATGGTGCCTTTGTTGATATAGGAGGCCTGGAAGGTTTGATTCCGGTATCAGAGATTGCCTGGAGCAGGGTCAAGGATGTCCGCGATGTGCTTAGCATCGGACAACAGCTGAAAGTAGTTATCAAATCTATTGATAAGGAAAAGGAGCGTATCTCCTTGAGTATCAAGGACACTCTTGAAGATCCGTGGGAGCAGGTAACTGCTAAATTTCCTGAAGGATCGTTTCATGGGGGTACCGTTGTCCGTCTGGATACATTCGGCGCGTTTGTTACTTTAAGCGACGGCGTGGACGGTCTCCTGCATATATCAAAACTGGGATCTGGAAAGAGAATAAATCATCCCCGTGAAGTTGTTAAAGAAGGGGAACAAATTGAAGTAAAGATTGAAAGTATCGACCGCAGTAATCGCCGTATATCACTTGCTCTTGCCGGACCGTCCCGTGCTGCTGCAGAGGAAGAAGCTACAATATCTGAGTTTAGACGTCAGGCAGACGATGCTCCCAAGGGGATGGGGACTCTGGGTGACATGTTGAAATCAAGAGTTCAGAAAGGTAAAAAATAGGTAATGGTTGACTACCCCGCAGGAGATCATGATTGGGATAGCCGCTGTAGGCAGTGTGGTCGCTGTTGTTTTGAGAAAATTGAAGATGAACGTGGGAATATTTTTTACACCCAGACAGCTTGCCGGTTTCTCGACATTGTCAGTCGTGAGTGCAAAATATTTGATCGCCGTTTCGAGATTAATCCCAGCTGTATAAAATTGACACCTGAATTAGTCCAAACTCTCCGCTGGCTCCCACGTGACTGCGGATATCACCGAAAAGCTGTTGGACCGGCTACAGCCGTCAGGAAAAAAAGGAAGTAGGGACTCACGAATAATGAGTCTCTACTTTACCAAACCATCTACCAGATCCAATACAACTTCAGCCCGGTTCAGTGTGTAAATGTGAACTCCTGGAACACCGGCTTCCAGAAGGTCCTGGGTCTGGCGTCGAGCATAGGCTATGCCGACTTTTTGTACTGCCGCAGCTCCTCCAGCATGATCTGCCTTTTCCAGCTCAGAAAGAAACCCCTCTGGAATAGATGCTCCACACAGAGATACTATTCTTTTTATTACCTTCAAGCTGACAACTGGCAAAATTCCTGGAATGATCGGCTTAGTAATTCCAGCTTCAAGGGCCCTTTTCACAAAGGCGTGATACAGATTGTTGTCAAAAAACAGCTGTGTTATTGCAAAATCAGCACCGTTTTCCAGTTTAAGTTTTAAGATAGAGAGATCGTTCTCAAGGCTTGCGGCCTCGGGATGTACTTCCGGATATGCGGCAACTGCTATACCTTTTTCTGGAAAAGACGACCGGATCAAACCGACAAGGTCGGAAGCGTACTGCAGTGGCGAGGGCAGGGGAGCCACTACAGAACCATCCTGTGGAAGATCGCCACGTAAGGCCAGGACATTAGTAACTCCGGCCGCGGCAAGATCATCAAGAAAACGGGTCACTTCCTCAGTTTTAGAGCCGAGGCAGGTTAGATGTGCCATAGTTTCAATATTATATTCTTGCTGAATCCGGGTAACAATTTCAAGCGTATCGATATTAGTACTTCCGCCAGCACCATACGTTACGGAGGCAAAGAGCGGTTTTAATACTGCAAGACTCTGAACTGTCTGAAAAAAGGCGGGCCAGTCTTCGCGTGTTTTAGGTGGAAAAAATTCGAGTGAAATAAATGGCTTATTCTGGTTGATAGAATCTATGATTTTCATATTTCTCCACGGCTGTTGATTACAGTTATAAATTTAGATGATTTCTTTTATGTGAAAAAGCAGACAAAAAGCAATAGAAAGATAGTCTCAGGTTTTTTGATTTGACAGCAAGCAAGCCTATGACGTATACAAAATATCCCGTTTTTATGTTTTTTACCAACTAGTTAGCATAAATTATTTTAAAAGAGAGAAATGGATCCATGTTTAATTTAAAGCCTGAAGTTGTTGCCCAACTTGAACGCGTGTTGAGTTCTGTAGAAATGCTGCTCCCCAAAGCAATTGCCTCGATAGACTGGCAACACTGTCCCGCAGCCAACTGGCGGCGGCATTCATTTTCGGGGTACCTCGAACCGGTCAGAGTTACCGATACAACCACATTGGACGAACTGCTTGGCGTGGAAGAGCAAAAAGAGATAATGATTAGCAACACTCGTCAGTTTTTGGCCGGACTGCCTGCAAATAATGCACTGCTTTGGGGATCGCGTGGTTCTGGAAAGTCATCATTAGTCAAGGCACTGCTTAACGAATTTTCTCCGCAGGGTTTACGTTTTATACAAGTTGAAAAAGAAGATTTGATTTACCTCTCCGAAATTTTTACAGCGGTAGAGAACCAGCCATATCGGTTCATTCTGCTCTGTGACGACCTGACGTTCGAAGTAGGAGAATTGAGTTACAAAATGCTGAAAAGTGCCCTGGATGGTTCGGTTTATTCGGCGCCGGAAAATGTCTTGATCTATGTAACTTCTAATCGTCGTCATCTTCTGCCGGAATATGAATCTGACCACCTGGGTGGTAAATTTGTTAAAGGAGAAATGCAGCAGAGCGAGGCAATGGAGGAAAAGGTCTCACTCTCCGACCGATTCGGAATCTGGGTTGCTTTCTATGCTTTTTCTCAGGATCGTTACATCGATGCGGTACGTTTGAATGTCGAAAAAGAATCCAGCCAGCGCAACGTGAAAATTGCCTGGAGCAGTGAACTCGAACGTGATGCCATTCAGTGGTCTCACGATAAGAGTAAGCGCTGTGGACGCACCGCCTACCAGTTTGCTAAGAACTGGGTGGGCAGGCATCTGCTGACACCCCAATAATGATTAGCATAATGTCTGATTAATTTCGCTTGCATTTTTTATTCGCCCTCTTTATATTGATATTCATGTTCAATAAGGAGGGCGAATGATTCAAGAGAAAAAGAAAGCGTTTAATGATTTTGCTGCATCCAAGGGACTGCGTTCTACACGTCAACGTGATATTATTCTTGATATATTCCTTTCAACACATAAACATATTAGTGTTGAAGAGCTCTACCTAATTGTTAAATCCAGCACACCTGACATAGGACAGGCTACTGTTTACCGAACGCTCAAGCTTTTTGCAGAGGCTGGTCTCGCTCGTGAAATACTTCTGAATGACGGTCAGACACGCTATGAGCATGTTGCTGCCGGAGAACATCACGACCACCTTGTCTGTACCGGATGTAATGCCATTATTGAATTTGAAGACGAAACAATTGAAAAGCTACAGAAAGACATAG
>CAIQWT010000049.1 GCA_903875605.1 uncultured Geobacteraceae bacterium | reverse complement strand
TGTCTGGCATTGCAAAAAGGGATGCCATAAACCGGTGGTGCGGATGCGCTATCCGAGGGACAGCGGGTCTGAATACTCAGGTCGGCACGTTTGGCGGCCGCCTTTGGTTCGCGAAGTAATCCGGATGGCAGTGTCCAGCCATTGCCAAACGGGTGTGTATAATCCAGCAATAAAATATTCAGATCACGGTGCAGGCGAAGGTGTTGGAAGCCGTCATCCAACAGAAAAACCTCGGGTGAGAGTTGCTCCATGGCCAACATTCCGGCGGCATGGCGGTCCGTCCCGATTACTACCATCAACCCCGGGACAGTTGACGCCAGCAGAAAAGGTTCATCTCCACATTCACTGGCACTGACCATGATAGTGGTGCCATCGCTCACTATTACGTTTTGTCCCTCCAGTGAACCACCATAACCGCGGGAAATAACAGCGACACGGCGCCCCTGCTCCAATAACAGGCGAGCAATATAAGCGGTAACCGGAGTCTTGCCTGTGCCTCCGACGGTGACATTGCCAACGGATACGACCGGACGCGGCAGTCGCTTTATTTTTAATACCCCATTTCGGAAGAATCCGGCCCGCAGTTGCTGTATAAAAGTGTAGAGCAGACTGAGTGGCGCGAGTAATACCAAAAGCAAGCGGACTATAATGCCTGTATGAGTACCGTTGGCAATTCCTCGCCAATATCTTGTACCAGACGATTTCATAAGTACCTGGCAATTACTTCCATGTGTCGTTCAGTGGCACCACCAGTATCCCGCATCATTTTCAGCCCATTCTGTCCAAGCACACGTCGCAACTCAAAGCTTGCGATCAATGTCCGCATTGAGGTCGTCAACTCTTCAGGCGATTGTATTTGAATTCCCGCCCCATAGTGCAATACAAGTTCAGAAATTTCGCGGAAATTTGTCATATACGGGCCGAAGATGCTGGCAACCCCGGTCGAGGCAGGTTCGAGAAGGTTGTGTCCACCGGTCGGAACCAGGCTGCCACCGACAAAAGCAATGTCTGAGAGCGCGTACAGATTCATCATTTCACCGATAGTGTCTACTAGCAATACTTCACCCTGCTTAAACTTGACAGAAGAAGACAGTTCAGTACGACGCCTGAATGCAAGACCGGACTCTTTAAGGTTGGCAGCGACTTCACCACTCCGCTCCGGGTGCCGTGGAACAAGAATAAGGAACAGGTTGTCAGCGGTCGCAGCCAGTTCCTTGAACATGGTAATCACATACTGTTCCTCACCGGCGTGGGTACTTCCAGCTGTTAATACAACAAGCTTATCCGGAATGGAATATTCGCGTCTCAGGCATTCTTGTTCATTGATGCCGACCTGGCATACGGGGATATCATACTTGAGATTGCCGGTTGCTAACGTCCGTTCAGGTGGTGCACCGATGGCAATGATCCGCTCGCGATCGGTTTCTGTCTGCATGCAGAGACAGGAAAAGAGCTGCAGAGCGTGGCGGAAGAACCAGCTGAATTTCAGGTAACGACTGAAAGAACGGTCTGAAATCCGCCCATTTGCCAGAACGATCGGGATGCCACGGCGGGCAGCTTCTCTGGTGAAATTCGGCCAAATCTCGGTTTCCATAATAATAATAATTTTAGGTTTGATACTATCAAGAGAGTTGCGTACAGCCGGCAGAAAATCAAATGGAAAATAGATGCAAAGGTCTTTCTCCGGAAAAGTGGTACTGATCCCTCTTCCCGTCTCTGTGGTGTTGGAAACGAGAACAGCATGGTCTGGATAGTGTTTACGGAGTGCTTTAAGCAGTGGCCTTGCGGCAATTGCTTCACCCACTGAAACGGCGTGCAGCCAGATTACTGGCCTATTGTCGATTATGGAAAGTTGATTGGCAGGAATGTAACCAAAACGCTCACGAAATGCCGGCGGTCTGCTTCGACTGACCGAGCGATAAAGGTGATAAAGCAAAACAGGAATTAGAAGAAAGATAGAAATTATGTTATAGGCAAAAATGAACATGTGTGTTTATGACGCTATCGAAGGAGTGTCGTTGCTGTCAAGTCGCAACAGATAATACAGTGCTACTGCTGTGAGATGGACCATGCCCCATGCCCATAGATTGTCGCTCAGAAAGTGTCCACCCTGCGTAATACGAGCCACACTCATCACTATTCCGAAAATGAGTCCGCCTACCATCCATAATGCAGCGACCCGGGGCTTCCGGCGTCTGTAAATGAAGAAAGGTGCCGCCAGATAGAAGGCTGCTGAAGAGTGGCCGGAGGGGAACGATCGTCCCATATGCGCAACACCTTTTTGCCACGGATGTAAAAACTCCTTTGCACCGCCAAACTGTATAACTTCCCGTGGTCGCGGTCTTCCCCAATAGTCTTTGAACATTGTATTGACAATTAATCCAGGTCCCAACACAAGAAGGAGTACAAGAAAAATACCCGGCTTGATCCAGTCGCGACGATTCCTGTAAATACAGCCGGTGATGGCAGCAATTATTCCGCACAGTGCCAGAATAATCGCTGGCCAACGATCCAATTGATACAGAAGATGCCACGGTTGTTGGTCTCCAACAGGCCATTTCCCGCCGATGCAGAAAGGTGCGGAAACGAGTAGATCAGCACCGGCAACAGCAATAATTATCGTGGCCAGAATGAGAATAGAAATTGGCAGGACAAAATCGCGGACTTTGGTATTCATATAGTCTCTCCCGCTCGTTTCCAGCGCCGATGTACCCAGTACCAATCGGCAGGATGGGCACAGACAAAATCTTCGAGATAACGGGATAATAACTGGATGTCGCGCCCGATCCCATCTTCATTTCTAGCTCCACAAAGGGCGTATTCCGGGTGTATTTCAAGAACGTGCCCAATTTCTGAACGGTACATGAATACCGGAACTAGAGGTACTCCGGTTTTATGGGCAATGATTGCAGGAGCCTTGTTGGCCCAGGCTTTTCTGCCGAGGAACTCAATCAGAGTGCCGTTGTCTTCGAACACCGCCTGATCCACCAGCATGCCAATGACGCCATCATTTTTAAGAACTCCGAGGATCGGTCTCAGGGCAGCATTTTTATAAATAACTTTGTTGCCATAACTCATACGCATTTTATCGACTACGGCATTTAAATATGGATTGTTCTGCTGCCTAACAATTGCCCAGACATTTTCATCGAAAAGCTTTTTAAAAGATAACGACATCATTTCCCAATTGCCGCAATGTCCACCTACAAAAATAATACCTTTATGCTTTTCACGAGCTAACAGTAGATTCTCACGACCGGTGACCTCAATAGAGTCGATCAGTATGTCGCCTTTACCATGATACAGTCGGCACACTTCAACAATTGAAATTCCCAGGTTCATGAATGTTGCCATAGCAATTTCCTCTGCCGTTTCAAATTCACCGCTCCAAGAGGGGTGGCGCTTCATAAATGGGAGTGCCCGGCTGATATTGTCTATTGCGATAGCTCTGCGTGAATGGAGAATGTTGAATAAAAAGATACCGGTTTTTTTGCCGATACGGATAAATTGAGAGCGTGGGATGGTCGCTATGACCAAGGTGAATAAATAGAAAAAAATAGCTTGAATGGCCCAGTTGATTCGTTTCATGGTTCGTTGGCAATCTCTACAGAGCCGCGGTCACTGAACTGAAGAGAGTGTAATCGTTTGTAAAGGCCACGATTTTTTATCAGATCATCATGTGAGCCACTTTCTACAATTCCACCATTTTCCAGGACTAGAATTTTGTCAGCATGTAAGACAGTAGAGAGACGGTGGGCTATTACGAATGTGGTCCTGTTCGCCATCAAATTGTCCAGCGCTTTCTGCACCATCTGCTCGCTTTCGGTGTCTAGAGCACTGGTTGCTTCATCCAGGATCAAAATCGGAGCGTTTTTAAGGAGTGCCCTGGCGATACAGATACGCTGGCGCTGACCGCCGGAAAGCCTAATTCCTCTATCACCGATATTGGTTTCGTAACTTTCAGGCAGTTGAATAATGAAGTCGTGGGCATAAGCTGCTGCCGCTGCCGCCTCAACCTCTTCCTGAGATGCACCGGGCTTGCCGTAACGTATGTTGTTGGCAATGGTGTCATTAAAGAGTGTCGTTTCCTGGTCAACCAGCGCAAATTGTTGATTCAGTGATTCCAGCGTTATATCACGAAGATCCCTGCCATCAAGCATAATTTGCCCCTGATTGACATCATACAGTCGCATTAACAGGGCTATCAAGGTTGTCTTGCCCCCACCGGAAGGACCAACCAATGCTACCATCTGGTTGCTTGTCACACTGATGAAGATGTTTTGCAGTACCGGTTCTCCTCCATAACCAAAGGAAACATCCCTGAACTCCACACTTCCGTGCGATCGATTCATGGGAGTTGCTGAATTGCTGTCGGCAATGGTTGGCTGCTCATCCAATAATGTGAATATCCGCTCGGCAGCGCCTGCGGAACGTTGCACGATGTTATATGAGGACTGTAACTTTTTGACCGGCGTATAGAGCATAATCATTGCGGTAACGAAGGAAAAAAACTCGGATGCACTCATGCGGCCGGATAGAACCTGACTTCCTCCAACATATACAACGGCTGCTATGCCCAGTGAAGTAATCATTTCGGATATTGGTGTGGCTAGAGAAGAGTACTTGATATAGCGTTTAAGTTGATGGAGATATTCACCGTTCTGCTGATGGAAGCGTTTGATGGCCTCGTTTTCCAGGCCGAATGCTTTGATGACTTTTATGCCGGAATAACTTTCCTGAAGGATAACGCCGATTCCACCCATAACATCAAGACTGCGTCTTGCGGCGTTTTTAATTTTTTTGCCGATAAGTTGGGCAGGGTATGCGGTCAAAGGAATAACTATAAAAGTTATGACTGCCAACTGCCAGTCACGATAGAAAATGACTCCGAGCAGTGCAATAAAGGATATCAGGTCGCGGAAGAGTCCGGTAACTACCTGGCTCATACCCTCCTGCATCGTAGTTATATCGTTTGTCATGCAGGACATCAGGTCACCGGTTGCATTGCGGTGGAAAAATGACATATCCTGCCTGATGGTACTGTGGTACAGGTCATTACGGATATCCTGAATTGCTTTTTGGCCGGCTAGTTTGATGGAAGCGTCATAGAAATAGCGGCAGATGCCACGTATGGCAAAAAGTGCAATTACTCCGATCGGCACCAGCATAAAGATACTGGTGTCTTTGCCTGCAAATATTTTTTTCAGTACAGGCTCAACCAGATAGGCGAAGGCGCCGTCCATGGCTCCGACCACCAGTGAGCAAAGAGCAGAAAGCAGTATCAACGGCCAATAGGGGAGAAAATAGGCTATCGTTCGTTTTAGAGTAGGCGTCATTGTTTCTCCATCATGTTGCATAACAGTTGAGCTACCCTCGCACTTGCTTTATTTCGACCCAACTTTGAACGAACTTCACCAAGCTTACCAACTATCGAACTATGGTAACTTTGGTTTGTAAGAAGAGCTGAGATCTCTGTAGCAATTTCTTCAGAATTTGCATCATCCTGTATTAGTTCCTTTACTACCGTTTCACCAGCCACGATATTGCACAGGCCGATATTAGGAACTTTCACCAGTCTTTTAGCTATCTGGTAGGTAAGAGGTGAGAGTTTGTAGATGATCACCATCGGTGTTCCTACCAGGGCAATTTCCAGGGTCACTGTACCGGAAACAGATATAACAGCATCACACGCCCGGATCATGTCATGGATTCTATCTCGGGTTGTGGTGACGCCAAGCCCAGCGGCCTTCAGTTGCGGTATAATATCATCATTGCTAAGTGTTGAGGCCAGCGGCAGAATAAACTGAATTTCAGGAAAACGTTCTTTGAGTTTGGTGGCTGCACCGATAATTACAGGCAGCAGGCGCTCAATCTCATTGCGCCTGCTGCCGGGAAAGAGGCCGACAATTTTTTGTGCCGGGTCAAGATTAAAGCTGGTAGCGGCTGCCGAACGATCAATTGCCACTTTTACCAGATCCAACATGGGATGCCCCACAAAGGTAACCGGTACCCCTGCTTTTTCATAGAATGCTGCCTCAAAGGGTAGGATAACGGCCATATGGTCAACAAGACGGGCAATCTTTTTGACCCGTCCCTGACGCCACGCCCAGATCTGCGGGCTGATGTAGTAGAGCACTTTTACGCCGGCCTTTTTGGCCACTTTAGCCAGACGCAGATTGAAACCGGGATAGTCGATCAGTATCAACAGGTCAGGGGGAGTATCAAGGAGAATCTGCTTCAGTTTACGGAATGCTGATGAAATCACATCAAAGTGCTTAATTACTTCAACTAAGCCAACGACTGCCATGTCACTGGAATCGACAAGAGTCTCAACTCCTGCCTCCCGCATGCGGGTTCCGCCAATGCCAGAGAAGTGAATGTCTGTTGCAAGCTTATTGGATTCTGTGACAAGATCCGCGCCGTATATGTCACCAGAGGCTTCACCAGCCACGATCATTATGCGGCGCGTCATGTTATCCAACCAGTACCTCTCGAATTGTTTGTGCGATCAACCGAACTGATTCTTCAGGCATTTCCGGGTAAACCGGTAGTGACATACAGCGACGTGAGACCTCTTCTGCTATCGGAAGATTTATGTCAGTAAAATCTTCAGCAAAAACATCTTGTTTATGCAGTGGTATAGGGTAATAGACCGCTGACGAAATCTGCTTTTCGGAAAGTTTTGCCATGATAGCATCTCGATGATCCGTCAGTACCGTATATTGATGATAAACATGGATACCTTTATTATCCTCATGCGGAACAGTGACAATATCGCTAAGCAATTCGGAATAAAGATGTGCTACACGGCGTCTGCCACTGTTAAATTCATCAATCCGTTGCAGTTTTACCCGCAGGATAGCGGCCTGAATGTCGTCAAGTCGGCTGTTGTAGCCGATTACACTGTGGTGATAGCGAACGCTGCTTCCATGATTGCGCAAAACCTTGATCTGTTCAGCCAGCTCATCTGTTGCACAGGTGATCAATCCTCCGTCGCCGTAGCAGCCTAAATTCTTGCTGGGAAAAAAACTGAAGCAGCCAAGTTGTCCAATAGTACCGGTCATAGTACCATTAATTGCGGCGCCGAATGATTGAGCACAGTCTTCTATCAGTAGAAGCTGATGTTTGTCACAGATCGCTTTTATCGGTGTCATGTCTGCAGGCTGGCCGAAAATGTGGACAGGAATTATCGCTTTGGTGCGAGGGGTAATAGCAGCCTCGATAAAGGCCGGGTTGATATTGAAGGTTTTTGGGTCTATATCAACGAAAACCGGAGTCGCACCTGCATAGCAAATTGCTTCAGCGGTGGCGATAAAGGTAAAGGGGCTGGTTATTATTTCATCACCTGGCTTAATGCCGGCTGCAAGAATAGCAAGCTGCAGCGCATCAGTGCCGGAAGCGCAGGAGATGGCGTGCTTAGCGCCCAGGTATGCTGCTGTTTCCTGCTCGAAGGCGCTCACATTTGGTCCCAGGATGAACTGGCAACTTTCTATTGCATCGAGGACAGCCCGATCAATCTCGGATTTCAGATTGTGGTACTGCGTCTTCAAATCTACCATTGGAATCATGATTGTGCCTTTCGAGTTGAGAATATTGGAAGTCGTTTCTGTGGTGAAAGCATTTATTACTATTTACGTCCAAGAGACTGGTTGATTTTGAGAGCTGTTTCCAGAGCCATTCTGCCGTCACGACCACTTACTTTTGGCTCTTTTCCTTCACGAATTGCAGTCAGGAACGATTCAATTTCATTTCGCAGTGCATCGGCTTCGCCGAGTTCACGTTCTTCAACCTTGACATTGGGCACTCCTGGAAATAACTCACCGGCTCCCTGTTGGGCCAACAACATTTTTCGGTTCTGAAAATCCAGTGTGATATATGCATTGCGCTGAAAGATACGCATCTTGCGTTCGCTTTTAAGGCTGATACGGCTGGCAGTTACATTGGCTACGCAGCCATTTTCAAAGAGAATGCGGGCGTTGGCAATGTCCTCCTCACCGGTAAAAACAGGGGCACCGACGGCGTCAACCCGCTCTACTGGAGATTTAACAATGTGCTGGATGATCTCTATATCATGGATCATCAGGTCCAGAACAACGTTCACGTCAGTCCCGCGTGGTTTGAAAGGGGCAATACGAACTGATTCGATAAAAATCGGTTCCTGAAGTACGCCGTCAAGAGCTTGCAAAACAGGGTTAAACCGCTCTAGATGGCCAACCTGAAACACGACTCCATTCTTATCCGCCAAAGCAATCAGCTCGTCAGCTTCCTCAATAGTTACGGTTATCGGTTTTTCAATCAGGACGTGTACCCCAGCCGCCAGAAAATCACGCGCAACGGTATGATGGAATTGTGTAGGAACAACGACGCTAACCGCATCCACTTTACCTATCAAGTCACGATGGTCACTGAATGAAAGCGTTCCCAAGGCAGCGGCAATCTCTGCTGCACGTTTTGGATCGTTGTCCACGACACCAACCAGATCGACATCGGGAATAGCCGCATACTTCTGAGCATGGAAGTTACCTAAGTATCCTACGCCAATAACGGCCGTTCGGAGGGCGCTCATCCTCGACATATCCCGCGCTTTGAATTTTCAATAAAGGCCAACAGATAATCAACTTCGGGGCAATCGGTGATTTCAGCTTTGATACGGGAAAGTGCATCAGGCAGCTTAAGACCAGCCATAAATAACATTTTGTAGGCATTTTTCATGTTTCTAATGGTCTCTACGGAAAAGCCACGCCGTTTGAGGCCTATCAGATTTAGCCCGCGCAGCTTGGTATCGCGGCGTCGTGCAGAGGTTGCTATCGAATAGGGAAGGATATCAAGAGATACCATCGTGCCACCACCAATCATAGCGTTCATCCCGATTGAAGTGAACTGGTGGACAGCGACAAGGCCACCCAGAATTACGTTGTCCTCAATGGTAACATGCCCGGCCAGTGTGGCAGCATTAGCCATAACAACGCCATTGCCGATTATACAATCGTGAGCCACATGTGAGTAGGACATGAACATGTTATTATTGCCAATAACGGTTTCAGCGTGACCGGTAACGGTGCCTCTGTGAATAGTAGCAAATTCACGAATCATGTTGTTATTGCCTATTTTTGTCCAGCACTCTTCACCACGATATTTGAGATCCTGTGGAGGAGCGCCAACTGATGACTGGTGAAATATCTGATTGTTTTCACCAATTTCTGTCCAGTCACCGATAACAGTATGAGCGCCAACTGATGTTCCTTGGCCTATCGTGACATGTTTGCCGATAATGGCGTATGGACCTACTTTTACTTCTGTCGCCAAGGTGGCGGTTTCATCGATTATCGCAGTCGGGTGGATCATAATTGTTTCTCCCGTAAGCTTTCCCCGTTGTGGAGAAAGCATAATTATTATTTTGGTGAGTCCGCGAACGTTGCTTTCAGATCGGCCTCGGTTACCAGAGATTCGCCGACAAAGGCCTTGCAGGCGACCCCCCATATTCCCCTGCGATTCATTGTGGTTGTAACCTCAATGCGCAACTGATCACCGGGAACTACCGGTTTACGAAAACGGGCATTATCGATAGCAAGGAAATAGGTTACTTTGGCACGGGTCGCTTCATCTGAAGCCAGATAGGCCATGATACCAGCCACCTGGGCCATTGCTTCAATTATCAGTACGCCGGGCATGACCGGGTGTCCGGGGAAATGCCCCTGAAAAAACGGTTCGTTCATCGACACATTCTTAATGCCTACACAGCGTTTGCCATGCTCACCTTCAATAATCCGATCTACCATCAGAAACGGGTAACGATGAGGGAGTATTTTCATTATTTCATTTATGTCCAATTGCATATTAACTCTCCTGGCGATTCTGTTTTAATGCCATTTCAAGCTCTGTAATGCGCTTTTCAAGGGCTGAAACCGATTTCTTTAACTCCGGCAATCGTGGCATAACCATGGCAGATTTCAACCATTCTTTGTGGGGCATAGTTGGCGAACCGCTGTAGGCGGCATTAGCAGGAAGCGAACCTGCAACGCCGGATTGGCCGCCAACCAGTACATTGTCACCGATTGTTAGATGCCCGGCAACGCCTACCTGACCGGCTAGTGTGACATGATTTCCGATCTTCGTACTTCCGGAAATACCAACTTGAGATACAATCATGCAGTCTTCACCAATCTGGCAGTTGTGGGCTATCTGTACCAGATTATCCAGTTTAGTACCGCGTCTGATCCTTGTTGTTTCGATAGCAGCCCGGTCTACGCAGCTATTTGCTCCTATTTCCACATCATCTTCCAGTACGACGATACCAATCTGTGGAATAGGGTAATAGCTGTTGCCATCAGGTGCATAGCCGAATCCGTCAGATCCGATAACAGCCCCAGGCTGAATAATACAGCGGTTTCCAACCTGGCAGCGTTCACGGACAACTGCGTTTGCGTGGATGGTGCACTCTGCGCCAATAACAACATTGTCGTATAGTACAGCACCTGAATATACCGTAGTGCGTGCGCCGATTACTACATTTCTGCCGATGCAGGCGCCAGGGTAAATGCTTGCACCCTCGCCAATAGTCGCTGAATTACTAACAATTGCTCCGGGCAGTATCCCCAGAGGTTCGTGAGGCTTGGTGTAGAATAATGTCAGTAGTTTGGCAAAGGCTAGATAAGGGTTTGCAACTTCAATGGCGGTACGGCCATATCGCTCACCACCTGGTGCCATAAGGACGGCACCAGCGGAGGTCTCTGCAACTTTGGAAGCGTATCTGGGGTTGGCAAGAAAGGTCAACGCATCAGGGCCTGCGGTTTCAAGAGCACCCAGTTCGGTAATCATTGTCGCACCGTTTCCCTGCACAGTGCCGCCAAGGTGTTCGGCGAGTTCTGTTACTGTTCGTGTCTGTGACATAGTATTACTTCTTTCTGTTGGAATTGAACAACTTCAAGACTTCTTCGGTCAGATCGGCCTTCTCGTCAACGAACAACATCCCCTCATTTTTGACAAAGATGAATGTAAATCCTTTTTGGCGACCGTACTCCTGAATAACTTTCTCCATTCCCTCAAGGATTCTGCGTGTCAATTCTTCATCTTTACCCTGCAGTTCATCCTGAGCATCCTTGGTAAAACGCTGAAAATCCTTCAATTTATTTTGATAATCTTTCTCTTTGGAAGCGCGTGCGGAATCGGAGAGCAGCATGCCTTGCTTTTCCAACTCGTCTTTTAACTTCTTCAGGTCTTCCTGTTTCACATTGATCTCATCCTGATACTTCTTGACCTTGGCGGCAAGTTGCTCTTTGGCTTCTTTCCCGGACTCCGAGGTGTTTATCGCCCGCTGCATGTCGATATAACCCAGTTTAAGTTCGGCAGCAAAAACGGATGTTGACGCAATGCATGTTGCTACGATACTCGCCAGAATAATGCGTTTCATGAATATCTCCTTGATCGTGATTGTAGGCGTTCACGCCATAATTGTATTTGATCCTGTAATACTTCCATTCAAAATCATTCTACTTGGCACAGGTGTTTAAAATATCTACCAGTCAATTAGGAATGGTAGTGTTAAAACATGGTGCCGATAGAAAATTCGAGTCTTCCGCTTGTGCTATCTATAAGATTGCGCGGGTTGATCGGGATGCCATACTCGAGACGGAGTGGCCCGATGGGGGAAGCCCAGCGGATACCCCAACCATAACTCATCAGCATGGTATCAAAAAATGTCGAGCTGTCGTTAAAAGAGTTGCCATAGTCGAAAAACAGCACCCCCTTGAGACCTGCTTCGGCGAGCAGCGGAAAGGTGAGTTCCGCATTGCCGAAGGCTTCAGTATTGCCACCCAGATATATCTGCTGGAATGCCTGATTACCGTTAATGTCCTTCACAAGTTGGGTCGTAGTGGGAGACACAGTTCGGGCTCTATAGCCACGCAGTGAGTAGATGCCGCCAAGATAGAACTTTTCATCGATCGGAACCGGCTTCCCGACTTCTCCTACATACCCCAAAGTTAATTTAGTAGATGCGATCAACTTTTTGTAGAGCGGGTGGAAGAAGGTGTTGTCTGCAATAACACGGGCGTATTTATTGTCGCCGCCGAGACCGGCATATTCTACTGAAAAAGAGTTGATCATTCCGGTCGATGGATCCATGCGGTAGTCGGTGTTATTGTGGGTGATACTGCTGAAAATAGAGCTTGTGGTAGTCGTGCCAAGAGGATATGTGTTGGTGTTTATGTCAGTATCGTGAAGCGCCTGGTAAGCGTTGCTTGGCGCAAAAAGATCCTTTATTTCGTACTTGTACATCGCAAACGTACCGATAAAATCGTTGATAGGATAGCCTGCTTTGATGTCTGCACCAATGAGTCTGCGGGTATAGTCGGTATAGATACGCTCTGAACGGTAGATGTCACCGCCAAGTGTCCATCTCGAATCCAAAAAGTAGGGGTCAGTGAGCCCCAAGGCGTATGTATTTGATTTTCCGCCGATGGATGCAGAAAGGTTTGCCTTTAGTCCCAGTCCGAGGAAGTTTGCCTGTTGTATAGAACCCTGGCCGATAAAGCCGTCCAGAGAGCTGTAGCCACCGCCGATACTGAATGTTCCGGTCGGTTTTTCTTTGACATCAACATTCACATTCAGTTTATTGCTGGCGCTCCCCTTTGATGTCGCAATGTTTGCCTCTTCAAAGAATCCAAGGTTCATCAGGTTCTGTTTAGTGCGCTTCATCCCGGTTGCGCTGTATAGGCCGCTTTCTGTAACACGTACCTCACGCCGAACTACCTTGTCGCGGGTTTTTGGGTTACCGGCAATATTGATTCTCTCAATATACACCAGCTCACCTTTCTCAATATCAAAGGTCAGATCAACGATCTTCTTTTCGTTGTCCAGGCGGGTCTGAGGATTGATCGTTGCAAATGCATAACCTTTGTCACCGTAGACATCGGTCAATACGCCAATATCAGTGCGCAGGACGGAGCGATTGAAAATCTCGGTCGGCTCACTTTTTAGCTTTTTTCGCAGGTCCGCAGCGGGATCAAGGAGTTCTCCTTTAAAGCCGATTTCACCAATCCGGTATTGCTCGCCTTCAGTAATAACGATGTAAACATCCAGTGCAGTTTTGGTTTCATTAAGAGTTACAACCGGTTCGCCTACTTTGATGTTTATATAACCGTTGTTGAGATAATGGTCGGAAAGGAGTAATGCATCATTTTTAAGAACTTCTTCCTTATAAGTGCCGGCACCGGTCAACCATGACATGAACCATTTCTCTTTGGTTTCCATGACACCTTTCAGCTTGCGGTCGCTGTATGCTTTAATGCCGTCAAGACGAATGTCTTTTATAAGGATCTTATTTCCTTCGACAATCTTAATTATGACAGAAAGCTCCGTTGGTGAACTCTTCTTTACTTCCGTCTGGATGTCTGCGAGATAATATCCTTCATCCCCGTACATTTTTTTGATTTTGATAACAGTTTTTGCCAGGTCTTTTGACGAAAACACGGAGTTCTGACGAAATTCAAGTGCTTCCTTTAGTTTCTCAGTGGTAATTTCCTTGTTCCCCTCAAAGGTTGTTTCACGAACAATTGGCTTCTCCTGTACTGAATAGACCAATACAACCCCTTTATCCGAATCCTCTTTCAATGCCCGGACATCTTGAAAATGCCCCAGCTTATAAATGGCCCGTATGTCGGCATCTGTTTTATCATTAAAGAGGATGTCTCCGGCTTTCATCTTGACTATGTTCAAAATGGCAGCTTGTTCAATACGGCGATTACCCTCAATACGGATTTCTACTAGTTTCTCGCCCTCAGCATAAGCGAGCGTGGAACAGCAGATAAATGCGAATAAAATGGCTGGTAGTATATGTTTGTAACTGGGCACGCGTCCCCCGAATATCATGTGGTTTTTTCTACTTTTCCGTCAACCAGGTGAATGGTAGTGCCCATTGCTGCAGCAAGGCACTCGTTATGAGTAACGATTACCAGAGTCAATCTTTTTTTAATCTGCAGTTCTGACAGCATGGCATGAATTCCATCACTGGTTTTCATGTCAAGATTACCGGTCGGTTCGTCTGCCAGTAGCAACTCGGGCTCAAGTGCAAGAGCCCTGGCAATGGCTACTCGTTGCTGTTCCCCCCCTGAGAGTTCTCCCGGTCGATGTGTCATCCTCTGGCCAAGACCAACATCCTGCAGCAGTGATTGAGCCATATCAATTGCCTGTCGGCGGGGCATTCTGGCAATAAGAGCCGGCATCATAACGTTTTCAAGTGCGGTAAACTCAGGTAGAAGGTGGTGAAACTGAAAAACAAAACCGATGCTCTTATTCCTGAATTCCGCCAGTTGGCGCTCATTCTTTTTGAAAATGTTTTCACCGCGAAAACTGACCGTCCCGGAGGTCGGGCGGTCAAGAGCTCCAAGTAAATGCATCAATGTACTCTTTCCCGCACCGGATGCGCCGACAAGTGCAGTAGTCGTACCCGTTTCCAGGTCAAGATCAATGCCGCAGAGTACATCGAGCATGTTAGTGCCTGATGTGTACGACTTGCTGAGGCCACGTACTTCTAGTAGATTACTCATAACGCAGTGCCTCAGCCGGAAGCATTCTGGACGCCTGCCAGGCCGGATAGAGAGTCGCTATAAATGAAATAAATACTGCAGTTACGGAGATAAGCACGACATCCGAAGGTACTACCAGTGAAGGGAAGTGATCCAGGTAATAAATGTCCTTGCTGAAGAAATTCTGTCCGGTGACCTTCTGGATTATGTTTATAATCGGCTCAAGGTTGAGCGCGATCAATAGTCCGGAAATGACTCCGAAGACAGTACCGATGACCCCGATAATCAGCCCCTCAAGTACAAAAATCTT
Organism: uncultured Geobacteraceae bacterium; assembly: GCA_903875605.1. Lineage (GTDB taxonomy): Bacteria > Desulfobacterota > Desulfuromonadia > Geobacterales > Pseudopelobacteraceae > JACRCG01. The sequence continues at coordinate 40,505 of CAIQWT010000049.1, read as the reverse complement.
CATGATGCTTGTGGCTGGAGCGCCCATCGACTTGAGTATGGCAATATCACGGGTCTTTTCCATAACCACCATGAAAAGCGTTGAGGCAATACCAAAGGCAGCCACCAGAACAATCAGCGTTAGAATGATAAACATAACGATCTTTTCAGTTTTAAGTGCGAACAGAATGTTCTTGTTCATCTGCATCCAGTCGCGAGCATAGTAGTTAATCCCCATTTCACGGTTGATACTGCGAGCCAGTTCATCGGTATGGTACACGTTCTCTACCTTCAGCTGAATGCCTGTAACAGTGTCTCCGAGATCGAAAAAACGCTGGGCCTGATCAAGGCTGACATAGGCCAGAGTGGAGTCGTATTCGAACATACCGGTGTTGAAAATACCGGTAACCCTGAAAGGTTTCATACGCGGCATCATGCCAAGTGGTGTAATATTACCCATCGGTGAGATAACGTTGACCTTGTCACCCAGGAACAGGTTCAGATGCTTTGCCAGTTCCTTTCCGACCATCAAACCGGGTATGGAGTCTGAACTCTGCCTCATCACGGGGTCAAGACCATCAATACTCCCTTCGACGATCGAATTGCTGAGGCGCGTAACCTTACTGTCTGTCGCTACATCGATACCACGTAAAACCACTCCGGACACATTTTTTCCTGACGATATCATGACCTGGTTGTAGATAAACGGGGTTGCCGCCTGAACACCCTTAAAACCCTTCAGCCTTTCCATAACCGATTGATAATTTTCCATCGGTGCGCCGCTTCGGATTACTACGATATGAGCATTTGTGCCAAGAATCTTTTCCTTCAAATCATTTTCAAAGCCGGTCATAACTGCCAATACAACGATCAAGGCCATTACACCGAGAGAAACACCCGCGGTTGAGATAAACGTGATAATCGAAATAAAAGTGGATTTTCGTTTGGCTTTCAGATAGCGCAGGCCGATAAAAAGTTCAAATGGCATCGGTTATTTGACTTCCTTACGAAGTTGCGGAAACAGAATTACATCCCTGATTGAGGGAGAATCCGTCAGCAACATTACTAACCGGTCGATACCAATTCCCTCACCTGCCGTGGGAGGCAGTCCGTACTCAAGGGCGCGGACATAATCCTCATCCATATAATGAGCCTCTTCATCGCCCTTGTCTTTTTCAGCGACCTGAGCAAGAAAACGCTCTTTCTGGTCAACAGGGTCATTTAATTCGGAAAAAGCGTTGGCAATTTCACGTCCGCCGATGATCAATTCAAAGCGATCAACGATTTCAGGATTATGGTCGTTCTTCCGCGAGAGTGGTGAAACTTCGGTAGGGTAGGCGGTGATGAATGTCGGCTGTATCAGTTTGTGCTCAGCCACTTCTTCAAAAATTTCCATTACCAGCTTGCCATAGCTGATTCCGTCAGGCAGTGATAGCCCGATACTGCGGGCATATGAAAGTGCCAGATCGCGGTCGTCAAGCTGTTTTGCTTCAATATCGCCATACTCCAAAATTGCATCCCGTACTGTCAGGCGTTTCCAGGGTCGCTGGAAGCTAATCTCAAGCCCCTGATTATTAAAATCAAGAGTGCCGAGGACTTCCTGGGCAATATGACAAAACAGTTCTTCAGTGAAATCCATCAAGTCCTCATAAGTCGCATAGGCCTGATAGAATTCCATCATGGTGAATTCAGGGTTATGGCGCACAGAAATACCTTCATTGCGGAAGTTTCGATTGATTTCGAAGACCCGCTCCAGGCCGCCGACAACAAGCCTTTTAAGGTATAGTTCCGGAGCAACACGGAGGTACAGTTCCATGTCAAGAGTATTGTGATGGGTTATAAACGGCCTGGCTGTTGCCCCCCCCGGGATCTGATGCATCATGGGGGTCTCCACTTCAAGGAAATCCCGCCCGGTCATGAAACTGCGGATCAGGTTAACGATGCGGGAGCGTTTGATGAAAATTTCACGTACATCAGGGTTCACAATCAGATCGACGTAGCGCTGACGATAACGGGTTTCAACGTCGGTCAGTCCGTGGAACTTTTCCGGAAGTGGCAGCAGTGATTTTACCAGCAGTCTTATAGAGCGGATGTGTAGGGACAGTTCACCAGTTTTGGTGCGGAAAGGGTGTCCTTCGGCGCCAATTATGTCGCCAATATCAAAAGTTTCGAAGACGGAAAAGGCCTCTTCACCGACCTCGTCTTTTTTTACGTAGAGTTGAACACGTCCTTTTCGATCCTGAAGCTGGATAAAAGCTGCTTTACCAAAAGATCTGCGGGCCAGGATGCGACCAGCAACGCTTATGCTGTCATCGGCGGCATTGAGAGTTTCAATTGCTCCGTATGTGGCAATAATGTCAGCCGAAGTATGTTGCGGTTTGAAATCATTGGGGTAGGGGTTTATGCCTGCTTCCCATAGCGCATCCACCTTACGGCGCCTTTGGAGCAGGAGTTCACTGAGTTCTTCCATGATGGTGGTTCAACCTTTCACAACAAAAAATAGTCTGGAAAACAAGTGGATAAAAATATCTTCAACGTCCAGGTACGTCAAGGAAAAAACTGAGACTAACTCAGCAGATGATCCACAAACAACACTCTCTTTTCGGGGTATCTATTTATTTCATTATTGCATTTTGCGGATGGCATTATTGAATGTGTCAGCAATGTAGAGACTTGTCCCATTGGTAGTAATGCCTATGGGTGTATAAAAACTTGCCGATCCAGGCGAATCAACTGCTCCACCGACACCTCCCGTTTTGGCAATGCCGGAGATGGTTGTAACGTTGTGTTCCGGGGATTTGTCAATCCTGCGAACGGTATTGTGGTATGAGTCGGTTACATAAATATAAGCGCCATCAGTGGCAATTCCATTAGGTTGGTTGAAGCGGGCATCAATCCCTATGCCGTCTAAAGTACCATCATCTGTGCCTACTTGTCCGGAGCTGCCGGCTATCGTCGTAACAGCCCCTGTCAAAATATCAATCATTCGGACGTTGCGGTTATTGAAATCAGTTAGATATAGATTGACACCATCATTAGTAATACGACCCGGCGTGTAGAAGCGAGCTGCTGCGGCTGTATCATTAGTTGAGCCGATTGCGCCTGAAGTGCCGGCCAGAGTGGAAACCGCTCTTGAGGCGATATCTATCCGGCGTACGGTTTGGTTGCCGGAGTCCGTTACGTAAAGACTGACGCCGTCAGTAGTTATGCCGGTCGGTTGTTTGAACCTTGCCAGGGTAATGTCAGCGGTTGTGGCAGGTGGTAGTACAGAAACATCGATTGAGCCGGATAAACCCGCTGTGCTACCGATAATAGTCACTTTGTTCGTGGCAATTTCAATGAATCGGATTGTGTTGGTTACAGAATCGACTACATAAAGATTATCACCGTCTGTAGTGATGCTGGACGGTCCATTGAAGTGTGCCGGTATTGTGCCGTCAGTCGTGCACTGCAGTGTCGAAACGATACCAGATGGAAGTATCTGACGTATTAGGTTGTTGCCATAATCCGCAACATAAAAAGAATTATTTTTCCAGTTATAGGTGATGTCTGTAGGGTGGTTAAAGGTTGCTTTTGTCGTCGTGCTGGTATTAGCGAAAACAGGTAGAGTCGAGACCGAGTAATTGGTGAATTTAGCTGTAATTGTTCCGCCCTGAATAGAACCACCCATGTGCGTATTTGCTGGAGCAAGGACAGGTACGAGATCATACACTACTGTTGCTGCCGTAGTAGTGCTGCTCCCGCCACATGCGGATAAGCTGATTACAATAAAAACAGCTAAGATATATTTTACAAATTTCTGCATGCATTTCTCCATGTTACACAAAAAATTATAAATGTGACTTACGGTGCTTCCTCAATTTTTTTCTTGCGCCGCGGTTTTGGAGTCGGTTTAGCCGGAGCGGATTTAACAACAGGTTGTGACGCCTCCGGTTCAGGTGTGATTACAACCTCAACTGAAACCTTTTTAGGTGCGGCTCGCCGGCGGGACTTTGGTGCGATCTGTGACGGTATCTCAACAACAGGCTCTATAATTGCCGGTACATCGATAACTGCCGCAGGTTTCTTCTTGCGTGGTGGTCGGACGCGCTTCGGCTTGACCGTAGCTACAACCACATCCGGTTGTGTTAGAGCGAGAACTATTTCCTCCGTCACAACTGGTTCCGTTACTGTTGCTGCAGCAGTCTCATCTGCCGTGGCATCTGGAGCCTTATGGGTTTTACTGCGACTGCGACGCCGCTTTCGTTTTTTAGGCTTCACCGACTGGTCTGCAACTTCATCACCTGCTTCTGAAAAGGCGATTTCGCCAGACTCATTCGCTTCATCGGTCTCTTCAGCATGAGGTGATTCTTCACGCTCAGCCTCCGCCTCCGCTTCTACCTGATCAGGTGTCGTTGCCTCCGCGCTAATATCTCCTGCAACTTTTTTCTTCTTTTTACGTCGTTTCCGTTTTTTTGCGACTTCGACTGGAGCAGCAGTATCGTCATTTTGCTCTTCATCAGCAATCACTTGTTGGGCAGGGGGGGGTGGCGGGACCGGTTTATGGGCTTCTTCCGCTTCAGCCTCGCTCTTCAGAACGTCATCAAGATGTGGCTTTTCACGTTTAATTGTTTCAAGCTCCAGTTGATTCAATAGGAAAGATGTCTTACCCTTTACGGTAACCTCAATCTCATAATCGTTTTCAATCTGTGTCAACTCTCGTTTTTTACGATTGAGCAGGTAATAAGCAACTTCAAGCGGTAGACCACCACGCACTTCAGCGACTGTTCCCTTCGCGGCAGCGGCGTGAACCTTGCGCAGGAAAGAAACGGCCATGGCTTCAACCGATTTGACCTTGCCGCGGCCCTCGCAGTGTGGACATTCCAGGTGAATGGCATCATTAAGAGTCTTGGCTATTCGCTGGCGGGACATTTCCATAATACCGAATTGTGAAATCCGCCCGACGTTAACGCGGGCCTTATCCATTTTAAGGGCATTTTTAAGAGTTTTCTCCACTTCGCTGTTATGCTTGTTTTCGCGCATATCAATGAAGTCGATAACAATCAGGCCGCCAAGGTCGCGGAGTCGCAACTGTCTTGCCACCTCTTCAGCGGCCTCCATATTGGCTTTGAAGGCGGTGTCTTCGATGCCGCGTTCTCCACTGGACTTCCCTGAATTGACATCAATAGAGACTAATGCTTCGGTCGGCTCAATAATAAGCGAACCACCGGATGGTAGTGGTACCCGCTTTTCATAGATCTGGTCGATTTGCTCTTCCAGTTGAAAGCGGGAAAAGATCGGTCGTTTTTCCTTATGCAGTTTGACCCGCTTTTCACATGCCGGCATAGTGTCGCGAAAAAACTCTTTGGCATCACGGTAGGCATCTTTGCTATCAACCAATACTTCATCGATATCATCAGAAAAATAGTCGCGTATGGTGCGAATAATCAGGCCTCTATCGCGATAGATCTCACCCGCACCCTTTATCTCAGTCGCCTTCTGCTTGATGGATTCATATAAATCGGTCAGATTTGAAAAGTCTTTATGTAATTCCTCGGGGGCTCGCCCTACCGCCTCGGTGCGGATAATGTAGCCGGTCCCTTCAGGGATGTTCATCTCAGCTACAATCTCTTTTAGTTTTTTGCGAGTCCCCTCCTGCTCTACCTTGCGGGATATGCCCGTGGAGTCGCTGCCTGGCATTATAACCATGTATCGTCCAGGTAGGGATAGGTAGCTGGTGAGTGCTGAGCCTTTGTTGTCTCGCTCGTCCTTCTCTATCTGAACTACAAGCTCCTGGCCACGTCGCAACACTTCCTGGATACGGGGGCGGCGTTTGCGCTGCTCTTCCGGAATGTCTTCACGCCATTCCCAGTAATCGGGATGTAATTCGCCGATCTGAAGAAAACCTGGTTTAGCGCGTCCTATGTCAACAAAAGCCGCCTGAAGACCAGGTTCAACGCGGACAACAACACCTTTGTAAATGTTTCCTTTTATTTGTTCCTTACCGCTGATTTCGATGTTCAGCTCCATTAAACGACCGTCGTGAACGATCGCTACACGAGTCTCCTCGGGGTGCATGACATTTATCAACATTTTTTTGCTTATAGGTATGCTCATTTAATTGATAACCTTTCAGGTTTCAGGTGATAGTTTTTAGCTTGGATGCAAAACGGGCGGATTATATCCTTTTTGCTGCTGAAAGCAAAGAAAAAGGCGGTACAGGGTAAATCCCCGTACCGCCATGTAGTAGCGATATTGTTGGTAAAACTACATCATCTTGGCCAGAAGAGGCACAATCAACAGAGAGACAATGTTGATAATCTTGATCATAGGGTTGATCGCCGGACCGGCGGTATCTTTGTAAGGGTCACCGACTGTATCGCCGGTAACGGCGGCTTTATGAGCTTCGCCACCTTTGCCGCCGTGATGTCCGTCTTCGATGTACTTTTTGGCATTATCCCAGGCTCCGCCGCCAGTAGTCATGGAGATGGCAACAAATATACCGGTGACGATGGTGCCGACGATTACGCCGCCCAGTGCCTTGGGTCCGAGTGTAAAGCCGACAACAACCGGAGCAAGGATCGGAATCAGTCCGGGGATGACCATCTCTTTTAGTGCGGTCTTGGTAACGATATCTACGCAGGCGGCATAATCCGGTTTACCGGTGCCTTCCATAATGCCTTTAATTTCACGGAACTGACGGCGTACTTCAACAACAACTGCGCCGCCTGCTTTTCCAACAGCCTCCATACACTGAGCTGCAAAGTAGTATGGGAGCATGCCGCCGATAAAAAGGCCGACAATGATGTAAGGATCGGAAAGGTCGAATTTGATGATCTCTTTACCTGCAAGTTGCAGAGCGTGATTCAATTCGTCTACATAAGAAGTGAAGAGAATAACAGCGGCCAGGCCTGCGGAACCAATTGCATAACCCTTGGTAACTGCTTTAGTAGTGTTTCCTACGGCATCCAGCGGGTCGGTAACGGCACGAACCGAGTCGTCAAGCTCAGCCATTTCGGCAATACCACCGGCATTGTCAGTGATCGGGCCGTAAGCGTCCATTGCGACAACTATACCGGTCAGCGAGAGCATTGATACGGCGGCGATTGCAATGCCGTAGACACCGGCGCACTGAAAGGCAACTATTATACCGGCTGCGATAACTACCACAGGGGCGGCGGTCGACTTCATGGATACACCCAGGCCGGCGATAACATTAGTGCCGTGGCCGGTAGTGGAAGCCTGTGCAATGTGTTGAACCGGGCCGTATTCAGTTGCAGTGTAATACTCGGTAATCCAGAAAATGGCACCGGTAACGACCAGGCCGACGATAGCGGAAATGAAGATGTTGATGGCGCTGAAGTTAACGCCCGCAGCGTTTGTCAGGCCGGCGGGGAACATCTGTACTGTGACAAAGTAGAAGGCGATACAGGCGAGTACAGCCGAAGCAATCAGGCCTTTGTATAGGGCTGACATAATCTTTTGGCTGGACCCCAGCTTAACAAAATACGTACCGATGATGGAAGTGATAATTGAGATGCCGCCCAGAATCAGCGGGTAACTGACAGAGCTTGCACTGCCGGTGAAAGTGATGGCGCCAAGCAGCATGGCAGCTATCAGGGTTACGGCGTATGTTTCAAAAAGGTCAGCGGCCATTCCGGCGCAGTCTCCAACATTATCACCAACGTTGTCAGCAATAACGGCGGGGTTGCGTGGGTCATCCTCAGGGATACCGGCTTCGACTTTACCGACCAGGTCAGCGCCGACGTCGGCGCCCTTTGTAAATATACCGCCGCCAAGACGGGCAAAGATTGAAATCAGCGAACCACCGAAGCCGAGGCCAACAAGCTGGGTAACCACGTCTTTGACCGGTGCTCCAGGCATAAGTTTCAGTAGGATCATGTAGTAACCGGCGACACCTAAAAGCCCGAGACCGACTACCAGCATACCGGTAATGGCGCCACCCTTAAAGGCGACATTTAGCGCTTTGGTGATGCCGGACTTAGCGGCTTCGGTTGTACGCACATTGGCTCGAACTGAAACAAACATGCCGATAAAGCCGGTGAGGCCGGAGAATAAAGCGCCAACCAGGAAGCCAATGGCGGTTTTAGCACCAAGAGTTGCAAACAGAGCGATGAACATAACCACGCCAACTACAGCGATAATTGTGTACTGGCGTTTCATGTAAGCGCCAGCCCCTTCCTGAATAGCTGCGGCGATCTGTTTCATCCGGTCATTACCCTGCGGCAGACCAAGAATCCAGTTTGCTGTGATCAGGCCGTAGGCAACGGCTGCGGCGGCACAGACAAGGGCAAAAACGATGGCATACTGTTCCATTTCTAATTTCCTCCTGTAAATATGAATAGCCAATCATTGGCCTTCTTGCGGTATGACCCAAAAACGGTAGATAGTTAAAGTAAGTTGCTGTTTTTGTCAAGTTAAAATCCCCGGTATTTACGGTTTGCAATGTTGAGATTCGATGTTTCTCCTTTGAGCTGCTGACGCTTGTCAACGGAATTCACACGTGATATATACTCTCAGCGAAATTATGTGAAGACAGGAGAATGTCCGGAATGAAATATATAAAACTCATTATTGTGTTTGCGGTATCATCTCTAGCAGGATGCGCTTCGCTCGGTTCACTTGAAAATGTGCGCAACGATATAGATACAGTAAAAACCCGACTGTTTACTATAGACAAAGATCTTGCCAGTGTTCGTGAGGAATCAAAGGTAAGTGTCGGCGCTATTGAAAAAGGATTTAAGGCTGATGTTGCTGCTGTAAGGAAAATGTCGGCTGATATTCAGGCGACTATCGATAGTACCAAGGGAGAAATGCAGGCACTTAACGGAAAATTCGATGATACTACGATCGCCGTTAAAAAACCTGTTGAGGATTTGGCACGATACCGTGAGGATGCGGACAAGCGCATTATTGCTCTTGAGGAACGCATCTTGAAACAGCAGGCACTGCTTGATTCACTTTCCAAGAAAATGGCCGAAGTGGCCAAGGCGAAAAAAGAAGAACCTGTTTCTGCCCCGGATTCGCTTTATTTAAAAGGCCTTGACTCACTAAAGGCGGGTGAGGTCGCTACGGCACGTGAGCAGTTTAATAAATTTATTGAACAGAACCCCAAACACGACCTGGCCGCAAACGCTCACTACTGGATTGGTGAAACGCACTATAGTGAAAAAAACTATGAATCGGCAATCCTGTCCTATCAGGAAGTTATCAAGAATTATCCAGGTAAAGAGAAGGTGGTTGCTGCCATGCTGAAGCAGGCTATGGCTTTCAATGAAATCAAAGACTCCAAGAGCACGAAGTTTGTATTAAAAAAACTGATTGAAGGTTTCCCTAAAAGCGAAGAGGCTCGGAAAGCTAAGGATCTGTTAAAGATAATAAAATAAAAGAGGCTTCAAAGTGAACAAATAAAGAATTAAATTAAAGAATCCCTTTTGTTGACATAACGCCTTCTACGCGTGGGTCCAGTTGACTGGCAGAGTCCATCGCACGGGCAAAAGCTTTGAAACAGGCTTCGATAATGTGATGTACATTGTCCCCGTACATAACATTTATGTGCAGGTTGAGGCCGCAATGACTAACAAAAGCCTGGAAAAACTCTCGTGCCAGCTCCACATCGAAATCACCAATTTTCACTTTCGGCAGATTGACGTGATACACCAGATAGGGCCTCCCGGAAATATCAACTGCAACACTTGCTAGGGTTTCATCCATCGGCACGCTGGCCTGCCCATAGCGCCGGATACCTTTCTTGTCACCGAGGGCCTGCTTGAATGCTTCTCCTAAGACAATACCGATATCCTCAACGGTGTGGTGAAAGTCAATATCGATATCACCGCATGCCTCAACATCCAGATCGAAAAGGCCATGGCGGGCAAACAGGTTGAGCATGTGATCGAGGAACGGGACAGACGTACAAATCTTTGCAATCCCCGAACCATCTACCGTTAGAGACAGTTTTATCCTGGTTTCTTTAGTAATACGTTCAATAGTTGCACTGCGTGACATAAACTCCCCCGGTTCTATTTATCCTATTTCTGACAAAGCGGTTAGTGTGACTTCCATATCTTCTCTAGTCCCGATCGAAATTCTAAGGCCGTGTGACAGCAAAGGATCTGATAACAGTCGCACTAGTACCTTTCGCGCAAAAAGACAATCATACACTCTTGCACCATTTTTGTCCGGTGGTGATGTGAATACAAAATTCCCTTGCGATGGAACCACATTATAGCCGATAGCCGTTAACTCCCGGGTGAACCATTCACGGGTTTCTATTATCTTGCGACAGGACTCCTGGAAATAAGTCTGATCCTGCAGCGCAGCAACACAGGCGGCCTGGGCCAGTCGATCAAGGTTATAGTGATCCCGGATCTTGTCGAGGGCAGCAATGATTTCAGGGCGGGCTATTGCCATCCCCAGTCGCATGCCGGCCAGAGCATAACTTTTTGAAAGCGTGCGGGTTACTACGACGTTCTCGTACTTCTTTACCAATTCGAGCGCATTTGTATCGGCAAAATCGGCATAAGCTTCGTCTATTACAAGCAACCCGCCGCAATTCTGCGCAAGTTCATCGATATAATTGAGCGGGAATGCGAATCCGAGAGGCGAGTTGGGTGTTGTAAGGAAAAATACCTTTCCATGGTAATATTCTGGAAAAGCTTCAATGGTGAATGATTCTGTCAAGCCATAGGTGCATACGGCTGCACCTTGAATTTCAGCCAAAGTGGAGTAATAAGAATAAGATGGGTGAACATACCCGACGTCCTGCCCCTGTCCGGCACAGGCTCTGATCAGATTGTTGAGCACCTCATCGGAACCGTTGGCCATGATGATCCAGGATGGATCGAATCCATATAGTTCACCGGCCACCTCTCGCAGTTTCTGGCTTGTGGCACTCGGGTATGTCCGTAGTGAAGCACCGTCTCCGCCTAATTCGGCTAAAATAGCTTCTACAACTTTAGGCGAAGGGGGGTATGGGTTTTCATTGGTATTGAGCTTGATCCACGATGCCACATCATCGGGCTGAAACCCGGGGACGTAGCCTGACATGGCCGCTATGTTTGGTCGAAGATATTTCACTTCTATTTCTCCTGTCGAATGCTTACTGAGCGTCCATGTGCTTCCAATCCTTCTAATTCTGCTATTCTGATGATGTCATCTCCCAGTCGCTGCAGTCCATTCTTTGAAAAATAGACAATCGAGGATTTCTTGACAAAGTCATCGACGGATAGCGGTGAGAAAAAACGGGATGTGCCACCGGTCGGGAGGGTGTGATTAGGTCCCGCCAGATAATCTCCGGCTGCCTCCGGAGTCCAGTGCCCCATGAAGATGGCACCGGCATTGGTAATCTGCGACAAAATGGCAAACGGATCAGAGACGGCAAGCTCAAGATGTTCAGGTGCAATCCGGTTGGAGAAAGCGATTACCTCTTCCAGAGTGTCAGCCACAATTATTGCCCCGTATTTTTCCCATGATGCTCTGGCTATGGACTCACGGGAAAGCCGGGTCAGTTGTTGTTCTACTTCGGCAGCAACTCTTTCTCCAAAAGAACGATCCGTTGTTATGATGATTGATGAAGCAAGTTCATCGTGTTCAGCCTGAGAGAGCAGATCTGCGGCTATGTGGGCCGGGTTTCCGCTGCCGTCATTTATTACCAGAATCTCGCTTGGTCCGGCGATCATGTCAATACCGACCTGTCCGAAAACCAGTTTTTTTGCGGTGGCTACATAGATGTTCCCTGGACCTGTGATCTTGTCTACCTTCGGGATTGTTGCCGTTCCATAAGCCAGAGCTGCAACAGCTTGCGCTCCGCCGATTGTGAAAATGCGGTCTACACCGGAGAGGCTGGCTGCAACAAGGACGTGAGGACTGATCTCGCCACCGGGTGAGGGGGCAACCATGATGATTTCGCCGACTCCTGCAACTTTGGCGGGAACGGCATTCATGATGACGCTGCTAGGGTAACTTGCTTTACCCCCTGGTACGTAGATGCCAACCCGCGACAGCGGGGTAACCTTCTGTCCCAGCATAATGTCCGTTTCTTCAGTAGAAATCCACGTCTGCTGCTTCTGCTTTTCGTGAAAACCGGTAACACGCTTGACAGCCAGGCGAAGTGCTGCAATGTCATCTTCTGAAACCTGAGCAAAGGCAGCTTTAATCTGCGCTGCGGTTACTTCAAGGTCGGCTATTGAAGCAGCTTCCAGACGATCGAAACGGCAGGTCAGTTCCAGTGCCGCCTCATCACCGCGAAGGCGGACATCTGCTATAATATCAAGTACAACCTTTTCAACCTCGCGGCTGTTTTCTTCTCCGCGTAAGAGAATGGCGTCGAACTTTTGAGAGAAACCGGGGTCATTAATGTCAAGAAAAAGCATAGATTACCTTTATCAGTGCGACTGAAGCACTTGCTCCAGTCCCTGTATTATTTTTGAAATACGGGAGTTCTTCGTTTTAAGGCTGGCCCGGTTAACTATCAGGCGGGTGGTTATTTCGGCGATAGTCTCTACCTCGATCAGGCCATTTTGACGCATCGTCTCGCCGGTTGAAACCAGGTCGACAATCCGGTCGGAAAGGCCGACCAATGGTGCCAGTTCGATGGAACCATAAAGTTTAATGATCTCGACCTGTACCCCCTTTGCTGCAAAATAATTTTCGGTCACATGTGGGTATTTGGTTGCAACTCGGATGTGCGACCAGCAGGAAGGGTCGTTGACCTGAGTCAGGTTGGCAGGCTCGGCGACCATCATACGACAGTAGCCGAATTTCAAGTCAAGCGGTTCATAGACATCTTTACACTGTTCCATCAGTGTATCCTTGCCAACAATGCCAAGGTCGGCGCTACCGTATTCAACATACGTCGGTACATCTGTCGCCCGCACAATCATGTAGCGTATCAGTTGCTCCTGGTTTTCGAATATAAGTTTCCGTGAGTCGGAGAGCAGTTCGCGGCAGTCGATGCCGATCTGGCTGAATAGTTCGACTGATTCTTCCAGGATACGACCTTTTGGAATCGCTATGGTAATCCAATCACTCATTCTTTGACTCTCACTATATCCGCTCCGAGTGCGGCAAATTTTTTCTCAATTGACTCATAACCTCGATCTAGGTGATAAATTCGGGTAACTTCGGTAGTGCCTTCAGCAGTCAGTCCAGCCAGTATAAGGGAGGCAGAGGCCCGCAGATCTGTGGCCATGACCGGAGCACCTGACAGTTTCTTTACCCCTTTTACCGTTGCGGTACTACCTTCAACCGTTATGTCAGCACCGAAACGCTGCAGTTCTGATACGTGCATGAAACGGTTTTCGAAGATGTTTTCCGAGATGACGCTGGCTCCCTCTGCTACACACATCATGGCCATAAACTGAGCCTGCATATCTGTGGGAAAGCCTGGGTATGGACGAGTTTTGATGTTGACGCTCTTGACCCGTCGCGGTCCTTTAACTCTTACAATGCCATCGCGACTGGTAATCTCTACTCCGGCATCCTGCATTTTGAAAGCAAGCGCGTCCAGATGCTCGAGTTTCATACGGTGGATACGGATGTCGCCACCAGTCATTGCAGCAGCGATCATGAACGTGCCTGCCTCAATCCTGTCAGGCATAACTTCGTAATCTGCTGCGGCAAGCTCTGAAACGCCCTGAATTCTGATAGTGTCAGTGCCTGCCCCTTCGATCCGTGCTCCCATGCGGTTAAGATACAGCGCCAGATCAACTATTTCAGGCTCTCGCGCAGCATTTTCTAACAGGGTTTCACCTTTAGCGGTTGCAGCGGCCATCATCAGATGCTCGGTCCCACCGACAGTTGAAATATCGAAATTGATGCGGGCACCTTTCAGCTGTCTGCACCTTGCTTCGACATAGCCATGTTCAAGTGTTATTTCAGCACCGAGTGCCTGCAATCCCTTAAGATGGAGGTTGATAGGGCGTGCGCCGATGGCGCATCCACCAGGCAGTGAAACACGCGCCTTGCCGAATCGGGCTAAAAGTGGTCCCAGTACCAGTACTGAAGCGCGCATGGTTTTTACCAGATCATAAGTCGCTTCATGACTGTTGATATTGGTGGTGTCTATCTTGACAATATTGCCATTGCCTTCGACTTGTGCTCCAAGTGACTCTAAGACTTTAATAGTGGTATTGATGTCTCGCAGAAACGGTACGTTGCAGATCTGGTTAATTCCAGGAGCCAGAATAGTTGCAACAAAAATAGGGAGCGAGGCGTTCTTAGAGCCACTAACGGTAACGTCGCCCTTAAGTTTTTTTCCGCCATTGATAATGAGCTTGTCCAATAAGATGCTCCTTTTTTACTTGTAAAATCGTGACATAATACTTGATGGGTCGGCGCTTGTCCAAAGAAAAGTTGTCGAAAAAGAGCCATGCACCCCTTTGTAAACAGTCATAAATCACGTTTAGAGAAATAATTATTACTGTCATATTTGGTATAACTAATTTTATAAAACTATGTTATCGTCATGCCACTGTTTGCCAACTGACTACAGCAGGACACAGGTATGTATGCCTAAAATTAGTATTAAAACCAAGGTGACTCTGTTCTTCCCGCTGGCGGTAACAGTTGCATTGTTCGCCCTGCTGTTTTTAATTCAGTTTCTTCTGCAGGAGAATTTAAAAGAATCCATCTCCAGTCAGCAGCTTCAAATTGTCTCTAATCTGGCAGACGAAGTAGATCAGAAAGTTTCAGAAGCACAAAAGCCGCTGCATTCCCTCGCCAGTAAAATCACACCTGCCCTGGTTTCTGATCCACTTAAAGCACTTGCATTTCTGAAGGATCGGACAGAATCCACATGGCTATTCGATAACGGGATGTTTCTGTTTGACGCCGGCGGGCATATTGTAGCTGAACTACCTTTAGGGGTTTCCCGAGTTGGTAAGGATTTTTCCTACCGGGACTATCTAAAGGTAACATTCGCTACTAAAAAACCTCATGTGTCTGATCCCTATATCTCATCGCAGCTTCACCATCACCCGGCCATCATGCTTACCGCACCGATCCTGGATGCAAAAGGTAATGTCCTTGCTGTCCTTGGCGGCAGTATTGATCTGCTTCAAGCCAATTTTTGGGGAGGTATTAACCAACGCAAGATTGGTCGAACCGGCTATATGTTTCTTTTTGACACGAAGAGAACAATGATTGTTCATCCGGATCTGAACCGGATCATGAAACATGACATTCCTTCCGGTGCCAACCGCTTGCTTGACCGGGCTATAGCGGGTTTCGAAGGTACGGGAGAAACGGAAGATTCCGGAGGTCTAAAAACGCTGACAACTTTCAAACGCCTGAAGTCTAAAGGGTGGATCATTGGTGCAAATTTTCCATTAATGGAAGCGTATCTGCCAGTTAACCGAGTCAGAAATGCCTTTTTAATTTCGCTGCCTTTTCTCTCATTGGCAATGTTCTGGTTTATGCGCCACTACCTTAACCGCCTTACCGGGCCTGTTATCAAACTTACAAGCCATGTGGAACATCTTCCTGATACTAAGGGTGATGACAGGCTTTTTCCGGTGCAGGGGGGTGATGAAATTGCGACGTTGGGGCATGCTTTTAATGAGCTTGTCAGAGAGACAGACCAACAGCAAATGCGCCTTGAGGAAGATATTGCACGCCACGAACGCACTGATCAGCAACTTCATCGCCAGAATGAATACCTACAGGCACTTCACGAAACGACTCTGGGGCTAATCAGGCGGCTTGATGTTACCAGTGTTCTTCAGGCGATTGTAACCCGTTCAGGGAAGTTGGTTGGTACGGAACACTGTTTTTTGTATTTGGTAAATAATTCCGGTACCGAGTTGGATATGGTCTACCAAAGCGGGATTTACAACTCGCTGCTTCATCATCCTGTCAAGCCTGGAGAGGGCATTTCCGGACGTGTATGGGTTTTGGGAGAGCCGGTAAAAGTGGATGATTACAATCTTTGGGAAGGGCGTCTTCCCGATGTAGACCGAAATATTCTTCATGCCATGGCTGGTGTGCCGCTTAAAGTCGGTGACAAAGTTGTCGGGGTGCTTGGTTTGGCTTTTATTGATACGGGAGTAGTCTTTAATGACCAGCAGATGGAAGTCCTGGCTCAGTTTGGTGAACTGGCCTCGCTGGCGCTTGATAATGCCAGACTGAATGAAGATTCACAGCGTGAATTAACAGAGCGTAAAAGAGCCGAAGAAAACCTGCGGAAGCTTTCGGTTGCGGTAGAGCAGAGCCCTGCTTCAATAGTTATTACCGATACATCAGGTATTATTGAATATGTGAATCCGTATTTTACCAAGTTAACCGGCTACAGTATGGATGAGGCAATCGGCCAGAAAACGAGTGTTCTTAAAACGGGAGAAACGGGTAACGAAGAATACAGGCGGTTATGGGAAACTATTCTTGCCGGAGGCGAATGGCGAGGCGAGTTCCACAACCGCAAAAAAGATGGCGACCTGTATTGGGAGCAGGCCATGATTGCACCTATTCGGGACCACGACTCTGTCATCACCCATTTTATTGCCATCAAGGAAGATATTACCGAACGTAAACAGTTGGAGGGGCAACTCCGGCACGCACAAAAGATGGATGCAATCGGCCAGCTGGCCGGCGGTATAGCTCATGACTTCAATAATATCCTGACTGCTATTGTCGGTTATGCCAGCATTATGCAGCTTAAACTGCCTGATGACAGCTCTCTGAAAAAGAACGCCGAGCAGATTGCTGCTACCGCAGAGCGTGGGGCCGCACTTACTCAGGGCCTGCTTGCCTTCAGTCGTAAACAGGCATCAAACCCGGTAGTTGTCGACCTTAATGAAGTTATCAGTCGGGTACATCAACTATTGCTACGGTTGATCAGTGAGGATATCCATCTGGAAATAAACCTTTATCCGCAAGCATTAGCTATTATGGCGGACAGTGGCCAGATTGAACAGGTGCTTATGAATCTGGCTACTAACGCACGTGACGCAATGCCACAAGGGGGGGCAATCGTCATATCAACAGAAGCTGTTTCCCTTGACAACGATTTTGTTCTTGCCAGAGGATTCGGTACGCCTGGCAGATACACCCTTCTGACTTGCACCGACAGTGGCGATGGAATGGAATCAGAAATTGTTAAGCATATCTTCGAGCCGTTCTATACTACAAAAGAAATGGGCAAGGGAACTGGTCTAGGTCTTTCAATTGTCTATGGCATTATCAAAAAACATAATGGTTATATAATTTGCCACAGCGGCCTCGGTCTCGGTACGATATTTCAAATTTATTTGCCATTACTGGATTCCATTCCTACCGTTTCTGAGGAAAATGTACCGATTAAGGTGGAGGATATTAGAGAGGGAAATTGTATACTACTGGCTGAAGATAACGATACAACCCGGATTCTTGGTAAAGAGATACTGGAAGAGTTTGGCTACTCAGTCATTGAGGCGGTTGATGGTGAAGATGCCGTAGGTAAATTCCGCGAACATAGTGCTCTTATCAGCTTGGTGCTTCTTGACGTGATAATGCCGAAAATGAACGGTCGTGAGGTCTATGATGCGATACAGTGTATCCGGCCGGACATGCGCGTACTGTTTTACAGCGGGTATGCAAAAGACGTGGTTATAAGCCAGGGAGGATTGGAAGAGGGGATGAATTATCTGCCCAAGCCCTTCACCCCCAAAGAATTGCTGATGAAGATTCGTGAGGTTCTTGACAATGAAAGATAGCAGCGGCGGTAAAATATTCGTTGTAGATGACGATCGCTTTGTTCTGGAGAGCGTGACTGCGCTGCTGACGGAATTCGGATTCTTTGTGCGCTCATTCTCAAACGGGCAGGAAGCGGTCAGGCAGTTTGTTCTGGAACCGGTTGATTTGGTGTTGACAGATATAAATATGCCTATAATGGATGGTCTTGAGCTGTTGGAAAAAATCAGGTTTCTTGATAAAGAAACTCCCGTAGTTCTTATGACTGCTTATGCCGACCTGGATGTTGCGGTAAAGGCTATTCAGAAAGGAGCTTTTGATTTCATTATTAAACCGTACCGTCCTCCCGCCCTTGTTCATACGGTTGAGAAGGGCGTAAACTTTAAGCGTTTGACTCAGATTGAAAAAAACTACAAGACAGAGTTGGAACATACTGTAGAGGTCAGAACGGCAGAGCTAAACGCGGCGTTGGGCGAGATAACACTTATGAGCAGGGAAATTATCGAACGATTGACTGCTGCAGCTGAACTTCGTGATGAAGATACCGGGCTTCATATTTCGCGGGTCGGTATGTACGCCCGCCGACTGGCTATTCATCTGAACATGGACGACAGTTTTGTGAGTAATATATCTGTGGCGAGTGCGATGCACGACGTCGGTAAAATTGGTATCCCAGACTCTATCCTGCTGAAGCCTGGTCCCTTGACGGCAGAAGAATTCGCAATTATCAAACAGCACACAACTATTGGCGAACGCATACTAAAAGGATCACCCCACAGCATGCTAAAGATGGGGGCGGTGATTGCTGCAACTCATCACGAACGCTGGGACGGGAGCGGATATCCGGATGGTTTAAAGCGGGAAGAATCAGCTCTGGAGGGGCGTATAGTTATGCTGGTTGACCAGTATGACGCGCTCCGCAATAATAGGGTCTACAAACCGGCTTATGACCATGCCAAAGCCTGTGACATTCTGCTGAATGGTGATGGCCGCACCTTACCGCAGCATTTTGATCCTAAAGTACTGAAAGCCTTTGAAGAAATTCAGGATGATTTTGCCGGAATTTTTGAGAAAAGCCAAGGCTAACGGAGCCGAGTCCACTATCGGTTCGCCGGCAACAGATATATGAAAAGCCCACCAAAATACTCGGTGGGCTTCTTTTATATTTACTTAACATATTCCGTTTTCAACGATAATTCCGATCCTTGTTTCCCTCGGAGTGATGTTGCCACATTATGTGACCTGCTTTCAGGCGGAGTATCTGCGATTATAATCGCCCTCCTTGTAAATTTACCTCTGATTCAGGCAAACGGAGCGCTACTGACTCCTGTTTTCGGTGATTCTCAGGTGGAGTATCTTCCATAACAAATACCTCCAAACCAGATTTACTTCCCTCTTCATGGTCTAAATATATCACTTCCAAAGTAAAAAAACAGTCTGTTTTATTTTTTTTTAAAAGTGTATGATGACTAATTGGATTCACCTTGATCATCATTATTTGCAAATTGTCGGTCGTACAACTTGTGCGCAGGCTTGGACAGATGCGGAATGAGTTGTGGCGCAAATGCTGTACCGGACAGAGCCGTCACCTTTTCTAAAGCACGTTCAACTCCGCCAGTACCCACCTGAATTTTTATTTCCCGATCACAACTGTTCGCCATGGCAATGATTGCGGCTCCCAAAGGAATGGCTGCACCGGACAGGCCATCAGGAAATCCGCTGCCGTCATAACGTTCATGGTGGTGACGAATAAGCATGCCCACTTGCTGCAGATCTCTAATTGAATCAAGTGCGATCTGGCCAAGCACAGGGTGCTTGAAATACTTTCCCCACTCTTCTTCGTTCAAGTCGTTCTCGCCACCTGTGACAAGAGAAATGTCAGATATGGCATTCTTTCCGATATCGTGAAGCAGTGCTGCGATCCGGATGGTTTCTATATCGTTAGCAGGTAATCCAAGCGATTGCGCCATGGCAATTGATAATGTAGCGGTATTTAAGGCGTGGATGCGTGATGTTGGGGCTCTTTGCTCGGCCAATACCGTCAAAGTTTCAATTACACCCTGAACGTTGATAAGATGCCGGCGGTTCTGAGCATGCTGTTCTTCCACCTGCTTTCTGATCAGGGTCGTCTGGGCAAGTACACGATCCTTCAGGTTGCGATTCCAACTTGATAATTCCTCATTTTGCTGGTTGATAATATCCTGCTGCCGGCGGTTTTCCATAAGCAGATGGTACTGTATGACACTATCCCTGACTATCTGGAGTAGCTCTGAATCGTCCCACGGTTTTTTAATGTAGTGGGTGGCGCCCCCCTCGTTCATAGCTGCTACGGTAGATTCCACATCTGAGTAGCTGGTAAAAAGCATTCTAATGGATTCGGGAGCCAGTACTTTGGAGAGAGTCAGAAACATGGAGCCGTTCATTGACGGCATGCGCTGGTCTGATACGATAACTGCAACACCGGTTGTTACAGCCAACAATCGTAGCCCTTCGGCACCTGAATTAGCGCGCAGAAACTTATAAGGTTCACGTCGGAAGATTCTGTGCAATGCCCGAAGGATATACTGCTCATCGTCGACCATGATAACCGAGTACTGCGACAAGATGTCTGTATCATCCTTCATGTCTACGGTATTCAGGAATTCCGGCTCACGTATGTTGATTCTAACATAGAGGTCACCTTGTGTGTTTACATCGGCTGTTTTTACGCCGCAACCCTTTAGCCTGATCTTAGTTCCGGATTGGATGCCGGCCGGCACCTTGATGCGTGTGTCCCCCACCATGGTTGGCACATCCAAAGACGTACCCAGGCGGGCGGCTGTGATCGGAATTGAGCGGTCGACGAATAGATCCGCTCCGTTACGTGTAAAGATCGGGTCAGTCATAATGTGCAAGGTCAGTATCAGGTCGCCAGGATCACCTCCTCCAATACCCTTGGCGCCCTTTCCGGTTATGCGGACTCTGCTGCCGTTATCCACTCCAGCGGGTATCATTACTTTGATCTCTTCACGCCTGCCGTTGCGACGAAATTCCACAATTTGCTCGCCTCCGAGCACGGCGTCACGGAAGCTGACGTCGGTTTCCAATTCCAGGTCGCTTCCCTTTTGCTGTCCGCTGCGAAAAACATCATGTCCGCCGCTGTCGTAATTCCCGCCAGCGTTGAAGGTACGGAAAATATCCTCCTGACGGCGCTGTCTGTTAGAACGACTGGAACCAAAAGTATCATACTCTCTTCTTTTTTCAGAGTCGGATAGCACCTCGTAGGCTTCATTGATCTCCTTGAAGACATGGTCTGCCGTTTTGTCGTCGGGATTATGGTCAGGGTGATGTTTTACCGCCAGCTTGTGGTACGCCTTCCTGATCTCATTGTAGGAGGCCTTTTTGTCTACCCCGAGTGTTTTGTAATAATCTTTCTGCGCCATGTCGGCACACTTCCTTTCGGTCTGGAAACAGGATTAAACATGTTTTTGGGGCGGTGTAGATCTTTTTGCAGGTAAGCTAATCATGAAAATCACTGGTACAATCGTTTTGACCTCTGGTTTATCGGGCCGCTGACAACACAGTGGTGAAGCTATGAAAAAACGAATTTTGAAAACTCATTGAACCTATACCTGCGGTTTTTTCGGGCCGGTGACAGGTAGCCGTACGGTGAAAACCGTTCCTTTTCCAGGGTCGCTTTCTACTGTTATCTTGCCGCCATGTTTTTTTATAATATCATAGCTGATGGTCAACCCCAGACCGGTACCTTTTCCGACTTCTTTCGTCGTAAAGAATGGTTCAAAAATTCGTTTGCGGAGCTCTTCTGTCATACCACGTCCGGTATCGCTTATCTCGAGTATGGCCTGTTCACCGTCAAGCCGAGTTGTAACGACAATGGTCCCGTGCTTATCTATGGCGTGGACCGCATTAACCAGCAGGTTGGCAATGACTTGGTTGATCTGGCTGGAGGAACAGATAACCTGCGGAAGTTCTCCCAGTTTGAGCTCAACATCGGCTACATATTTTATTTCATTACGCAGCATATTCAAGGTGCTTTCGACACAGTGATTAAGATCCACCGGCTTGAAGTCCTTTTCCTCAGTCCGGGCAAAATCTTTCAGGTCGGCAACTATACGTTTGACTCGTTCGGCACCTTCGGATGATTCAGCTATTAATGCCCCGAGATCTTGAAGGATGAAAGTGATATCCATTTTTTCGGACACTTCACTCACCATTTGCTGCTCTTCCTCGGTGCAATCTTTGGCTATTATTGTCTTGAGCAGTGAAGTAAACTGGCCCAGGTTCTCGACGTAGCCCTTTAACGTAATCAGATTGCTCATAATAAAACCCATGGGATTATTGATCTCATGAGCTACACCGGCAGCCAATTGTCCGATTGAAGCCAGTTTGTCCTGCTGCAAGAGTCTGTTATCTTTTTCCCGGTTTTTAAGCAGGGCGTCTTGAACACGGCTCTCCAGTGAGGCATTCAAGGCGATAAGCTGTCCCTGCTTCATCTGCAATGCTTCTTCGGCTCGCTGACGAATCGAAATTTCCATTTCGAGTAAAGCTGCATTTAGTCGAAGCTCTTCTTCCGCCCTCAAACGCTCGGCCATCTCCTGCTCAAGCAGGATCAACGATTCACTTTTTGACTGCATGGCTGCTTCAGCCGCCATTTTAGCGGCAAACAACGCCATTTCGGCGTGTTTTTGATCCGTAATATCCCAGTTTATGCCAATCATTTTTAGCGGTTTTCCGCCGTCATCACGGATCACGAGCGCATTAGTCTTGATATAGCGAATTTCCCCGGTTGGCCAGATGACCCGAAACTCGGTGTCTAACACATTGTCGTCGATAAGCGTCTGTGCAACCGCATTCCAGTAATGTTCCGCATCCTCAGGGTGAACTGCCTTTTTCCACGTTTCAAAAGCTCCGGTTACGACCCCGTAAAGAATATACATCTGTGTATCCCATATAAGTTGGTCCTCTGGCACTAACCATTCCCAAATGCCAATCCCGGCAGAATCCGCAGCAAGAGAAAGGCTGCTGTTTAGACTCAGAATCCTGCTTCCGAGTGCCGCAGATGTCTCCCTGAAATTACCCACAAGCATAGCTACTTCAGTAATGCTTGACTGCGGCCATGCAAGTTCTTCGCTGTTATCAATTTTAGCAGGGATGTCAGCGGAAATACTGGCAAGTGATATCAGCGGTTTGGTGAGATAATTACTGATAGCGGATGCAATGCTGATCATCAGCAGGAAGAGGCAGGCGACCGTTCCTAGCCCACTAATCGCCGATTTGTAAAGCATCTGTTGCATCGGCGCTACAG
Source organism: uncultured Geobacteraceae bacterium (assembly GCA_903875605.1). GTDB lineage: Bacteria > Desulfobacterota > Desulfuromonadia > Geobacterales > Pseudopelobacteraceae > JACRCG01. The sequence continues at coordinate 17,555 of CAIQWT010000049.1, read as the reverse complement.
AATATTCTGTTTGTAGTAACCATTTAGTCCCGGCAATAGGTGTGCTGGAAAAATAATATGCTCCGTTCCATACCTGATTCACCCCGGTGTTTTTATCAGATCCGGGAATCCGCATGAAAACACCAGGGGAAACTGCAATGGTCTTTCCGGTTTTCTGTGCCGGCAGTTTTTTAAGAGATTTTCGGTATGGATCATTGGACACAATCACATTATCTTTGCTGTCCAACAGAGTGAACACCATGTCCTTTTTGCGGGCATGATTTTCAAGTTTAGTAATCAGATTTCCAAGATTAATCATCCCAATGCCAAAATGCGATATCCTGCCGTTTTTAAGCACTGGGGTAGCAATGGAAAAGGTAGGCTCTAATACTCCTCCGTGCCCAATAAAAACGTCAGAAATCAGCGGTTGCCCAGTTTCAGCCAATAGTCCGAAATAAAGTCTATCAGCAAAATTTAGTCCGATAGTTGATTCACCCCGTTCATTGTGCGCCGGATAAAAGGCTACTGCAGTCCCTTTTTCATTGGCCAGGAATAAGTTGTGAAAATCCGGGAACAGGTTGTTGAGTCTTCCAAGTTCCTCCTGCAGTTGCACTGATGGCTTTAATCCGTATTTACCCCCCAGTTCGGCGATTGCACTGGACACTTTTAAATGTATTTCAAGCCATTCGGAAAGTTCTCCAGTGATTTCTGTTGTTTCAGCGGCAACTCTTGCCGAAGCCTGTTCTTCGAGTCCAGCTATGTCCTTGTGATTGTGATACAACATTAAGGAAAATGCAGGAAGCATTAGGAATGTGCAAATTGCGTGGAATATTAGACGTTTGTATGTGGTGGTTTTAACAGTTCCTTTTTGAACCAGCCTGCGGAGGTGGGTGTGATCAAGCAGGATGCTGGCTACAAGTGAGTTGAAAAGACCGTTAAGGGACTGTTTCAAAATAACAATTATGGTCCCCTGCTGATTCAGTCCCATTACCCCGCCATATAAGACTGTGACCAGGAGTGAGCCGATGCCGAGCCAGAAAACAGCGTCTATCAGCACAATATTCAACCTGCCACGCTTAAGTGCGAAGCCGATCCAGGCAGCCTCCAGGGTAAAGATTATCAGGGCATAAGGGTGATCCCAGAGGATACAGGTGTACGTCGACGAGGCAATTGACACCATGGCACCCCACCAAGGGCCCAGAAGTCCGATTGCTATGATGCTGAAAATACTGCCGAAGATGAACTCCACGTTGTACGCGACCGGAAGCGCCAGGTAGTTTCCTGCAAAGCCCATGGCCGCAAGCGTAGCTGCTATGGCAAGCTTTTTGGAAGTTGACAAGTTGCTCATTCCGTTTCCTGGAATAGCATCATATCGGCTGTTTCTACACGGTTGCGGCCATTTTTTTTCGCCAGGTACATGGCTTTATCCGCGCGGATTAATAAATCAACACTGGCCGCATTCGGGCCAATCATGGCAACTCCGATACTGATAGTCACCGATATTGGGGCGGCATGCTCCTGAAGAACAACCATATCGGCAACCTGTTGGCGTAGCCTGTTCGCTATTTTTACCGCCCCGGCCAGTTCAGTCTCCGGTAAAAGTATGACAAACTCCTCCCCACCACACCGCGCCGCAATATCTGCTTTACGCAGAACAGATTTAGATTCACGGGCAACTTCCTGCAGAACCGTGTCTCCAACAGAATGCCCCCATGCGTCATTGACGAGCTTAAAGTGGTCAATGTCAAACATGATAATTGACATAGTTCCGCCGTATCTTCGGATGCGGCTGACTTCTTTTTCAAGATATTCGAACATTCTGCGACGGTTGGTTAGCCCGGTAAGAACATCAGTTGATGCCAAGCGCTCAAGTTCTGTATTTTGTTCTGTGAGGCGGTTCAGTGACTCCAGCAATTGTATGTTCTGCTCGTTGATGATTTCGGAATGTCGGCGGTTTTCCAGTAGCAGATGATATTGCATGATTCCATGCCTCACAATCTGAAGCAGTTCCTCTTCCTCCCAGGGTTTGCTTATATAGTAGGTTGCTCCACCTTTATTCATTGCCGCTATTGTCGCCTCAATATTCGACTCACCGGTGAGCAACATTCTGAATGCGTCTGGCGCCACAGCTCTCGAACGGGTAAGGAAATCCGTCCCATTCATGTCAGGCATGAGTTGATCGGAAATAATAACAGCAACAGTAGGCGTTTCAGCAAGCAGCTGCAGCGCCTCAGCACCTGTGTTTGCAACAAGCATAGGATATGGTTCTGCTCTGAAAACCCGCTGCATTGACTGGAGAATATACGGTTCGTCATCTACTATGATTACTGCGTACTGCTCCATGATATCAGCGTTTTCTGTCGTAATGATTTGACCATGCCTGCTCATTGTCATGTCTCCAGTGTCATTCAGTTCCCAAAATGCGTAGAACTTCCTCAAGTTCATCATCACTAAGAGCGGTTAGAAGTTCGGCACACTGTTTATCGAGTACGTATTGAATGATGCCGGGATATTTGCTCTCAATATGGTTCAGCAGTTCTGGCCGGCTTTCCAGGGTTTTTAGGGCGTTAAGGACTAACTGTTCCCGATCATACTTGTGCAGTGCATCCCTGATAACCTGTTTCAGGTTTTCGTCGTTCCATGGTTTAGTCAGGAAACGGAATACTTCACCGTTATTGATCACATTAATGGCCGATTCCAGAGACGCGTGTCCTGTGAGAAGTATGCGGACGCTCTTTGGATATAACGTCCTAGCCAGAGAAAGAAATTCCGAACCCTGCATCTTTGCCATTCTCTCATCAGATATTACCACTTTAATGGGTTGTTCGCCCATACGCACAAGAGCCTGCTCACCGCTTAATTCAGTGAGGACGTCCCACTTTTCACTGCGCAGTGCCCGATAAATGGATGAAAGTACAGACGGTTCATCATCCACAATCAGTATTGTGTCTTTAGTCATGTAAGCCTCCTTGGCTCAGATTCATCAGTGTTATTTCCACGAGCTGATTATCATAAATAACAGAATGCGTCACGTGTATTTAAGAATATTCTCAGGTGCTGAGTCGAAGCTCTATTCTGATCCGACCCCTTATTTTCAAGATGCTTATGAATTCTACCACATTTTGCAAATGTTTCAATTTTGGAAATGACGGGTTATGAATAGCTATGCTTACTATTTTTTTATCTTCCTTAAATCGTCTCTGAATTTTTCAAAAGTGTGTTATAACTAACGGAGCCTGTCACATATATGGAGCCAGCATAACGGGACACTGAAAATGAGAAAGACCAATCTGCACTTGATTATAATATTAATATGTCTAATCTTTACAGGCTGTGCTCACGAAGCCAGAGACAGCGTTATGAATGGCGATAAGTGTATCGTGAATAACAACTTCTGTGAGGCCATCACTCACTATGCTAAGGCCATGGAATTATCTCCAGAGCGTGCCAAGGATCAGACATTCAAAACTAACTTGCAGTATGCAAAGAAAGAGTGTGCAAAGTTTCATTACAAAAAAGGTGCTGATTGTGTGACGAATAAGCAGCTTGATGATGCTGTCAGTGCTTTCAAGGCATCTCTGTCCGTTGACCCGGATAACAAAAAAGCCCGGCTGGCACTTGAACAAGCTCTTAACATTAAAGCAGAAAATATAATGTCAGCGGCTGATAATTATCAGGAAGGGCTGGCATTAGCTGCTAAAAAGGATTGGCGAAACGCAGTAGTACTCTTTCAGCAGGTATCCGGTACTGCCACAGTTCAGAATCAGGCTCAAGAGCAGTTAGGCATTGCCCTCCAGGAAATCAGGCGGGCTGAAGAAATTTATGTTGCAGCAATGTTACTGTTTGAAAAGAAAAAGTGGGCGGATGCCGTTGCAGAATTTGTTAAAGTCCTGAGCATGGACCCGGCTCACTCTGCCGTTTCTGATAAACTTCGGCTTGCTCAGGCAGAAATAGCCGCTGGAAAAGAGCATTATTTGCAAGGAGTGCTGGCGTTTAAACAGAATAATAGCGTTGAAGCAATCAGGCTTTTTAAAGGGGCTTTACAGCATAATCCTGAGCAATTGGAAGCTCGTAATGCACTGGCTGATGTCTATTGTAGAGGTGGCAAAGATCAGGCAGAAAAAGGGAATTCCGGAAATGCAGTTCTCCTGCATACCAAAGCGCTTACACTGCAGTCTGACCACAAGGACGCAAAAGCAGGACTGGAAGCAGTGGAGCGCGAGATTAAAAAGCGAATTTCCTGTAATCTTGTTCTGCTGCCCCTTAAAGAGTATTCCCGTGATCCAGAACTGTCGAATGCATTGTATGCCGCTTTGAGAAATAAACTGCTCTCAGCTGCTAAAGACGTTGTAAAAATAGTTGATAACAAACCGCTCGAAAAACTGGCAGAGGACAATGACATATCGGTTGAAAAACTAGTCGATGGTAAAAATAGCATCCTACTAAAGTCATTGCCCGGGGTAAACGCAGTCTTGACAGGCAAAATTGTTACCTTTAAAATAACCACTGCAAAAAATGTAGAGAATCTTTCCAAGCAGTACCAGTCAGGAACAAGCCAAAAAAGAAACCCTGAATACGACATAGCAGTGGCAAAAGCGCGTCTTGCCAACCAGGCGGCTGAAGCCGCCAGGCGTGCAGCAGCACAGGTTGGAGGGGTCTTTGACCTTCTCGGGAAAGTAGTAAGTACCGTTACTAATGTAAATACCGGCATGGATGTTGCCAATACACCGGAATATGTAGAAGAACCTGTTTACAGCACTTGGCGCTACAAAGTAAATCATCATAAGAAAAAAGCGGAAGTGACTGTGTCATTCCGTCTGATGGATAGCCAGTCGAGTGAGCTAATTGCAGAAGAGTCTATTCCCGCTCAGGTGGAGTTTGCGGCTGATTCCATCGACAATCCGAATCCGGAAATCGGCATTGAAGACAAGCCGTTGCCATTTGATTCAGACGATGAACTAAAAACAGCACTCATTTTGAAGGCTACCGATCAGATCTCCGGTACACTGGCTGAGACCATGCATAAGTATGCGCGAAAGTATCTTATTGCCGCAAAAAGGTCTGATTCTGCGACAGACAGGGTACAGGCCGTTGAAAATTATATGAATTTTGTATATGCCATACCAGCTGACAGCTCTACGTATGCTACAGAACTGAAAAAGGTTAGGGAATATTTAGAGTCTGTTGACATTATCAAGTGAGTGTAATCTTCGATGACCAGGGAGTAGTTATGACTAAATGGATTTCCAGCCGCTCAATATGTTTGGCAATCGCGCTATGTACTTTCTGTTCTATGCAGGCGCAAGCCGCTTTTTTAGGAATGGGAAGTGATCCGGTAAACCGCGAATTCAGCTCTAGTCCGAGCGGAGCTGCCCTCTTTTACTCATTAAAAGAAGACGATGCCGGCGTGAAAATCGGGAGTACACCTTTTAAAGATGTCATTAAAGACGGCAATAAAACACCCGCTGGTGGATTTTATCGGGTTGAAAAGGAAGGGTTTAAGTCATCGACACATTTTGTACCCAACCAGGAAAAACCTGTCGACATTAAATGGGACTTTGAGTTGAAGCCGATAACGACAATTCGACTCAAAGTTAATTCTAACCCGCCTGGAGCGACAATTTTGTTTGGAAAAGATAAAAACGATATTTCTAAGGAACTTGGCCCCGCCCCTTATTCTGAATCAAAAACTGATGCCGCATCGGAACAGAAGCCTTTCTGGGAAAAGGGGATGTACAGGGCAATGCTGAAGGGATATCGGCCAAAGATTATTGCCAGCGAACAAAGTGAGGAAAATCGACAAATTAATTTCGAACTTGAGCCACTGCCTCTACCACCAGATCCGCCAAAATTCGAGTATCCCGATAAAAAAAACGCTGCACTTAAACCTGTCTCTCTGGATGCCTACAAGAGTCCGGACGTCGATTTTTCAACAGGAATCCCACTTGCTGTGATGAATTTCAAGGAGAAGAGTAATCAGGAAGCCGGTGGTCTGGTGGCGGATTTACTCATCCTGAAGCTACAAAGAAAGGGATTTGTTGTACTTGAACGTGAAGTTATCGAAAAGGCTATTGTGGACTTGAAGGCCGCTGTTCCTGCAGAAAAAAAATCTTCGTCCGGAATAGAACTTATTAAGGATCTGAGTGAACCGTTAAAGACGCAGTATTTTATGATAGGTACAATTAACGAATACATATCTGACAATGAAAACGTTATTCTCACTCCATTCATACCCGAAAAAGAGAAGGAACGTTACCAGAAGGAATATGATTCATATATGGCCTATTTCAAGTCAGAGAACATTCCACTTGTCCAACCTGTAAAAACAGTTCAGGAATGGGAAATGGAATCCAGTTCTAAGTCACAGACACTTGCGCTGCCGGTTGCCAGGGTGAATTTAACCGCTAAAATACTTGACGTTAAGAGTGGCAAGGCAGTGTGGACAGGAATATCCAGTATATCTGATAGCGCTTTACAAAAAGGGTTGAACACAATTCTGTCGGCAATTGCTGACAGCATAGCCGAACCGGTAGCAGGGACAGGGGATGGCAAGGGGGACGTCAAGAAGAAGTGAAATTTACAGTTGGAATTGTTTTCAAATATGAAGAACATCCCACACCTAATGGGATTGTAACTGTTTTCTAAGCCAAGCTTGTAGCTGTCCAGTATGAATATATCCGCCAAATTAAGAGGTCCTTTCCAATGTGGAAAATGACCTCTTTTTGTTTTTCGCGTATTCTCAGTATTCTCTTATGGAAAACTTATCTTCAATCTGCAGAACCAGTTTTTTACGACCAGTTGTTGCGAGAATAAAAAATTGTATCACAACATGAAGTATTGATATAATGAAACAATATTCTATTGACATCCCTATTTAACTGTATTAGCTTGCATATATGAAGAATAACATAAATATGGGGGGAATTACATGAGAACAAAACTTTTTATCGGCTTGCTGGGATTAACGTCTTTGATTGCCGCCGGGTGTGGTCTAACAGATACTGCCAGTGCAGTTAGCGGAGACGTTTGTACGGCAATGACTTCCACTGCAAAATGCGGGACAGAATATGCGTGTGCAAATTCTGGGTATGCATATTACAAAACTAGCTCAGGCCTTCGCTATAACTGCAGTAGTGCTGGCAATTGTACCAGTGCTGCAACTTCCTTGGTCAACGCCTGTAATTAAGAAAAATATTTCTGGATGGATAAGGCTTGATATCTAACAAGCCTTTTTCCATATTTAACTGATTGAATTTGATTCAGGGTTCTCATTGCGCAACTTTATTTTTATTATTATCTCTATTTTAATTCCCTTTCAGTCGTTTGCAATTGATGGCTGCGGGCACGACTGTAAGCAGTGCCATAAAATCACTGAAACCGAGGCACGTAAGGCGCTTCAAGGACAAGGTGATATTAAGATAACAGATATCAGGATGTCGCCGATTAAGGGACTATGGCAAATTATGACCCTGCGTGATACCACTAAGGAGGTTTATTATCTTGATTTCGAAAAGACTAATCTAATGATGGGACCTGTAATAGATATCAAAGGGAAACGTGACCTGACAAAAGTTGCCATTGAAAATGCGACACAAATTAACATTGCGGAAATTAAACTTAAAAAAACGTTGTTGCTGGGGTCAAACACGGCTTCAACAATAGTATATATTCTTACAGACCCTTCCTGTCCGGCTTGTGCAAAACTGCATACTGTATTGAAACAAATCGTAAAAAAACATTCCAACATTGCCTTTCACATCATTTTATTCCCTTTAAAGGGTATGAAAGATTCGTATGCAAGGGCAAAATCGATTAATTGCACAAGCTCACTCAAAATGCTTGAAGACTCACTGGAAGGTAAGCCAATACCTCCTGCCGCGTGCTCCTCAAAAGATGTTGATGATAATATGGCTTTTGGTGCAAAAAACGGCATATCTATGACACCAACGATAATTTTCCAAAATGGCAAGGTTCATTTCGGTGCCGAGAACGTGAAAAATCTTCTTTCGCTTATTAATGCCAATCTCTAAATGATGGCCCGCGTTTTGTTTTTGCCGAGTTGTATTTATAAAATGAGCAGAATTAGCATGGTAAGTATTGTTTTCACTTTGCTGTTAACGAGTGTTTTATTGGTTCGATATGTAGCTCAGAATGATCAATCTGCTTCAACTGATGATTCCTTTCTGCCGATGCCTCACGCTATAATACCTCCTTTTGAACCGAAAACAGAACAAATACAGACATTATCTTCTGTAAGTACAAAAGAAACTACGCCACAGCCTAAAAAAGCCACTTCTCCAATAACAAAGAATGTTTCACTTATCGGCACAGTGCAGGGTGATTACAATCTTGCTTTAATCCGTAACAATATTACTAATCAGGAGAAGTTGTTTAAGCCGAGTGACACCGTCTTTGGTTCGGGAATTCTGGTTACGGTGTACAGTAACTCCGCTGAATTACTAGCTGACGGTGAACGTATTATAATGGCAGTTCAGTCACAATCCAGGAATTATCAAACTCCTGATATTGCTCCAGCCAAATCTGCAATGCAAGAGACACAGCAAGTGGTCTCACCTTCACAAAGCCCACCATTACTAACACAGCAAGAACAGGCAGTTCTCAAGCCGGAAGAACTAGTCGCTGATGCAGTTGCCACATTTAACAAACTTATTGCCGGCAGTTCCAATCTCAAATAAATTGGCTAACTCTTGGGACTCGATACCTACACAAGCCGAATTATGGAATAGAGTAGCTGAGACGTATCCTGATGACAACGGACACTTCCACTTGCTAAATTACCCGGTGGGAGGACGCCATGAGCATTCAACAACGTTACACACCGGAATTTAAGTCTGAAGCCGTTAACCTCGTATTAGAACAAAAACTATCACAGCTGGTTGCATCGAAACGATTAGGCATCCATGAAGGAACGCTGGCCAGCTGGATGGCAGCTGCCAGATCTTCCTCAAAACCATCAGCACCCGGATCACGCTCAACGTCTGAGCTTTTAGCCGAAAACTCCAAGTTACGTAAGGAGTTGGCAGAAACCCGTATGGAGCGTAATATCTTAAAAAAGGCAACGGTGTACTTTGCCATGGAGTCGCTACCCGGTACGTGTTCATGAAGAAATGGCGACTCCGCTACACTGCTGTAACCCTGAGCCATATGCTCAAGGTCTCACGAAGCGTTTTTTCTGCGTGGTTACATAGAAAACCGTCTCGGCGTACTCAAGAGGATGAACGCCTCAAGATTGCAATTAAAATAGCCCATACGCGTACTCGTGAAAGTTACAGTGCAAAACGGTTACAACCAGAACTTACAGCAAATGGTTTTATTGTCGGTCGTGATTGCATCGCCCGTTTACGCCGAGAATTGGGACTGCGCTGCCGGCAAAAGCGCAAATTTAAAACAACTAACCAACTCGAATCACAACCTGCCTGTGGCAGAGAACCTTCTGGACCAAACTTTTTCACCAAGCGCCCCAAACGAAGTATGGGTTAACGATATCACCTATATACTAACCGGGGAAGGCTGGCTTTACCTGGCCGGTGTGAAGGCTGTTTTTACCTGCGAAATAGTCGGTTACGCTATGTCGAAACGAATGACACAGGAGGAGTTAACAGGCAAGGCTCTTATTCGAGCGGTACAGCAAAAACGACCTGATGCAGGGTTGATTCATCAATCCGATCGTGGCAGTCAATACTGTGCTAACAATTACCGCAAACTTCTGAAGCAGTTCAAAATGAAGGCGTCCATGTCGCGTAAAGGAAACTGTTACGACAATGCACCGATGGAAAGCTTCTGGGGTAGCCTCAAAAATGAACTTGTACATCATTGCCGTTATGAAACACGAGATGAAGCAAAAGCTTCTATCCAGGAATACATTGAAATATTTTACAACCGCCAAAGACGGCACTCCCGACTTGGTTATGTAGCGCCAGCAATCTTTTCAATAAATTACAATAACCAAAGGCAAGTCGCTTGAGTTTGGAATGTCTACGGTTGACAGGACACGTCACACTGCGGCAGGAACTGCTGTAGAGATTTCACTGCGAAAAAAAGAAATCGGAGATCGTAGCTGGGCGCACATCGAAGTAAGAGATCAAGGTCCGGGCGTTCCAGAATCGGAGCTTTATGACAGATTTCGCCCATTTTATCGTGTCAGCGACTCCAGAGAACGTCAGAGTGGCGGGACTGGTGTTGGCCTGGCGATTTCTGATCTTGCTGTGCGCTTGCATGGAGGCAGTCTGCGAGCCTTCAATGCGCCGGGCATTGGCTTAGTTATGGAGATGGAACTGCCCCTGCAGTAGCTCTATTTACTTGCTAATCGGCCAGCCAGTCTCATAACCTTCTGGGTAGAAGTTTTCCTTCGTTCTGTTGTAGTAACCAAATTGCAGGCGTGGGAACTCTTTTTTCAGCCGCTGCAGCAGATGGTACATGCCGATTCCTTTGCCATGTACACCCATTTCGCGGTTGTAATAGTCCGGGTCAATCGATAGATTGCGCATCTGGATCATGTCGATGCCGGTCGCAGCTACGAATTTCATCAGAGCATCGACCTCTTCCGGAGCATCTGAAACTCCAGGCGAAACAAGATAGTTAATTGATGTGAAACGACCAGCCTGTTTTGCAATATTAACAGACTGGAGTACGTCGCTAAACTGATATCCCTTGGGGCGGTAATAACGATTGTAGGATTCTTCGCGCACTGAATTGAGCGAAAAGCGGAAGGAATCCATCCCTACGTCGCATAGCTGCTTCACCCGTTCAGGTATAGAGCCGTTCGAGTTAAAATTAACTGTGCCGCGCAAACTCTCTTTTTTCATGCGAAGGGTTGCTTTCGTAATTGTATCGGCTTGTAATATAGGATCCCCTTCACATCCCTGACCATAGGACACTATCGCCTCATCCGCCTGTTCCAGATGAGGCAGGGCAATCTCGCACAGCTCTTCCGGCGTCGGGACAAAACTGATGCGATCATGATTAGAGGGACAGCATTCCGACGCCTGCAGGCTGATACATCCAAGGCAGGCCGAGTTGCAGATTGGCGAGGTTGGCAAAGGAGCTTCCCAGCGGCGATAGAATAAATTTTTGGCAGCAAAACAGTGGTAATCTACGGCGCAGCGCGATAATTGCTCCAGTAGGCGGTTATCCGGCATCTGCTTCAGCATCTCCCTCACCAGTGGATCGAGGGTGCGATCGTCGTAATTAACTGGATTCCAGTTACTGTTTTTATCCACTTTTGTAGCAGTCACGACAAAGCAGTTGCGCTCCTCGTCCCATCCCACGGCAGTATAGGACCAAAGAGGCAGTAATTCATTTTTATGGGAATAATCGCATGCCGGCAGCAGTGTCCGTAGATAGCCTGGAGCCATAAAGGCAGAAACGGCCTGAATACGTTGACTCCTCTTTCCCTCCCGCAAGGTGTCAACTGTGATGAAGGCTTTTTTACGCTGATCCCAGGCGATGGGGGGCATAGAAGGCATTGTAAAAAGCTTGCTGTCTTCAGGAAGCGGTATCAATTCAATATCTTTCGGCAGGGTTGGTACATTTCCACTCATCCCGGCCATGCATAAATCTGGATGGTCGAAGATGTTTCCTTTATGATCGGCGTAGAGCATTTTTGGTAAGCGTCGTGACACGTTGATACTCCTGTTTTACTTGAACGAAAGTCGTAACAGACTACCTCTATATTTTTTCATGTCAAGCTGGAATGTTTTCTGGTTGCATCCGAACGCAATATACAGAAGAATACGTAGCAATTGGTTGTAATGTTTTTGTTAAGCGTACTCGACCTGGGATGTGTATTATGAACAGAATTTTTGTAACATTTTTTGCCATTGCCCTTACATTTGCCTCTCTCGGCTTTGCCGCATCAACTCCAACATCAATAGAAACCCTGAAGGAGCTCAATTCCTCCCGTTATGCTGGAGCCGTGCCGGCCAAGTGGGGCGAACAGGTGACTGGAGTGCGAACGCGGCTGGATACGGATGAGATGGTAATTGCCTTGACTCTTGACGCCTGCGGCAGCGCCAAAGGAAAGGGTGTGGATTCTCGCTTGATAGACTTTTTGATCCGCCAGCAGATTCCGGCTACGCTTTTTATCAACGGCCGCTGGATCGATGCCAACCCTGAACTTTTTCGCAAGTTGGCCGCTAATCCGCTTTTTGAGATAGCCAACCACGGTATACGTCACAAACCGGCCTCGATAAACGGTCGGTCTGTTTATGGCATAGCCGGTACACAGAGCGTGGCCGAGGTGGTGGAGGAAATCGAATTGAACGCTCGCAAGATTGAATTGATCAGCGGAATGCGTCCAAAGCTATATCGTTCCGGTACGGCATATTATGACGAAATTGCCGTACAGATATCACAGGGGCTTGGTCATGAAGTCGCCGGATATTCGCTTCTGGGGGATGCCGGGGCGACCTGGAGCGCTTCTCAGGTTAAAACGGCACTTTTGAAAGCCGTATCTGGCGATATTGCCCTGCTGCATATGAATCACCCAGAAGCTGGAACAGGGGAAGGGCTTATTGCGGCAGTTCCGGAACTGCAACGGCGCGGCTTTCGCTTTGTCAGGATGTCCGATTATCCGCTGAAATAGAATTAGCCGTACTGGTGACCGGAGTACAACAAAGCGATGTCACCGTGCCATGCAATTTCAAACTATGAGAAATTGCATTATATCTCTGGTTTTACGGTCGCCACAAATACATATAACCACCGCCTGATAGCACATCCAAGCTGCCACCCAACATCCCGGCAAACCCTTCCTTCTCAGCGCCACCGGCGTAAATACTACCCTTGTAATTGCCGGCGCGGTAGTAGGTGACAACCTGTGCCTTCTCGTCACTAATACTGGCCCGCATTTCTTTTATGACATCATCCAGATACCCGGTGCCGTCAATCAATTTGGCCTGAAGAGCCTGTCCGGCTGTGTAGATGCGACCATCGGCAACTTTCCGCAGTTCGTCGCGTGACAGGGTATTACCGTGGCGAGCCATAACAATATCCAAAAACCTTCCGTACAGTTGATCGATAATCTCCTGACCCAACTTGACCTCCTCCGCTGTTGCCTTGCGGAATGGAGACATTATGTCCTTTTTGTCACCGGACTTGATGGTCTGCTCTTCTACGCCAATCTTACCCATCAGGCCTTCGACGTTGAACTTCATCATAATGACACCGATGCTGCCGGTTATTGCAGTGGGGTGGGCAGTGATGCGGTCAGCAGCAGCTGCTATATAGTAGGCGCCAGACGTTCCGGTACTCATGATGCAGGCCAGCACCGGGATTTTAGTGCGTTTTTTGAATTCGCTGATATCGTGGTGAATAATGTCACTGGCCGTTACGGTGCCACCGGGTGAATCGATACGCAGGATGATTCCGGCCAGATTTTTATCTTTTTCAGCCTTGTGCAGAGATTCACGTATCATGGAAATCATGGATGGGGTTGAATGACCCAGAAGGCCACCCGATTTTTGTTGCTCAGATATAGTACCGCTAATATCAAGCAGCAGAATTTTTTTTGTACCATTCCCTTCGATAATCTGCTCCTCCAATGGGGCGGGCGCCGGAATCAGCGGGACGTTTACAAAGGCGCAGCCAGCCAGTAGCGAAATGGCTAGAGTTAGAACAAGATAGTTTATAGAATAACGCATGGGAAATACCTCCGATTATCAATGTACTTTTGAATGGAGATAAGTTCAAGGAGTTTAATAGATTCAGTGGACAGCTACTCAATAACTAATTCTATTTTTACAATGGTCTTGATTCAGTGTATTAATGGATATTTCAGTACAGAAGTGTAATAGTCAAACTAGGAGAATGTCTATGAATGGAACGAAAAGGATTTTGTGGGTAATTGTAACGCTGTTGGTAACAGTTTCAGGCGCGATGGCGGCAAACTACATTGAACCACAGGAGCTGAAGCAGGCGTTTGAAAAGAAAGCTCCGATGATTATTGTCGATATTCAGCCGGCTAAAGATTTTGCACAGCAACATCTGCCGGGATCTATTGAAACTAACGCTTTTCCCGCAAAAACGGCGGATGAAAAACATAGGCTGGACAAGGTATTGGTTACGATCAATGCCTCTACAGACCCGGTGATTATCATCTGCCCGCGCGGTAAGAGCGGCGCAATAAACAGCTATGAATATCTGCTGTCGCAGGGTGTTGCCGAGAGCCGTCTCCAGATACTTGATGACGGCATCGCCGGGTGGCCTTACAAGGAATTATTTAAACAGGGAAAGTAACATAGAGAGGATCACTAAAGGGACACCCATTAAAAGGCAGCTTATTGAGACAGCTTGTCCTCATATGAATGGATGTCCCTAATGATTATTCGTCATAAACCACATGAAATTACTTCTGATCTCTTCCATATGTTTGTTTTTATTTGGTTCATTCAGTAGGGTGTTCCTATTTGCGGGGTTAGCAGCCGAACTGACCTATGTCGGTATGCGTGGCCTTGCGATGGGGCGGCTTCCGCTGCTTGGTCCTCATGACACCCTCCTGTTTTTCTCAGCGTCCATTGCTCTGCTGGCGCTGGCAACTTCATTCTCACCAATCCTGGTCGGTAAGAGATGGTTCGTCACCGTTTCCTGTTTCACTGCGGCATTTTTTGCATTGTCGGCTCTCCCCTTTCCCGTTTTGAATATGCCGTTGCCGCAGATCCTTGACACTCTCTGGTTCGAGGCGCATGTGGTGCTTGCCTTCTTCGCATATGCGCTTTTTGCCGTGAGTGCTACCTTGTGCGGTGGATATCTCATCAACAAAGATCGGGAGCTGCTGGGGCTCCAATTCAAAGTTGCACTGATCGGCTGGTCGTTCTTTTCGGCCTCGATGATCTCAGGCGGCATCTGGGGTTATTTTGCCTGGGGCACCTACTGGCTCTGGACGGCTAAAGAATTATGGACATCGATCCTCTGGCTTTTTTATGCACTGTTCCTGCATCTGCGACTTAAAGGAAGTAGATATGATGCCCTGACCCACTGGCTCGGGATCCTGGGGTTTGTCATAACCATGTTTACCTATCTCGGAGTGAGCATGTTGATGAAAAGCTCCCATAGCTTCTGACCATGAAAAGGCTCTGGAATATCCTCATATCACTTGAGTTTGGCCTCTGGCTCCTCGCACTGGTTTGCTGCGCGCTGGCGATCGGTTCATTCCTGTTAAAGGGTGACTACGCCGCCGAGATCAATTTCATGCCGCTTTTCGCCTGGCTGATGGAGGTGCCGGCTTTTACCTCCTGGTGGCTCTGGTTGGCAATTATCCTGCTTGTGCTGCTGGTAATCAACACCCTTCTTTGCTCCGGAGAGACGCTCCGACAGCGCTATGGCCGCACCGGATTAGTATCACTGTGTGCGCCGCAACTCATTCATGTCGGATTTCTCCTGTTCGTTGCTGCCCATCTGATAAGTGCCTTTGGCGCTTCCGTACAACAAATTGAAGTTTATGAGGGGGCACAGCCCCGGCTTCCGGACGGAAAACAGTTTGCTGTTGCAGCCATAACGGTGGACATCTCGCCGAATGGCATGCCTCGCGGCTTCAGTTGTGAACTGGCAACCGATCCTCGCAACCCTGTTCAGCGAGCGGTCATAAGTCCAAATCACCCCTGGTTTTATGGTGATTATGGTGTCTATATTAAACAGGCGGAGATGTATCCCTATCCACGGGCGCTCCTGGAGATTCACCGTGAACCAGGGGGGAGTATGGCCCTGGCCGGTGCGCTCTTTTTTATGATCGGAAATGTAATGGTGCTCTGGCTGCGATCAAAAAACGATCCGAATCAGTGATTATATAGAAATAGGTTAATAAATTAATGGCGGGGAATATTCCCCGCCATTCGCCGTTATACGTCCTGCCTTTATTCGCTTACTTCTTCACTTCATCCTTCTTAATTACTGCCATTGCATCATTCAGAATCTTGACGCCAGACTTCGATACTGCAATCGAGCTGGTCAGACTTTCTCGAGCCAGGTCAGGGTTGTGGAAACCGTCCGAGTTTTCAGCAGTCCAGTATTCCCAAAGGACATGAGCTTCTTCATGTTTTTCACGAGCCTGAGCCAGAACACTTTCGGTCACGCCCATACGCTGTGCGGCTGCATACGAATCGATCAACTGACCGAGCCAGTATTCCGATTTACGCATTTTACCTTTGGTGTAGTTGATGATGGAATCCATTTCGTACTGTTTTTTCTCAACAGTGCTGTCCGGATGGCAGCTGAGGCAGGCTGCCTTGATGTTCTGCTTTGGCTTGACTACGCCGTGGGTCGAGAATATTTTGCCGTCTTTACCTTTCATTTTAGGCATATGGCACTGGTGACACTGGACGCCGGCTTTGTCATGGACGCTGCCGGCATAGGTTTCAGCTTCCGGATGCTGGAATTTAACCAAGCGGGCACCGGTAACGGCATGCTTAAAGTCAAAGAAATCCAGATCTTTGTAATGTTTCAGCAACTGCAGAGCATTCTTGAGCGGGAAGTGGTTGGTCCGCTGATCATCATACTTGATAGCCTTACCATCACTCCATTGAGTTCCGCCACCACAGGCATACTCGACGTGGCACTGGGCGCACATCATACGCGAATCGGTTTTCTCCATGACACCGATCTTGCGGAAGCCATCGCGGAAAGAAATTACTTTCAGGTCGGTTTTGCCACCCTTGGCAAAAATATTTCCGGCTTTGTCTCTTTCAATAGCCTGAATAAGGCCGTCTCGAACCACTCGGGGTTGGGTGCCGTGCGGATCATGGCAGTGAATGCAGCCGACCGCATTGTTGGTGTCTTTGGCAACATCAACAACGTTTGAAGTGCGGTCCCACTTGGCTTTTGGGTCTTTATCGCCCATAAATTTCATCTTCAGGATGTGGTCTGAAGTCTTGCACTGAATACAGGTCGGGTTACCGGCCATGGCGGTTTCTTTTTGCTTGTAGCCAGCGCCCTTGTCTTCCAGCACCTCCCAGGTTTTGCCGACTTTATCAATCCCTTTCCAGCCGTCTTTAAACTGGAAACGTCCGCCCTGAAAACGATCCACGACAAACTGGTCGATTACCATGAAGGCATGGCCACGCGGTTCGTTATGTTCAAAAGTAAATCCGTATGGAGCCAACAGTTTGTCCTGCATCGGTGAACGACCGGTCGGAGTACCCTTTTCTTTACGAGCGCCGCCATCGCGGTTTACGTTGAAGAAACTTTCCAACTGGTTTTTGTGGCATTTACCGCACAGTGCCTGGTCAATCAACGTGACCGGTTTATTTTTTTCCGGGTCTTTCATGTGGGCATCAAGTTTGTCGTGGCAGACCGTACAGGCCAGTTTGGCATGCTTGGAGCCTTCTTTGAGGGCTTTTACCTCATCATGACACTCGTAACATTTCGCGCGCCCGTCGTTGACCGCTTTAGCAGCCGGTTTTGCCTTGGCAGCGGTAGTCATTGCGGGGATAGACAATACGGCTACTCCCCCGATGATGGCTGCAGCAAGGGCCAGTCTCTTTTTTAACATAGTACTCTCCTTTTCATGATGGTAGTCCTGCGTGATCGACAGATGGTGCGGGGATAGTTGTGGTACGAATCTT
>CAIQWT010000048.1 GCA_903875605.1 uncultured Geobacteraceae bacterium | reverse complement strand
GCGTGCTGAAGATATGTTTGACGAAGTGTATGTCCGTCAGAATACCGGTCTGGGCATGGCAAAAGCAATAGATCACTGATGCTTTGAAATACTGAAGTTTGTGGTATAGTGGGGGTGGCTTCGGCCATCCCCATTTTTTATGCTTCAGCAGCACATTAAACCTATAAAACCAGGTTACCTAAAGGACTAAATTGATATGGAATCGGCTGCAATTCATTCGGCAAAACATATTCTGCTGGTAATAGGCATTATTCTTGGTGCCGGTTCCATCAGCGGCATTTTAGCCTCAAAGTTTAAGGTTCCGGATGTTGTTGTGTTTCTACTGGTAGGGATCGGTCTTGGACCGGAGATAGCCGGTATGCTTGATGTCAAAGCTGATTCTGTTTTTAATCAGCTGATCTTGATCTTCGGATCTTGCTACATACTTTTCGACGGTGGGGCCAGCCTGAGGCTTAAGGTGCTAAAAGAGGTATGGATCACGATTTTTTTTATCGCCACGATCGGGGTAGTCATAACCGTTGCTATAGTTGGTATCGCCGCCACTCAGATTCTGGGTGTTTCTCTTTTGACAGCATTGCTGTTTGGCGCTGTAATCGCATCTACTGATCCAGCCACCCTGGTTCCTGTTTTTAAGCAGGTACGGATCAAAGACCGGGTTGCCCAGACAGTTATGAGTGAATCTGCTTTTAATGATGCCATGGGCGCCATTGTGACCTTTGCCCTGTTGGGCGTTATCATGGGTACCGGAGGCGATTTTTCACTGGGCAAAGCATCATTTGAACTGATCAGCAACGCCTTAATCGGAGTGGTTGTGGGAGGAGTACTCGGATATGCGGCAGCCTTTCTGATAGCGCATGAAAAATTCAGTTTTCTCTTGGAGTATGCTCCACTTGTTACTCTAATGTCGGTTGTAGGGGCTTACATGAGCGCCGAAAACTTTCATGCCAGTGGTTTCATGGCGGTCTTTGTGTTCGGTATCATACTGGGCAACAAGGACGCCTTAGGCTTTGAGATGGAGCGTCAGGAAGCCGAAAAGCTGGAGGATTTTATTCTTACTACTTCACTGATAATGCGTATGTTCATCTTTATTTTGCTTGGCAGTCAGGTCAATTTTGCTATGATGGGCAAATACCTTTGGAGTGGCATCGCGCTTGTTGCCGTCCTGATGCTTATTGCCAGGCCGATTACGGTATTCTGTTGCGCCATGCCGGATCGAAAGGCTAAGTGGAGTTTGAAAGAGATGCTGTTCATGTGTTGGACAAGGGAGACCGGAGTAATACCCGGTGCACTGTCCGGCATCCTGGTAGGTATGAAAGTTCCTGATGCCGAGATCATCGCCTCCATAACTTTTATCACTATTTTGATAACCATCATCATTCAGGCTACCACCACCCGCTGGCTGGCTGGAAAACTGGGATTGCTTATAATGGATAAACATTGAACATAAAGGATAAACTCTAAAGGGCTTGGCCAATTGGCAAGCCCTTTAGAGTTTAAGCTTCAATCCGTAGTTACTTCGTCAGTACCCTAGCATACGCGGTAGCCAGAGTGAAATGATAGGCACGTATGTAATTAGCAGCATGAATCCTATCATTGCAAGCAGCCATGGCAAGACAGCAACTGAGAGCTCCGAGATACCCATCTTAGTTATTCCGCTGGCTACATACAGGTTAAGTCCTACTGGCGGATGACACATACCTACTTCCATATTGACGGTAATTAGTACTCCGAAATGAATCGGATCAATTCCTAGTTTCATTGCAACCGGAAAAAGAATTGGTGCCAAAATCAAGATGATTGAGGACGGCTCCATCACATTACCGGCAAGAAGCAGCAGCACGTTGGTAACCAGCAAAAAGGAAACCACGCCAAGGTTATGACCGAGAATCCAGTCTGCCATAATCTGAGGAATCTGCTCATGGGTCATCAGAAAGGAGAACAGTACCGCATTTGTGATGATATAGAGCAACATGGCGGACATACTGGCTGAATCGAGCAGAACTTTCGGTATTCTATTGAATTTTATATCTTTGTAGACAAAGACAGCAATGAAAAAAGCATAGACAGCACTCATGGCTGCAGCTTCTGTAGGTGTGAACAGGCCGCTGTAGATTCCGCCCAGGACGATTACGATCAGCAGCAGTCCCCAGACGCTTTCCCTAAAGGCTTTGATTCTCTGCCCGGCCGTTGCTTTAGGCATACGAGGGTAATCGTTTTTACGGGCTATCCACCAAGAGACGAGTCCTAGAAGAGTTGCAAGCATCAAGCCTGGTACAACACCGCCCATGAACATGCCGCCAACTGATGAGTTAGTAGCTACGCAGTAAATGACCATTGGAATAGAAGGTGGAATAAGAATTCCAAGTGATCCAGATGTAGTAATAACTCCGGCGCCGTAGCGTTTGGGGAAGCCGGCTTTTACCATTGCCGGTAGCAGAATAGAACCGATTGCCACAACAGTTGCCGGACTTGACCCCGACACGGCAGCAAAGAGGGCACAGGCGATTACACCTGACAAAGCCAGACCACCGTGCCAGTGTCCAACCATTGATGTTGCAAAATTGATCATCCTTTTTGCAACACCGCCGTGAGTCAGAAAGTTTCCTGCCAGAATAAAGAACGGGATGGCCATAATCTCGAACTTTTCAATGCCGGTAAACAGCTTCATTGCCACAGCTTCCGTTGGTATATTTGTAAAAAAGAAGAGAAAAGATAGCACGGTCAGGCCGAGGGCAATAGAGATTGGCATTCCGGTCAGCATAAGCATGATTAAAAGTGCAAATACGACGCCAGTACTGCCGAGCATGGCTATCGCTCCAAGGGCAGCAGCAATGCAGAGCAGCCACTTTGTTGCCTTTTGCTTGGAAAATTGTTCCCATCCAGCGACAGCTGTACTCATTTGGCACCCCCTGCTTTTTCAAACTTATGTTCTTCATATTCTTCAAGCGCTATGGTGGCATCGACTATTTCATCGAGCCCATCAACTGCACCATGATCGTGATGTGGCAGTACTCCCGTTCGGAAAAAGCCCCATCCTACTTGCAGGAAACGGAAACACATCAGGTATGATCCTAGCGGAACTGCAGCGTAAATGATCCAGGTTGGCCACTCCAGGTCAGGTGTAATAGGGCCCTCGTAGAGGTCACCGAGTGTCATCCCTAATTTATTGAAGAGGGCGTAGTGCATTCCGTTTTCCCAGACAAAGCGTGCACCCAGTGTGCCGATCAGCCCGGTAAACAGGGCACCACCAAAGATTCCAAGTATCACGCACTTCGTTCGCCACGAATCCGGAAGACGAGTGACTATAACATCAACACCGACGTGGATCCCGCTACGTACGCCGTATGCTGCTCCAAATTTGGCCATCCAGACGAACATATAGATGCAAAGTTCCTGAGCCCAGCTCATATTGATGGTCAGCAACCAATCCTGCAGACCAGGAATCGGGACGCCAGACAGATAGCGGTGAACAACGGCTACAAAAACTACCACCGTTGCCATGCCGATGAGGAAAGTGATAATAATTTCCTCAAGATGATCAAGATATTTCATCATAGTCTCTGCTCCTCTGTGATGGTCACAAAAAAACCGCTGCGTTGGCCGCAGCGGCCTGAAGATGGTTAATTTGGTGAGTAACCTGTCGCTTTGTAGACTTCCTGAACTAGATCAGCTCCGATACGTCCCACATTTTCCTTGTGAGTCTTGTCCATTGCTTTTTTCCACTGATTACGCTCTGCCGCTGTCAGAGTAATAAACTGTGATTTACCCGATTTTTTGACAGCTGCCAACGCTTCATCATTATCTTTCTTAGCTATATCATTGGCAAAAGCGGTGGCATCTTTCATGGCACCTTCTAAGATTGTGCGAATATCAGCTGGCAGGCCTGCCCAAAACTTTTTGTTCACGATAACTGCGTAACCAAGATAACCGTGGTCGGAAAGCGTGACGTATTTCTGGACTTCATGCATTTTCTGAGTGTAAAGATTTGAAGGAGGATTCTCAGTGCCATTCACGACACCCGTCTGCAGTGCTTGATAAACTTCCGAGAAAGCCATAACCTGTGGATTGGCGCCTACGGAACGCATCTGGGAATCAAGCACCTTGGATGATTGGATACGCAGCTTCTGACCTTTAAAATCGGCAACATTTTTTAGCGGAGTGTTGGCACTCATGACCTTAAAGCCATTATCCCAGTAAGCCAGGCCGTGAATCCCTTTTGCCTCTAGCTTGGCCAGCAGTTTTGCACCGACAGGACCCTGGGTGACTTTGTGCAGTTCCTGATAGTTATCAAAAATAAAGGGAAGGTCGAATACTTCGAATTCTTTAACGCCCAACGGTGCAAACTTGGCCAGTGATGGAGCCAACATCTGAACAGCTCCGAGTTGCAGTGCCTCCATCTCCTCTTTATCCTTGTATAACTGACTGTTCGGATAAACTTCTATTTTTACACGGCCTTTGGTACGTTCTTCGGCAATTTTTTTAAAATAATCGGCAGCTTGACCTTTGGGGGTATGCTGGGCAACAACATGGCTGAACTTGATGACAATTGGTGCGGGAGCAGCGAGCGTGGTGATTGGAATAGCCATGGTAAATGCTGCAACAACCAGAGTCTTAAGACGGTAATTCATTTTCATACGCGATCCTCCTTTTTGAATATTGCAGTCTGGTTAGATTAATTAGCCTTTAGTGTTAATAAGGCACTTTTTAATTAATGCAACTGGGATGCCAATAAAAGAAATATCATAACACACCGATATGATGTTCTATTTTACAATATACAGCATAAGCTACTTAATAAATGTGGGTTATAGTGGCTGAAACCTGCCATTAATGATGGCGGTAATCAGCCACTATGGCAAAAAAAAGGCTGAGTTTTGAAAGTGTGGGAAGGGGGAAATGTATTGTTATGGGGCAAAGAAGCGGTGGTTCATCTCTTCCAGTCCAAGAGAATTAAGTAAATCATTCAGGCGTTCAGATGGTCTGCGACGCGGCAGGTCTTTGTAACTCGCTATTATCAGCTCATTTTTCATGGAATGTTCCCAGCCAACCAGCTCGGTTACATTGACCTGATAACCATGAGCCTCCAACTGCAGGCAACGTAGGACATTAGTGACGTGACTGCCGAATTCGCGCGTGTGCAAAGGGTGTCGCCAGATTTCGGTCAGGTTGTTTAAAGCAAGAGCCGTGGACTTGTTCTTACGAAAAACAGCAGCTATTTCGGCCTGACAGCAGGGCACCAGTACGATAAACCGGGCCTTTTTTTTAAGCGCAAAAAGAATAGCATCATCGGTGGCGGTATTACAGGCATGCAGCGCGGTAACAATGTCAACTGTTTCAGGGATTTCGTCGGAGTTTATGGACTCTGCGACGGACAGATTTAAAAATGACATGCCGGAAAAAAGGAGTCGTTCAGCTAGCTCCCTGGACTTTTTAACCAGTTCATCACGTGTTTCAATGCCGAATATATGAGAACTGCTATCTTGGAATTTGAAGAATAAATCGTACAGAATAAAACCGAGATAAGACTTACCGGCACCGTGATCAACCAGAGTGATACCCGGATGATCGAGCTGGACTTCTTTCAACAGCGGTTCAATAAACTGATAAAGATGATTGATCTGTTTGAGTTTGCGCCTGCTATCCTGATTCAGATTGCCATCTCTGGTAAGGATATGCAGTTCTTTAAGTAATTCAATCGATTGTCCCGGCTTTATTGAATGTTTTTCAGTCATTTATTCTCACGGTTCCTGACTTATAATTCGTACTTTTCCATTTTATAGCGGAGAGTACCACGAGGGATTTTAAGAAGAGCAGCTGTCTGCAGTACATTGCCCCGGGTTTTTTCTAATGCCTGTCGGATGATATTTTTTTCGAAATTCATCACGGCATCATCCAATCCGGTATCTACGGTTATTTGGGCTTGTTGAACGGCCAGCTGGGTTGTTGTTGAAACGGAATTCGGTGCAACTCCACGAATTTCCTGAGGCAGATGACCAGGAAGCAGTGTTTGTCCATAGTTCATAATACAGATTCGCTCTATGACGTTTCTCAGCTCACGGATATTACCAGGCCATTTGTAATCCTCCATCAGCAGAGCCGCTTCTGGTGAAAGTGCCTTAAAGTCTCTACCAAATGAGCGGCTGAAGGTGTCCAGGAAAAAGGAGGCAATAATACTGATATCTTCTCTACGTTCCCTCAGTGGCGGAGCATGAATCGGGAATACATTGATACGGTAGTAGAGGTCTTCGCGAAAACTTCCTGCAGAGATCTTTTCTAACAGATTGCGATTCGTGGCCGCTATAATCCGCACATCAATGTTGATATCCTTAATTCCACCGACGCGACGAATTGTCCGCTCTTGAAGAACGCGCAACAGCTTTGCCTGCATTGCCAGATCCATTTCGCCAATCTCGTCTAAGAAAACCGTACCGTGATGAGCTTCTTCGAACAGCCCGGTTTTTCTCACTACCGCGCTGGTGAAAGATCCTTTTTCATGACCGAATAGTTCGCTTTCCAGCAATGTTGCTGGAATTGAAGCACAGTTTATAGCAACAAAAGCCGCATCGTGTCGATCAGAAAGGTCATGGATGCCGCGGGCAATCAGTTCCTTACCTGTGCCGGACTCACCGGTAATAAGTACGGTGGAGGGGATCCTTGCAATTTCACGAACCTGATCAATTACCTCCAGAAACGGTTTACTTCTCCCGATCATTGGCGATCGCCCCGGCAGGCAGCTGTCTGCACGTTTCAAGTTACGCACTTCTCGCTTCAGTGTTTGGGTTTGAAGCGCAAGCTTGACTATTACCCTCAAAGCATCAGCTTTAAACGGCTTTTTCATATAATGAAAAGCGCCCATTTTAAGCGCATCTACGGCACTTTCAACTGAACCAAAACCTGTGATTATTATTACAAGCAATTCTGGATCAAGTTCTTTTAGAACTTTCAAGACGTCAATACCATTTTCAGAGCCGAGGTTCAAATCCAGCAGAGCCAGGTCAATTTCGCTGGATGCAACTTGATCGCTAGCTTCCCGCATATTGGATGCCTGGCAAACTTGATACCCTTCTTCTGATAAAATCCGTGATACATTTTCACGAATAAAGGCTTCATCATCAATAATAAGAATTTTTTCCATAAATTAATTATCGAACATAAGCTTACGTTCAAAATCCATCGAGTGCGTCAGTCGCTGAGCGTCCTGCAGGGTAATAAGATCCTGTCGATAGAGTTGTAAAAGGTGCATATCCAGTGTTTGCATGTGATACTGGGAAGCACCGTTTTCTATATGCTTTTCAATCTCATCAAGTCTACCTTCTCGAATACACGCCTGAATTGTAGTCGTAGACCTCATTATTTCTACTACCGGCAGAATGTTCTCGCCGGATTTATCCTTAACAAGGCGAATGGAAATTGTCGCTACAAGAATATCGGCCAGACGGTGACGCATTATTTCCTGAGCCTCAGGGGGAAAGTGACCGATAATTCTGTTGATGGTTGAAACAGCACCTTGAGTGTGCAGCGTGGAAAACACCAGATGTCCGGTTTCTGCTGCTTTTATGCAAGAATCTATAGTCTCTTTATCTCGCATTTCACCAACCATAATGACATCAGGGTCCATTCTTAATGATGCTTTCAGGGCTGAAGCAAAACTTTCTGTATCAGTTCCAATTTCACGTTGAATAATACAGCTTTTTTGCGAGGTAAATAAAAATTCAATAGGATCTTCGATAGTTATTATATTATAGCTGAAGTTTTCATTTAGATATCTCAGCATGGAGGCGAGCGAGGTGGATTTGCCGTTTCCGGTCGGACCAGTTACCAGGACAAGACCATTGGGGACTCTGGCAATTTCTCCCAGAACCTGTGGCAGATTCAGATCATCAAACGTCCCGATCACCGGAGGGATCACCCGCATGACTATGCCAAAGTGCCCCTTCTGGCGAAAAATACTGACTCTGAAACGACCACCGGTTTGCAAAGAATAAGAGGCATCACACTCTTTGAGATCATTGCTCACCTGGCGCCCATTATGCGAAAGAACTGTTTCAGCTATAAACAGGGTATCAGCTGCAGTTAAATTTGGCATTTTTGCACGAACCAACTGGCCACGACCTCTGAAGAAAGGTGGATTATCCACCTCAAAATGTAGGTCAGAAACTTTTTTCTGAAATGCTATTTCCAGTATCTGATGCAATATATTGATGTCCATCATTCCTCCGCGACAGTTGTTAAGGTGATGCAGGTGAATTTTATTACACCGTCTTTTCAATGCTATTGCGATAGAGGGCGTTGTCAAGAACCGATCCTGCGTGTTGTGCAAGTGCTTCAAGCAAATTAATCTGAGGTGGAGAGACCGGTTTTGCGCCAAAATCCGCATAAGTTACAGCGATGACTTTGCCGCGGCTGAGTAGCGGGATTACTAAAATTTTCGGGCTTCGAGGCGCGCCTATTTTGTCGTACAATATGCTTGTCAGCGAAGTGTCGTTACGTTGACCGTAGTACAGCCTGCCTTTTTCGACTACCTCCTGAAGAACCGAATGTCTCTCAAGTGGTATTCTAAACAGCAGTGGTGCTGTTGGTCCTGTTGTCTTGGCCGTAGAAACTCCAATAGATTTTTCGGCAATTAATTCCGTTTTTGCGACGACAAATGTCACCGCCCGTTCGAATTGAAGTGCGGCAAACTGGAGCATTACAAGTGCAATTTCCGGTGGTTCTGAGAGCGATTTCAGCTGATTAAGTGCTGCTATAAAATGTTGGCCTACTTCAGCGTGCGGAACTGGCAGTATTGTCTTAAGGAATGATCCGATTCCGGAAAGAAATGATATCATCTGTAACACATAGGTGTCCTCATGGCAGCGCATACATGGACGAGGGATGATTGTTCGAGTTCCAAGACTGAGTGCATCCATGCTAATGGCACACCAGGTATGGCAGCACGCGAGAATAAGAATTGAAATTTGGGGGTAGTCAACAACTTTCTGTCGTACAATTTTTAGAACCAGTGCGCCATCATAATCATGTGCAACGTCAAGAATCAACACTGGATGAAGGTCTCTGCTAAGAGACTGTTCGATAACCATGTCAATTCCGAGTTCTTCGTCTGAAACAAAAGCAAACAGATTTTCCTGCTTGCATACAGTAGTTATAGCGTGTGAAAGCAGTTTGTCTTGCGTCAGTAAAATAACAGCTGTGACTGGTTGTTTTATGCCTGATGGCACTTGTAGGGAAGCATTGGTCAAAAAGGAGACCAGTTGCTCCTGCTGGTCTATGGTCATCTCCGGAAGTGAGTGAGTGACCTCCTTCCTGTGTTCATCTATATAGTTGTGGTCTTTCAGGCCTATAAATACATCCGGGATCTTGCGGGTAACGGAGTCTAAATCATCAAGACCGAGCAGGTCAGCTGTAATTTCAGGTAAACCTGGATTCGCTACTGTGGCGTCGTTACTAAGGCTGCATTCTTCGATAAAGAATATTTTACTTAGTGTACCGTCACGCATCTTCTCGTCATAAATTCGCAGTGAATCCATAAGAATAGCCTGCGCATTCAACAGGATTTCCTGATGCATTTTCTCCGGGAAGTAGCGATACTCATCAGAGACATATTCCTTAGTAACGTCCAGAGAAAAGGTCCCACTGTTCCAGGCTAAGACCTCTACAATTGTCATTTCTATAAGCGTTTCGAGTCCCTTATAGGCGGTATCTTTGTCAATAGTGCCCTGTTCAATCAATGTGGCAATTAGTGGCTTACGATTTTTGCCTGAATCTTTTTGTTCTTTGAGGGCCCTATTGAGTACCTCCATGGAAATAGCGTTCATATCGACCAGCACTTTACCAATGCGGACGCTGTTATTCAGATGATTTGCGCTGACGAAAAAACCCGCATGAAAAACCAGTTGGCTTTCTCCCTTTGGACTTCTTAAATATAAAATGCCAGTTTTGCTGGTCATGTGAAGCAGTTGAATGACATCTACCAACGGAAAATGTTCAAGATCACCGTTAAAAGACATGTTACCCCCCTCTTTTTTTAAGCAAAACCATTTCCAAATTTAATTTTAGCAGAATCTTGATCTGTCAATTTTTTGGGGATGAATCACCACTACTATATCGCAAAAAGTTTCATTATGGTGCAGATTGTTGCGCTATTGTGAGATGTATTAGTGACAGACTGTAAATGTTTTGCTACAAAAGGATTACTCTAAAATAATATCATCCCATTAGGGGCTTTTTAACATGAAGATTGTATGTCCAAAATGTAACTCCAATGGAACCATTCCTGACCATGAAATCCCGGAATCAGGCCGTTTTATAAGTTGTCCCAGGTGTAATGAGGGATTTACTATCACAAAGCCCCGGGCCGGAAACGATGGCTACCTCGTAGACACTTGTCCTTCCTGCAGCTTCAGTACTTTTGGCGACGAAACATTCAGTATCTGTCCAAAATGCGGCATTGCGGTCAAGACATTTGTTGACCGGCAAAGAGAAGAACAGCGGCTAAAACACAATCTGCAGTTACTGGAAAAGAAGGTTCATAATACCGAAACTGTTCCTTTGCCGTCGGAAGCAATCACAACTCCAGTTGCCGATTTTATTGATAATCTTCACCCGGTAAACCTAATCAGCTTTGGTGCTGCCGCAGTTGCGATATTTTTTCTGGTCGTCGGCCTGTGGGGGATAATTGAGTACGACAGCAGTAGCATTCAAGCCCGACTGACAGAGGAGGGGGAGGAACAGATTTCAGGGCTTTATGTGTTTCTGCATTACGGGTTGCAGCATGCGGTCAAGCTGTTGTACGGAATATGGGCCATGGCTGTAACAATACAGTTCATGAAACGCCTTAAAATGGGCCTTCGGGGGATGAACGTACTGATATCAGTTTCGATTGCTCTCGTGCCTTTAATGTATATCATCGGCTTTATCAACTGGGTGTTGGCGCCGATACCCCATACAATCAGCGGGTATACGATTGAAATCCTGAATATCATCTTCATGAGTACACTGGTGGGCGTGCCGCTTTATCTGCTGCTGCGGTTTCTGAGCGAACGAAAAATAACTTCGGTTGTTAAGCTCTGACTTGATATCTTCAGTCCCTGAACCGTTTCAATAAATCGTTGTACTCATCTATTCTACGGTCACGTAGGAAAGGCCAGACCCGGCGTACCTGTTCGCATCTGGCAAGATCAATATTCAACAACAGGATTTCTTCGTTTTCCTGCGCAGCTTCCGCCAATATCTCGCCTTGTGGTCCAACAGCAAAGCTACCGCCCCAAAACTGTATACCTTCATCCGCATGCTGTTGCTGTGAACATTCAAAACCTACACGGTTGACGGCCAGAAGGGGTAGGCCGTTAGCTACAGCGTGTCCACGTTGTACGATGACCCAGGCATCATATTGACGTCGCTGTTCTTCCTCAGTATCGCAGGAATCCCACCCAATAGCGGTCGGATAAATTAACAAATCTGCTCCTGCAAGAGCCATCAGGCGGGCGGCTTCCGGATACCATTGGTCCCAACATACCAACACGCCCAGAGTGCCGACTGACGTTTTAATCGGGTTAAAGCCCAGGTCACCAGGTGTAAAGTAGAACTTTTCAAAAAAACCAGGGTCGTCAGGTATGTGCATTTTGCGGTAAGTTCCGGCAATTGAGCCATCGATTTCAAAAACTACCGCTGTGTTATGATACAGGCCTGCAGCACGTCTTTCAAATAGAGAAGCAACAATTACCACAGCCAGCTCTTTAGCCAGTTGTCCCATTAGCGTTGTGGTTGGACCCGGAATAGACTCGGCCAGATCAAACAGGGCAGGGGATTCAACCTGACAAAAATAGGTGGTTGTATGCAACTCCTGTAACACTACAAGCTGGGCTCCAGAGGCAGAAGCCTCTCTAATCATTTTTTCGGTTTTAATGATGTTTTCTTCTCTGGAACTAGAGCATTTCTGCTGGATTAACGCAACGCTAAGAGATTTCATATAATTACCCCCTGAGGAAGCTGCATTGTTACACAGTGAAGAGACCCGTGCTGTTCAAGCAGAGTCAGGCAGTCTACTCCGATAGTTTCCCGCCACGGGAAAACTCGGCTGATAATCTCCAACGCAACACAATCATTTTCCGGATCACGGTATGTAGGCACCAGTACCGCACCGTTAATAATAAGAAAATTGGCATAAGTCGCTGGAAGTCGATGGGCTTGCTCATCAAAACGGGCTTTTGGCCAGGGGAGGGGAACAAGCTTATAAGCTGACCCGTCTGGCGCTGTAAACGCCTCAAGTTCACGTTCCATAAGTTTAAGTGGCTCATAATGCTCATCAAGTGGGCTGTTACAGGCTTGATAGACTATAGTGTTATTAGGGCATATTCGTGCCAGCGTGTCTATATGGGAATCAGTATCATCACCGGCCAGATAGCCATGGTTGAGCCATAGAACACGTTTTGCACCTATAAGTGAGGCCAGCGCCTGCTCAATTTCATTTTTATCAAGTTGCGGATTGCGGTTTGCTGAAAGAAGGCATTCTGCTGTTGTGAGGATCGTTCCAAGTCCGTCACATTCGATACTGCCTCCCTCCATGACCAGTCCAATCGTATTTAGGTTGGGTAGTAACTTTCCCTGTTGTTTAAGTTGTTTGGATATTAAATTGTCAAGATTAGCCGGAAATTTGAGGCCCCAGCCATTAAAAGCGAAATCCAGCAGAACTGGCTTGTTATTAAAGAACACGGTAATCGGCCCAAAATCACGAGCCCATGTGTCATTGTTAGGTATTTCGCATACTGTAATATTTGACAAATCAACACCGGTACCGGCTAGATACTCTCTTGCTGCCGCCGCATCTGGTGCTGTCAGTATGACCTGTTCGAAGCGGGTAATCTGACGGATAATATCTGCAAAAACTAAACGGACATCGTCCAGTATATAAGCCCAGTCGGTGCCTTCGTGAGGCCAGGCCATCAGCACGCCATCTTGAATTTCCCATTCTGCCGGTAATCGTATATTCAAAGTAATTTCTCCAGTGTTTTGTGCTGCATGTCCAAGTAGGCTGACTATAGAACATTTTCGCATTGTCTTGCAAGACAGCTTTGACACACATCGCCGTGATATTAATGTCAAAGTACATTGTACTTGACATAATATATCTTATGGGACATTTATGTGCGCAACATACAATTAGCTTGCATTTTCAAGGTACTATCAGTAATGTGACAAAAATTCGCATTAAACGCATATGAGGAGCTGGATAAAGTATGAGTAAAGAAGAGGCAATTGAAGTTGAAGGCACAGTAATAGAGCCGTTACCTAACGCAATGTTCCGCGTTAAACTTGAAAATGATCATGTGGTTCTTGCTCATATTTCCGGAAAAATGCGAAAATATTTTATCAAGATACTTCCCGGCGATAAGGTTACGGTTGAGCTTTCTCCTTATGACCTCAGTCGTGGCCGTATTACCTATCGCGCAAAATAATTTTCTAACTTACTGAATGACATATATAACAGGCCCGTCCGATATGGAGGGCTTGTGTCGTTTAAAATACACTAAGCGAGGAACAAATGTATACTGTAGCTGATTTGAAAAAAGGTTTAAAAATAATATTAGACGGCGATCCATACCTTGTTGTAGCTTTTGATTTTGTCAAGCCAGGCAAAGGCCAGGCTCTGTACCGCACCAAGATGCGCAATATGGTTAACGGTACTTTACTTGACAGAACCTATCGCTCCGGTGAAACTTTTGATCCGGCAAGCCTGGAAGAACGTCAGATGGAGTATCTGTATAAAGAAGGTGAACACTACACTTTTATGGACCAGCAGACGTATGAGCAGGTCGTTATGGAAGAAGAAACATTGGGAGAAGCAAAAAATTACCTTCTTGAAAACCTGAAGGTAGAGGTTATGCTTTTTGGTGAAAAGGCTATTGGTATTTCGCTCCCTAATTTTGTGAATCTGCGGGTGACCGGTACTGAGCCATGGGCTAAGGGCGACACCAGTGGCAATGACTCCAAGCCGGCTACAGTTGAAACCGGTTATGTCCTGAGAGTCCCGCCATTTATAGAAGAAGGTGAACTTATAGTTATTGATACTCGTAATGGCGAGTATTCAACTCGCGTTAAGGGATAATGCATGAAAATGAACGCTCTGTGGTTACGGGCGAATTTGATTAAGGCTGTTCGAAATTTTTTCTGGGAGCGGGGGTTTTTAGAAGTTGAAACCCCCGCCCTTATTCCTGCCAACGCTCCTGAAGAGTATATCAATCCGGTCCACACCCTCCCCTCCTGGCAACTGCAAACTTCACCTGAAATCTGTATGAAACGTTTACTCTGCAGTGGCCACAAGAAAATCTTTCAAATATCTCACTGTTGGCGTTCTAATGAACGTGGTTCACGACATCTTTCCGAATTTACCATGCTTGAATGGTATCGTGCTGATTGTGATTATCATACTTTGATGGGTGATTGCGAAGAGTTGCTACAATATATATCTATCTGCTGTCTGCCTAAAAACGGTTGCTTTATGCATAATTCGTCAAAAATTGATCCATTCATTCCATGGCAGCGAATAAGCGTCCAGGAAGCATTTTCGCGTTTTGGCCAGGCCGATGTATGGGATTGTCTTAGAAAGGGGCTTTACGAGGAGATTCTTGTGTCTGTAATTGAGCCGGCTCTGGCTCAATTCGATTCTCCGGTTATTCTGCTAGACTATCCAGCAGAGTTAGCTGCTTTAGCACGTACAAAATCTGATGATAATGAAATCGCGGAAAGGTTTGAGCTGTATCTTGGTGGCTTAGAGTTAGCAAACGGTTTCAGTGAGCTTACTGATCCACTCGAACAGCGCAAACGTTTTGAAAAAGCAAATATCGTTCGCAGCAACTCCGGTCAGGCCGCCTTACCATTACCGGAACCTTTTATTAAAGCACTTGAAACAATGCCGACATCAGCAGGGATTGCCATGGGAGTTGACCGGTTGGTTATGTTGACAGCAGGAGCAAGTTCCATCGATGAAATAGTAACATTTATACCTGAAGATTTGTAGTATCTGAGGCTGTATTTTGTAACTACATTATTTTATTGTTGTATCATCAGTGCAATAGGTCGATAGATCCAGTATTTACCGCTGGTTACATTTTCTAAATTTATGTCCCCTTTTACTACACTTCTTTTTCCGCCAACGTTCTGGTGCGCCAAGCTATACCGGTTTTTATCAATAACCCTATAAACAACAGCTGTGTGATCAGGCGCACCAAATGTTTCACGCTTAGTAATACCACCTGGCAGATGCTCTGTGATTTTGAGGGTGCGAAATTGAATTATATCCCCTGCTTTGATATCGTCTTTTTCATTGTTAAGTATGAGTCCAAAGGAATTCGGGCGAGCCCAGTCGGCGAGGTTCTGGTCAAGTGCTTCCTGAGCGAGATCCCAGCATTCTCCACGGCCTACAGTAGTACCTATCACTTTGTCGACATACTGGATTATCTTGCCGTTCAGTTCTAGGTTGCGTAAGTTGGATGGTAGAGTTGTTTTGACCGTATATGTAAAGAAGCCCAGTCCCTGATAGCTCTGAGCGTTGTTTTGCTCACTGCTGAAGAATGTAACGGTGTACGTACCGACACCATCTTTAATTAGATAACGAACGTTGAAAGCGCCATGACTATCGACTGGGACCGGGTTGCTGCGGGTGGGACCATTTGTTTTAGCTACAGTTACAATCAATGTCTTTTGCGAGGTGGTACCGGAAATTGCTATGCTCGATGAAGTGTCTACCGGTATGGGGTTAAGGAATAATTTAGATGAACCACCAGAATACCAACTTATTACTGTCGTATTTGATTGCGCTGAAACTGATATTACTAGGATCACAGTGGTCATGAAAACTAATACTATTGGAGCAAAGAATCTTAACATAAGAACCTGACCCGGTTTAAAGTTGGAATATAATTGCTTCTTCGCTACTATAACTAACTGCATTGAGAGCAGATATTCGCCAGCGTGTTTACAATATTAGTCACTTATGTCTTGGTATGTGACTTGTTCTCCACTGTATGTTCGTAGATGAAGTGTTGTTCCTCTGATTTCAATATCATCCGGAAGAATGGCAACCTTCCCTTTCCCTCCAGGCAGGTCTATAACGTAATGAGGTATAGCCAAGCCTGATATGTAGCCGCGCAAACCACGCATTATTTTAAGACCGGTTTGTACCGAGGTCCTGAAGTGAGCAGTGCCCTGCACAAGATCCATTTGATGCAGATAATACGGCTTTACCCGTATTGCAAGCAGTCCAATCATCAGATTACGCATTGTCTCAATGGAGTCATTCACGCCCTTCAACAGTACGGTTTGATTCCCCAGGGGAATACCAGTATTTACAAGCAACTCACAGGCTCTACTTGAATCAGTAGTTATTTCATCAGGATGATTGAAGTGTGTATTTATGTAAAGTGGGTGAAATCTATTTAGTAAACTGCACAGCTCAGAGGTTATTCTTGCCGGAAATGTAACCGGTACTCTTGTTCCGATACGGATAATTACGACATGGGGAATTGCTCTCAAGCCGGTCAATATTTTTAACAATGATGAGTCATCAAGCATTAGTGGATCTCCGCCGGATAAAATAACATCTGTAATTGAAGGATGTGTGGAAATATAGTCAATAGCATTGAGCAGCTCGTCTTCTCCCATAGGAGCGTCACCGCTTCCAACCAATCGCTTTCGCATACAAAAACGGCAGTATACAGGGCAGCGTCTTGAGACCAGCAGCACGACTCTGTCTGGATAGCGATGAATTAGTCCCGGTACCGGGCTTAAAGCCGTTTCGTCCAAAGGATCCGGACACTGAGACTGGTCTTCAAGTTCTCTTACATCTGGCATGCACTGTTTCCAGATTGCATCATTCTGGTGCTTGATAAGAGAGGAATAATAATCCGTAAGTTGGACAGGATAGCGAGATGATACTGGAATAAATCCTTTAATTAATCTCACATTAAATGTTGTTTTATAGATAGTTGAGTTGCTATATTTAAAGTAGCGCATAAATAATGCTCCCTACGGTTATTTGTTATAACCAGGTAGAATCTATATATTGAATATTTTTGATTTATCTTGAAAATAGTCAGTTTTTATGAAATACACAACACGTTAATATGCATCTGAAGCCGCAGTACCGTTCCCCATTTAAGCAATATTTCTTATGGTTACCAACTATGTATACTAAATATTTTGGCTTCAACGAAAAGCCCTTTACGCTGACCCCTAATCCTCGCTTTATCTACCTGAGCAAAAATCATAAAGAAGCATTCGCTCACCTTCTGTATGGCATAAATAATCACTATGGCTTTATTGAGCTGATTGGGGAGGTTGGCACCGGCAAGACCACAGTTCTTCGGACATTGCTAAGTCAACTCCAGGAAGAACACTATCGTACCGCGCTGATAGTCAACCCTTGTCTAACCGGAGTGGAGTTACTTCGAAGTATCAGCCATGAATTTGGACTAAATTCAACAACGGAGTATACTAACGAACTTATTGCAGAGTTCAATAATTTTCTTTTAGCTGAGACGCCTAAAGGCCGGACCGTTGTACTGGTTATTGATGAAGCACAAAACCTGCACCCTGCTGTTCTTGAACAGATAAGGCTGCTTTCAAATCTGGAAACCGAAAACGACAAACTGATTCAGATCGTACTTGCCGGTCAACCTGAGTTGGGAACTCTTCTTGAACGGCCCGAACTCCGACAGCTCAACCAACGGATAGCTGTTCGTTATAGGCTGAAATCTATGTCTTTGTATGAAACACGCGCTTACATACGCCATAGAATGGAAGTGGCGGGTGAAACCGGAGGTGTTTCTTTCAGTTTATTTGCGACAAGATGTATATACATTTACACTCGTGGAGTTCCTCGCATGATAAACATCCTGTGCGACCGCTCCCTGCTGATAGCATATGGCGACGAACGACGTCGAATAACCGCAGGTATTGCCACTAGAGCCATCAAGGAGCTTCTTAATGTGCCACAGAGGAGACGCTTTTCTCTGGCATATAGCAGTATTGTTGTCATCGCTGTCTTCTGTATTGCTCTGTACGTAAATCTAAGTGGATCCCTGAATGGGAAGCGTGTTGTACGTCCTCACGTATCTACCGCACCGGTGGCGGCAGCCAATTCCCCAATCGGGATCCCATTGTCCACCCAAACAGAAAAAACAGAAATTAACGCAACCGATTCAGAAATCAAATCTCAGCAATTTTTGCGACTTCAGCAGGAGATCTTGTCGTATGACCATAATGATGTTCATATTCTTGCTTTTAACGCCATAGCTGAAAAATGGGGTGTACAACCGATTAAAGTGTTCAGTGGGCAATTCACTGTTCCAGATATGTTGTCCCGTCTTGCAGCAAAAAGAAATTTAAGTGTAACGGCTTTTAAAGGTACTCTGAATGCTGTAATCCGCTTTGATATTCCGTTCCTGGTTTTTACTAAAGTAACTGACGATTCAGGTGCTTACGCCATAGCCGTTACGTCAGTAACGAATGATTCGGTATTTATTTCTCCTTCTCTTTTCGGCAGCAATACTATTTTTAAAAAAGATCTAAGTTCCATTGCCACCGGAACATTTTATCTGGTGTGGAGTAATTATGGGCAGATTCCATCAAAAATTATTCCAGGTGATACCCGCTATGAAATTCGTATGTTACAGCAACTTTTACAGCAGGCCGGTTCTTACAAAGACACTGTAGACGGCAATTACAGTATATTAACAGCCAAAGCTGTAAGTGATTTTCAGCGGTCAGCAGGAATTGAACTAAATGATACGGTAGGAGAATTAACTCTTGCCGCGCTTTCAAAGTACTACACTAATAATAAAGTGCCGTCTATTTCAGCGGCTGAAAGTGCACAATGAGTTCTATTTTAAAAGCACTAAAAAAACTTGAAGATGATAAGGTTGCTCGCCGTCCGGACGAGTTGAAGATTGATGCAGAAATTCTGCGGGTAGACTCTTCTCCTGGTTATTCCTTAACAGGCATTGTAATAGCGTCATTACTGCTTATGGCCTGTGGTTCAGGAGTTACCTATCTCTACTTGAATCGTGACATATTTTCAGATCATTTTAATTCCCAATCTATTTCACCTCTAAGTCAAAATCATCAACCAGCAGCAACCGGAGCATATATCAAAACAGAAGAACTGCCGGTGGTTGTTGAGAAAATTCCGGCACTTACGCAAAAAAATACTTTGGTAGAGCCCTCCAAAGTCTATCAAATAGCGGCGCCCGCTGGAAAAGAAGCCGTAGTATCCACCACGCAGAAAGTTAAACCGATTGTTGCGTCGAGACCTGCTGTCTCTGAAAAAAAATCAATAACTAACCTATCAACAGTACCCGCAGTTGTTAAGAAGGCCGTTCCTAAACTGAGAGTTACCGGCATCGCCTTCCAGAATAGCGGAGCAGATAGTAGTATCGCGATTGTTAATACGATACCGGTTTCAAAAGGATCCGTCATTGAAGGCGTCACTGTGGGAGATATCCAGAAAGATCGTGTGGTATTTCTGTATAACGGTGAAAAAATTGAGATTATGCTTGGACAATCAAATCAATAAGCTAATCAGCGAACAATAACCTTAATAAAACGAGCCAGATAATCAATTCCAGACCATACGGTCAGGGCGGTAGCAATCCAGAGAAAAAACATTCCGACGTTATGCATATTGACTGTGAGAAGCGTGTGCGGAATACCGAAAAACCAGTTGTAATTAAAATGCAGGATTAGTCCGATAATGGCGACAATCTGGAATATTGTCTTGTACTTGCCTAAATCACTGGCCTGAATTATTATTCCCTCACTTGAAGCTATCCCTCGCAGTCCGGTTATTATAATTTCACGACCCAGTATGACAAGTACCATCCAGGCGGGTACACGATTAAAAGGCAGTATCATGATTAGTGCAGCCATAACGATAAGTTTATCGGCAATCGGATCCAAAAATTTACCAAATATGGTGACAATTCCCATTCGGCGAGCCAGATAACCATCAAGCCAATCCGTAATGGATGCAACTGAAAAAAGGGCGGCGGCCCAAAAACCAGCAGATTGTGATGGTGAAGCCAATAGCGCTGCAAGAAGCGGTATCGCTGCAATTCGCATCATTGTGAGAATATTGGGAAGGTTCATAATCTGGTTAGGTTGACTGATTGCCATAATTTTAAATACCACTTTCCTGATAGGACTTCATGTATGAAAGAACCCTGTTAACATAGGTTCTTGTTTCATTATATGGGGGAATTCCGCCATATTTAGCTACTTTACTGAGTCCTGCGTTATATGCAGCCACGGCTAGTGATACATCGCCACGAAACGTATCAAGCAAAAAACGGAGGTACTTTACCCCGCCCTCGACATTATCTTTTGGATTGAATCTGTCAGCAACATTTAAAGATTTGGCGGTGCTTGGCATCAGCTGCATCAAGCCACTGGCCCCCTTATTTGAAACTGCATTCGGATTGTAACCAGATTCAGCATGAATTACGGCCTTTACCAGGCTTGGGTTGACACCGTATTTTTCTGAGCATGTTTTTATCAGTTGCTCGAATTCGGCGGGATTAACAGAGGATGCATATTTTAACTTTGTTCGTAACTCTTTATCTTTTTTGAGATCGCGCATGAAAACTTTAAAGCGTTTGTCGGTGGGTGCGTCAGTGAAATGGACGATTCCCTCATCATCTTCATATCGGTAAATATCAGCTTTTACAAGGGATGGTACAACAAGCGAACAAAGACATGTCACACCGGCCAAGAGCATTGAATGAGTAACGTATGTCAGAAGTCTCAATAACATTGGTTTAAAAACTCCGACTATGATAAAAAATACGCTAGTTAACGACCTGTTTTCCCACTGGAAAAAATGCTGAAAACGTCTCTAACTTACTAAAAGATGTGGATTTGTCAAGAGATATTCTGAATAATGTGTTTTTAGTGTTAGTTTGAAATTGACTTTTCAGAGGTCATGCACTACAAAGATTCTTTACATAAGAAGGGGGATTAGAGTGAGTGAAAAATCTGTAACCTATAAAGATTCCGGAGTTGACATTGCCGCCGGTAACAGTTTTGTCAATTTGATCAAGCCTTTAGTAAAAGCCACTACACGGCCTGAAGTTCTGGCAGATATTGGTGGTTTTGGTGGTTTATTTTCTCTTGATACGTCAAAATACAAAAATCCAGTGCTGGTTTCAGGGACTGATGGTGTTGGAACTAAGCTTAAGATTGCTTTTATGGCGAACCGCCATGACACTGTTGGTATCGATCTCGTCGCAATGTGCGTTAACGACATAATAGTTCAGGGAGCGGAACCGCTTTTTTTTCTGGATTATCTTGCAACAGGAAAGCTGCTTCCTGAAAAAGCTGCAGAGATTGTGAAAGGTATCGCCGAAGGTTGCAAGCAGGCTGGTTGTGCGCTTATTGGTGGTGAAACAGCCGAAATGCCAGGCTTTTACGCAGAAGGCGAATATGATGTCGCAGGTTTTACTGTCGGTGTCGTAGACAGGGACAACATTATTGACGGTTCAAGTATATCTGCTGGAAACCGGTTAATCGGGATTGCTTCAAGTGGCCTGCATAGTAACGGATATTCTTTGGCACGTACCCTCGTGTTCGATCGCCTTGGACTTTCAATACATGATGAATTCCCTGGAACAAGTGTTTCTGTAGCTGATGTCCTCCTTACTCCGACACGAATTTATGTCCGCTCAATTTTGAATATTCTGAAAGATTTTACCATCAATGGTATTGCACATATTACCGGTGGCGGACTACTCGAAAATGTTCCCCGTGTGTTGCCTAAAGAGTGTCAGGCTCGTATTTACACAAACCGATGGGAACAACCGAACCTGTTTAAGGTTTTACAGAAGGCAGGAAATGTTGAACGCGACGAGATGTATCGCACTTTCAATATGGGAATAGGTATGGTACTGGCGGTGGCGGAGAATCAGGCTGAAGAAATAATTGACCGTTTGAAGAGACTGAATGAATCGGCCTGGATTGTTGGTGATATTATTGCCTGTGGTTTAGGTGATGAGCGGGTCGATTTGGTGGAGGAATAATTATATGTCTGGCAACGTGCCACGCCGGTTAGGCATCCTGGTTTCAGGTAGCGGCACCAACCTTCAAGTCATAATTGACCGGATAGAGTCAGGGGAGATTATCGCTGAGATCGCCTGTGTTATCAGTAATAAAGCTGATGCATTTGCACTTACCCGAGCAGCCAAACACGGTATCCCGGTTGTAATTCATGAAAACACTAAGTTCACAGATCGCCGGTCATACGATGCGGCAACCGTTGATATTCTTAATAAATTCAAGGTTGATTTGGTCGTATTGGCCGGCTTTATGAGAATTCTGACTGATGTTATGGTCAACGCATTCCCAAATGCTATTATGAACATCCACCCCGCCCTGCTTCCATCTTTCCAAGGCCTTCATGCCCAACAACAGGCTCTTGACTATGGGGTTCGCTACTCAGGGTGTACTGTGCACTTTGTCGACGGCGGTACTGATACCGGTCCTATAATCATGCAAACGGTTGTTCCCGTTGAACAGGATGATACTGAAACAACGCTGTCTTTAAGGATACAGAAAGCCGAGCATCAAACATTTACTACAGCAATTAAGCTTTTTGTAGACGGTAAAATCCGGGTTGACGGCCGTAAAGTCATAATATATCAGTAGCAGGCATATTGTTTCTGCAGCGCCGTCGTTACTTTGTAAACCCCAAATAACATCACGTCATATTCCAGATCATCATTTCAAGTATATCTCTCCAGCTCTTGCCAATCTCATTGACTACAGTCGGTTCGAATCCGCAATGCATCATGCACTGTGCACAGCGAGTATCCTTCCCTACCCCGTATTTTCCCCAGTCAGTATTGGCCATCATATCTGCAAAGGTTTGGTAGTGTGCGTCTGTTATTAGATAACACGGGGCTTTCCATCCTCTAGGATTACGGGTCGGGTTGCCCCATGGGGTACATTCCAGTTTCTTTTCGCCCTTGAGAAACCGCAAGTACATCGGCGTAGAATAAAACCGGTGTTTTTTGCTCATCTCGTATACGTCAATAAATTTTCTCTCAATATCGCGGCGCTCAAGAAACAGCTTTTCACCGACCGCTTCATAGCCGAAGCCAGGAGCAACAAGCACTCCGTCAACGCCGATTTCCTCAAGCTGGCTGAAAAGCATCTCTATTTCGACTAGATCAGTTTCGTTGAAAATAGTGGTATTTGTACAAACCCGGAAACCCTTTTCTTTGGCTTTTCTTATGGCGGCTATTGCAATTTTAAAAGCGCCCTTACGCTCCAATATTCGATCGTGTGTTTCTTCAAGGCCATCAACATGAATATTGAGCGTAAAATTAGGGTGGGGAGACATTGAATCCAACGCTTTTTCGAGCAGGATGCCATTTGTACAAAGGTATATATGTTTACCTCTTTGCAGCACAGCTGCTATAAGTTCATGGATATGCGGATACAGGAACGGCTCTCCTCCTGTTATGGTTACAACCGGCGCCGGACACTCATCCACCGATTGCAAACACTCTTCGAGGCTCATCATGTCTTGTATTGTATCAGCGTACTCACGGATTCTGCCGCAGCCGGAACAGGCAAGATTACAGAGATGTGTCGGCTCAAGCATCAGTACCAGCGGATACTTTTCTATTTTATTGATCTTGTTACTAACAATATATTTTGTCAGATCATAATTTAGACGGAGAGGAAAACGCATTGATTTCATTCCTTATAAACATAAAGTCTACTTTATTAAAGGTGTTTAGCGGTATTTTATCGTTCCCACATTTCTTTCTTGTCCTTACCGAGGTACGCTCGCTTAACTTCTGCATTCTCAAGGAGTTCATTCGCCGGGCCTTCCAAAATAACCTTGCCAGTTTCCAGGACATAGCCGCGATCAGCCAACTTGAGAGCCGCCTTGGCATTCTGTTCAACCAGTAAAATAGTGGTGCCATTTTCTCTTCGTAAGCGCTCAAGTACCCGGAATATTTCTTGTACTACAAGCGGAGCAAGTCCCATGGATGGTTCATCGAGTAGTAACATTTTTGGATTTGCCATCAAGGCCCGACCAATAGCGAGCATCTGCTGTTCGCCTCCAGACATCGTACCTGCCAACTGTCTGCGACGCTCTTCGAGCCGTGGGAAAAGGCTAAAAACAAGATCCATATCCTTGTGGATGGAAGCCTTCCCTTCTCTGTTACGATAGCGAAGGTAAGCTCCAAGTTCAAGATTGTCTTCAACAGAGAGCGGTTTAAAAACCTGACGTCCTTCAGGCACCTGGGAGATACCTCGCTGTACAACTTTATCCGGAGCGAGCGCTGTGACAGGTTCCTTGCAAAACAGTATCTCACCTGCAGAGGCTGGCGTAACGCCTGATATTGTGTTTAATATCGTAGTTTTACCGGCTCCGTTGGCTCCAATAAGGGTCACTATTTCTCCCTCACCAAGATGCAGGGAGACGTTTTTAAGCGCATGAACTTTGCCATAATAGGTATTGATATTTTTTAGGCGGAGCATCAGTCATCATCTCCGAGGTAAGCAGCAATAACTTCAGGGTTTTCCTGTATTTCACGAGGAGTCCCCTCTGCCAGCTTACTACCGAGATTAAGAACAATAATCCGGTCGCAGATATCCATAACCAACTCCATGTCATGTTCCACAAGAACTACAGTGATGTCCAGATTTCGAATCCGCTTGATTAACTCAGCAAGGCCAAGGGTTTCCTGGCTATTAAGACCGGCTGCCGGTTCATCCATCAATATGATGCGTGGATCTACGGCCAGCGCCCGGGCTATTTCCAGAAGGCGTCCCTTTCCAAACGGAAGGCTTCCTGCTACATGATCAGCCAGATCGATAATACCGGTAAATTCCAGCCACCTCATGGCACCTTCACGGATGCGCTGTTCTTCAGAAATACTCCAAGGCATTTTAAGTGCACAGGCTAACAGACCACTGGAACTTTTGGTGTGCATACCCACCATAACATTTTCCAGAACTGTCATTTCTCCGAATAACTCAATATTCTGAAATGTTCGCACCATGGCAAGCCTGGCTAATTTTTCCGGAGGAAAACCGGTAACGTCCTTTCCCTCAAGCAGGACCGATCCTGCAGTTTGACGATAAATACCGGTAATGATGTTAAAAAGAGTCGTTTTGCCGGCCCCGTTCGGCCCTATGACCCCGGTAATATCACCTTTGGTAATAGAGAAGGAAACCGAATCAAGAGCAGTGACACCGCCAAATATCTGGGTAATACCAGAAACTTCAAGCATGGTCGGCCCCACTCTTCTTGACGAATTTACTGAACAGAGAGGTAATCCCTCGTACAAGTCCACCCGGCATATACATAACCATAACCATTAACAGAGCACCGTAGATAACGATGTCATAATCATTTGCACCACGTAGAAATTCCGGAAGAAGTGTTAATAGAGCCGCTCCCAGAAAAGATCCGTAAATGCTCCCTAAGCCTCCGATGACAACCATCGTTAATAATTCAATAGAAAAATTGAAGCCGAAAGAAGCCGGTGAGACAAAAGTCATAGTGTGAGCGTAGAGACTGCCGGCCAAGGAAGAGATAACAGCCGAGAGCGCAAAAATCTGTACTTTCAATACACGGGAATTTACACCAAGAACCTGAGCAGCTACTTCTGAATCGTGTATCGCACGCAATGCACGCCCGATCCTTGAATTTGCCAGATTAATTGAAAAGAGCATTACTGCCAGAGTGAAAGCCCATATAAGATAATAGTTTTTTACATCAGAATCAAAAGATAGTCCGGCCAGTTTTAAATTCGGAATTGCTGATAATCCTGAAGGACCGCCAGTCAAATCAACTGTTTCGTTAAAAACAATAAAAATTATTATGCCTAACCCGAGTGTTGCCATGGCTAGATAATGCCCTTTCAACTTCAAAATCGGAAATCCGATCAAGCCTGCCAGCGCTCCGACTATTAATGCCGCTACAGGCATTGCAACCCATGGATTCATGCTATAAGTAGTCGTCATAATACCAGACAGGTAGGCACCAAGGCCGAAAAAACCAGCGTGACCCAGCGATATTTGTCCGGCATAGCCGAGCAGCAGATTGAGGGCTATTGCCAGCATGGTGTTGATGCCGACAAACACCAGCACGTTCATTAGGTAGCCACCTTCAAACAACTGTGGAGCTACCATGATTAACAGAGAAAAACAGACAAATAGGAGTAGGTCACGTTTCATGGTTTTAGACCCGCTCCGAATCAGCTTTACCGAAAAGCCCTTGCGGCCTGATAAATAAAATCAACAAAAGAATAATGAAAGCAATAGCATCCTTGTAACCTGAAGAGATAAGCCCAGCTCCGAGTGACTCAAGTACACCCAGTAACAGGCCGCCGATTACAGTGGAAAGGCCACTGCTCATTCCGCCGATGATTGCGGCACAAAAGCCCTTCAACCCTAGCATGACGCCGACATCGTAGGCGGTCATGGTAAGCGGGGCAACGATAATGCCTGCCATGGCACCCATTGCTGAACTAATGACAAAGGAGAACATTACCATGCGTTTTACATCTATCCCGACAAGTCCGGCGGCCCGGCGGTTATAAGAACAGGCCCGCATGGCTTTACCGCTGATTGTATGGTAAAAATAAACTTTGTTGACGAGTATTATTATAATGGTAATGGCAAGAATCC
Source organism: uncultured Geobacteraceae bacterium (assembly GCA_903875605.1). Taxonomy (GTDB): domain Bacteria; phylum Desulfobacterota; class Desulfuromonadia; order Geobacterales; family Pseudopelobacteraceae; genus JACRCG01. Next base: position 1,471 of record CAIQWT010000048.1, on the reverse strand, counting down.
AGAGGTGCTGAGGAAGTACGGTAGCTCCACCGATAGCAATCGGAGTGTCTCCTGAAAAGGGTTGAATTGTATGTGTATCCTTACCCCACAAAAGCATTGCCAGTCCGCGGATCAAAATACTCCCGCCGATTGTTATTATTACAAGGTTTATAGGAGTCGGCAGTTTAAGCGGCCTGATAGCCAGGCGCTCAAATAAAACACCAACCACTGTTGAAATCGCAACGGCACAAGGCACTGCAGCCCAAAGAGGCAGCTTAAGAAGCTCCATGCATGAGAGCGTCAGTAGGCCACCCAGCATGACGAATTCACCCTGGGCAAAGTTTATGATGCCAGTGGCGTTGTATATGATCGAGAATCCAATCCCGATCAGAGCGTAGATTGCGCCAGTTGATAAACCGGATAGCGTATATTGTAAAATCTGGTCGAACTGCATTGCACCTCATAAATGAGGCGAAGCAGGTAAATCAACTGCTTCGCCCTCTAGTACGGACCTTTTTTTAAATTCTGGAACATCAAGTACCTCGGCTATTTTACAATAACCCAATCTTTATTCTTGATTTCAACAAGAACGAATGCATCTTTACCTAAGCCGGCATGATCCTGAAGCGAGTAGTTAAAGCTGCCCCCAATACCAGCAAAGCCCCTACTCTTCTCAAGCTGGTCTCGAATGGCAGCGGCCGTATCAGCGCCATTATCAACAGCATTCCTGATCAACATAACAGCATCCCATGCGTGCCCACCAAAATGATCTCCTTCTGCTTTATAATGCTTTTGGTAGTCTTTAACAAAGGCCATAAGAGATTTTTTCTGCAGGTCCGAATTTGGCAGTAAATCTGCGACTACAACTTTGCCAGAGGGAAGTTTAATTCCCTCAGCAGCCTCTCCAGCAAGTTCTATGAACTTTTTGGATGATACACCGTGACTCATAAACAGTGGCGTTTTAATGCCTAGCTGACGAGCATTTTTAGCAATTACGGCGGGACCTGGGTTTGTTCCCCAGCAGATGATGGCCTGGGCATGAGAACCGCGAATTTTAGTCAGTTGTGCAGTCATGTCTGTGTCTTTTGGGCCATAGGTGTCATCTGTAACAACAGTGATCCCGTATTTAGCAGCCTGGGCCTTCAGCTGTTCGCGGCCTGAGGCGCCAAAACCATCTGAAACAGTCAGAATTGCCACGTTGGTCTGCTTTGATTTTTGCAGATATTCATAAATTCTTCCGACAGCAAGAGAATCATTCTGAGCTGTTTTAAAAACCCATTTTTTTACTGGATCAGTAATTTTACTGCCTGCAGAGCAGGAAATAAGAGGAATTTGCTCCTTCTCTGCAACCGGAATAACCGCCATTGTTTCTCCGGTTGTACTCGGTCCGATGATGGCAACTACCTTATCATCCTTTATCAGTTTGGTTGCCAACTGAACAGCTTTTGTAGCATCTCCGGCCGTATCATATACTACCAATTCAATCTTACGT
>CAIQWT010000047.1 GCA_903875605.1 uncultured Geobacteraceae bacterium | reverse complement strand
GTATGGTCTACCCAGTTCAGCTCACGCCCGATACCATAGACGGCGGATTTACTGTAACCTGCCGCGACTTTCCGGAAGCCATAACCCAGGGAGAAACAGCAACTCAAGCCGTTCTTGAGGCGTCAGATGCTATTGAAGAAGCAATCGCATCACGTATAAAACGCGGCGTGGATATACCGATTCCATCCGGTAAAAAACAGAGTGAACAGATGGCGACTGTCCCGCTTTCTACGTCACTGAAAGCAGCCCTGTATCAAGCAATGCGAGAGGATAATATCAGCAAGAGCGAACTTGCTCGTCGTCTTGGCGTTGACGAAAAAGAAGTCCGCCGGATGCTCGACCCGCGTCACCCTTCAAAGACACCTGGCATAGAACGCGCCCTTTTCTGTTTGGGGCGTTCAGTAATAGCTGAATTTGCAAAAGCTGCTTGTACTCGGGTGTAAACCCCCTTTTACGATGGAGGAGGGATGTGGGAAACGGCGGGATGGTTTAAGAATCGGTTTTGAGTTTTGGGTTTTGAGTTAAAATCGAAAGGCAAAACGGACGTCAGTTCTTGGTTCTGAGATAAGGAAATGTCTATGCAAAAGAGCATTATCAAAGAGAAAAGTTATTCCTTTGCATTGCGGGTTATTGAACTATACAGAATACTATTGAAACAAAACGAGTATATCCTTTCAAAACAGCTACTTCGGTCTGCTACAAGCATCGGAGCAAATGTTGAAGAGGCTCTTGCAGGTCAGAGTAGAGCTGATTTTCTTTCGAAGATGTCGATTGCATCAAAAGAAGCAAGAGAGTCCAACTATTGGCTGCGTTTGCTGAGAGATAGCCATGCAATCGGTGAAAGCGAAGTTGAATCTCTTCTGAAAGAGTCAGAAGCTATAGTGAATATGCTTACATCTATTGTGAAAACGACCGGAGTGAGTAAGAAGCAGTTATGAGTTTTGGGATTAAGGCCGAAGTCAAAAACCGTTTAACCGCCGATAGACGCCGATGTACGCCGAGAAAAGCGGAAGAAACAAAAAACAGATTCTGGTTTAACCAAGAATTTAAGCCTTTGACTTCTTGCTTAGAAGCACCTACTTTTGGCGGCGTGTATCCGCCTTTATTCGGCGGTTAAAAGCCTTTGAAGTTAAATCCTGAGTAATCGTAGTAATCCCGTATTACGGGGACGTAATGCCTATTATTGACAAGGCATTTCCTTGCTGGTACGCTCTTCACAATTACAGGAGAATGCCATGCCTACAATAAGTATGTTTTACGGGATCATTGTTTCAATGTTTTTTGAGATAAAGGAAAAGCACCATCTCCCTCATATTCATGTCCGTTATCAGGGAAGCAGTGCGTCAATTTCAATTGAGGATGGTGTGCTGCTTGCGGGTGATTTACCAACACGTCAGATGCGAATGGCTCAGGTTTGGGTTGATTTACACCGGGAAGAATTGCTAGCAGATTGGGAGCTTGCTAAAGAGGGTGTTGAACCCTTTCGAATTGACCCACTTAAGTAAAGGAGTCCGATCATGATGCTTGATGTGATTCATGTAATAGTTAAACCCAATTTTGAGTTGTTGCTAGAGTTTGAAAACGGTGAACATCGGCGCTTCAATATGGCCACCTATATTGATCAGAAACCATGGGTGCGGCTCAAATCAAGTAATACCTTCTTTGGTGCCTTTGTTGAGAACGGTACCGTGGTTTGGCCTGGTAATATAGACATTGATCCTGAAACGCTGTATGACTGCTCTATACCCATTAAATAACTATAGCTTCAGGATTCCTCTTCAAGCCCCCTAACCATGATCATTATCTCTATGGCAAATCAAAATAAAGATATTTGTTGATACTGGTGCGTAGCTTGCGCTTCATGACAGACAAGATCAATTTCACACACAGGTAATTGAAGCAAGAGGAAGTATAGAAAAAGAAAAAATTGAACTAATAACTTTTGATTCGCATTTTTCTCATATGGGTTTTGGTGTTCTGTGAAAATAGATGGAGTAAATTTTGGATTTATAGTTTTGGATTGGTTATGATTAAATCAATGATGCGAAATAATGTGAAATCTACCTGATGATTGTTTTTATCTCTCTTGTGTTGGGCTTTGCGGGCGCGTGGTTCATGTCGCGCTATGCGTTTCGGTTCGGCTTGCTGGACATTCCTAATAATCGTAGTTCGCACAACCTGCCGACTCCACGCGGGGGCGGCATCGGCATTTTACTGGCTTTTACCGTTTCATGCGTATGGCTTGACCTTCCTGTCGGCTTTTGGCTCCCGGCAACGCTGATTTCTTTGGTGAGCTTCTTTGACGATAAACTGGATCTTAGCCCCAGGACGCGACTGGTGTTTCAGTTTTTAGCGGCATTGGCTGTGGTTGTGTTCAATGTTCAAGATCTCTCCTCCATAATCCAAAACCCACAATTCAAAATTGTTTTACCGTCCCTGCTTCTGATTGTGCCTCTCAGCATATTTATTGTTGGCACAGCCAACTTTTACAACTTTATGGATGGTATCAACGGTATCGCCGGCATCACGGGTGCGGTGGGGTTTGCTCTGCTCGGTATTTTTGCCGAAATGTATTCCGGCATGCCGGCCTTGGCATTGTCTGCTGTCTGCATTAGTGCCGCCTGTATCGGTTTTCTCCCCTTTAACATTCCCAAGGCACTAGTGTTTATGGGTGACGTGGGGAGTATCCTTTTGGGATTCGTTTTTGCTGCGTTTGTCGTCGTACTCTCAAAGAGTGTCACTGATTTCTTTCTGCTTGCAGCTTTTCTCTCTACCTTTTACGCCGATGCACTGACAACGTT
>CAIQWT010000046.1 GCA_903875605.1 uncultured Geobacteraceae bacterium | reverse complement strand
TTAACTCCATTGAGTTTGGCTTTGCAGCTGGCCAGCCGGTGATATTTGTGACCAATGAGGTCATTCTTGATGGTAAAGGCACCACTGGTGTACAGCAAATAGGAGCTGATATTGTGAGGCTAGTTAAGAGTTCCTTAGCAAAAAAAGGTTTTGATCTCTCCACATCCAATTATGATTATTCAATACGTTTTCGTGTTGAAACTGACTTTGACTATGGCCTTTTCGGTGCCCGGGTGGCCTTTGTTAAGTCACTGTTGATCTTTGAAAAAGATGGCGTTGAAATCGAAAATATTTCATTTGATGAACGTACTTCAGCCGGTTCATTCTCTTCATACGGCAAAGAGGGTGAAGCGTACGCAAAAAAGGCAGTTGATTATTTAGTCGGTAATTTACTGCAAACAGAATCACTATCACGATTTGCCAAAAAAACGTCTGTAGAACGTGTGGCAACCTATGTTTCAGGCTCTGGTGCGCCTGCTGTTTATAATACTGCTGAGGCTCTCCCCTCTTACGCTAATTCCCTCGGAGATGTGCCCAGAGGTAAGGGCGCAGGGAAGTATGATGTTGCTGTTATTTTTGGAAACAGAAATTACAAAAAAACATCAAATGTTGATTATGCCAGAAATGATGCTCTGAAAATAAAAGAGCTGGCAATAAAAACGATGGGTTTTTTACCTGAAAATATTATTTATGTTGAAGATGCTACACTGACTGATTTTACTGAAATATTTGGCTCTCAGCAGGAGTCTGGAAAAAGTAAATTGTATAACTATATAAAGCCGGGTGTCTCAAGTATTTTTGTGTATTATGTAGGCCACGGAGCACCGGATATAAAAGCTGAAAAACCAGAGGCCTATTTTGTGCCGGTTGACGCTGATCCTCAATATATAAGTGTCAGTGGTTACAAGGTGCAGACTCTCTATGATAATCTGGCAAAATTGCCAGTCAAAAGTTTAACAATTGTTCTGGATTCCTGTTTTTCCGGCAATTCTCCAAGAGGGCTTCTGTTTAAAGGGATCAGTGCACTTGTACGTGTTGATAAAGCTGCTAACATGTCGGCACACAACGCAATAGTCATGACAAGCACCAGTGCAAATCAAGTCTCTTCATGGTATGCGGACAAACAGCATTCATTGTTTACTTATTTCTTTATTAAAGGGCTTCAAGGCGCTGCAGATAAAAACAAAGATAGGAAAATTACCGCTGTCGAGTTGGAGGAATATCTTTCCGAAAATGTTTCAAGCATGTCAAAGAGACTTACCGGAAACCTTCAACAGCCTTTATTGAATGGTGACGGCACAAAAATTCTAACATCACTTGAATAGCAGCACGCTACTTTGTTACATACGGAGTTCAACTAAATTTGCACTATGGCAACAATCATGCTCAGTGCGTAATAGTTACTATAAGGTGGGCAATACCATGAAAAGACTGCTTTTAATTATTACAATGCTTGCTTGTATACTCCCTTCCGCCGCATTTGCATTCTTTGGCTCAAAAAATACCTCCTTATCCCTATCAAAAATCGCCGAAGATATTGCAAAGGAGATTAAAGAAAAATGTGTTGGTGGTAAATTATACATTAAGTCTGATCATGTCACTGATGCCGTGAGTGGAGGAACTTTGCCTCTCTCCGGTTTATTGTCTGGAGAGTTAGAGCGTTATCTAAGCAAGGCCGGTTTTTCTTTTGAGGCGTTTTTATCAGAACGTGTTGATTTTGAGATCCTTGTGACATTTCATCGCTCAGGTGAAAGCCTGCAGGTTAATGTGCAGCTTTTAGATATTAAAAAAAATGGCTCTTATCGCACTCTTGAAAAAAACTATAGCATAGCCATAAAGTCTCTTCCGGATGGATGGGATCAGGAAAGCCTTGATGACCGTATTGCTCGTTTGGTTCAACGTACTCTTGGTGATTCCAAAGGGCAGGTGGTCTACATTAACCCTATTGTTGAAAAACGTAAAAAATACTCAAGCGAGTTTGGAGAATATGTACAAAACCGTCTTAAGTCGATTCTTTCCACCAGTGGCGTCAAGATGGTTGAACCTTTATCAAGTCGGAAACAAGATTCAATGGCGACAAAAACCGTCGCTCTGACCCTGGAAACCAGTGATGCTGCCCGGATCGGGGCAAATACGCTCCTCGATGGTGGCTTTCTAAAGCAGGGCGATAAAGGGATATTTCTTGCTTTGACGCTGAAGGACCTGAACGGTAAGGTGCTGAGCAGCGCTGATGACACCATTCCAAGAGCGCTGGTAACTTACCGCCTTGAAAACGAAGATGCTGACAGAATTTCAGAGATAGCTGACGTTGAACACGAACAAGCCGGGAACATGGTGCGGATCGGTACTACCAAGGGTGGCGGTTATCAGGTGTATTACGAAGGAGATGTTGTCATATTTACGATTCAGGTAAGTAAGCCACTATATGTCTATGTCTACAACATTAACCCCAAAGGTAGTGTTACTCTGCTTTACCCAAAAGTTGGCGATGCGGAAAGCAGGAAACAAGCAGGTCTCCTTTACAGGTTGCCTGATGAGAATGATTCCTGGGAAATAAAAGTAGAGTCACCATATGGTAAGGATGTTGTGAAGGTTTTTGCGAGTGATAGGCGCCTGCCAATGCCAACCATCAATGATAGTGTTGTCTCACATAGCTTTGAAGGCACTAGTCGTGCTTTATTGCGAGTGGACAGGATACAGAATCAACTGTCCACTGAAAAAATTATAAACGGCCTGGATATTGTGGATTATTTTAAAGGCGTGACTGCGAGTATTGGAGCACCTTTGTACGAGTCATCGGTCTTCGTGGAAACAAGGTCTAAATAAGCCTGGCCCTGATAGTACTATCAATCTAGCCTGTACGAATTAACATGTAATACTTCGGATCACATCTGGGAGCTGAGTGGGTTACAACGCTTTTAATCATGGAAATTATCGACTTGAATCAACCAATATCCATAATGTTTTCAGTATTGAAGCTGTTTATCATTCCAGTAGGCGGCGGAATCCCGGCCGGTGTTTTACTTGCTCAAGGTAAAGGCCTGGCCTGGCCCATCACAACGATACTTTACCTGGTATCTGACATAGCTCTGGCCCTTGTCTTTGAACCAGTACTTCGGCTTGTCGCCGTGACAGTATCCAGAATCCCTTTCCTAACCCGATTCAGCGCCACATTTAAAGCTATGACAGCCCTCAGCGTAGCACATTTTGGCGGCACCAGCGCAGGCCCCCTTGCACTTGTTCTAATTTCATTTGGCGTAGATCCGATGACCGGACGCACAACTGCGCACGCTGCTGGTCACGGATTCATTGCCGGTTGGGCTATTGCCATCGCTGGAGACATGCTTTATTTCGCCGTTATCGCGCTCACGACATTACGGCTGAATTCATACTTCCGGGATCCAAGCACTACTATGATTATTGTCCTTGGGGTGATGTTTGTTGTGCCGATGCTTGTACGCTATTTTAGAGCCAGGCAGAGGTGAAATGGTGTTGGTTATAGGCGCTTATGCAGAGTTTCCCAGCAATTTCAAGGTTGCAGAGCCCACGGGCAACCTCCGTACCAGTTCGATTTCACGGTTGGTGAGCACTGGCGGGCGTTCATAAAACAAGAATAGTGTGCAAATGCAGAAGGGTCACCTCGCAAGGCGACCCTTTTCCACTTCCAAACTCAATGTATCTGCTTTGGCTAGTTTCTAGATGTTGCAGGTACCATTCCTTCTTTCACTACAGACACAACACCTTTTACCATACCTGTAAGAAGCAACACTGCCGGAACTACCTGAGCGACTACTATCAGTGCGCAAAACCCAAGAAATGCCCAAACCATGATTCCGCTGTTGTCTGCACTTAAATTTGAAGACGCTGCGAATGCTGATGCTGGTGCTAAAGTTCCTACGATAGTGGTGATAAGTGCTCTCATGACATCCTCCTATTTTGAATGATTGTTTAATTTGATTACCGTTGTATTTGTAGTTTGCATGGGCGGTGCCAAGTGACAGCAACAAAATACTTAAACATATAACATGCCGTTATTTAACACTTTATAAATTAACTCTGCGCCCTGCATACAACTGAATTCAAAAAATAATGGAGTCTGATGTATGAGATCTTGATACTAATTATTTGGTCATCCAGAATAGTAGCCATTATTACAGTGTGTTACGGATTTGTTTAAGATTTGAGAGGTGTATAAAACTTTTATTCCCGGTGCATGGCAGGTGATAAGTTCAGTAGAATGATAGCGCTATTTCCTATTCCAATGCCACGGATAAAGGTCAGTAAATACTAGGCTCAGTGAATTGCCATGCGAAGGGCAGTGTGCTTAAATAGAGCCAGCACGTTTCTGCGAGGGTCTTGTTCCAATTATAGTAGAGGTGTGACGAACTCGACATCGCCTGGGAAACCAGACGGCAATGTAAACGGACGCGTATATCTATACTGCGAGAGGGGTAGGTCTACTCGACAAAGGCTAGAAAACCTGCTGATTTTAAGGCTGGCTCTCTTGATAGTGGACCGCCCTTATTGCTTATGGGCACACTGTTACCCCGTTCAAAGCCCTTTAGAGAAGTTACGCCGATACCGAGTTTGTTGATTGTTCCAACTTCTTCTGCCTGGCGACTAATTATCGTTACTGCCTCCCCAAGTGAACAGCCATTGCTGCTGGGGTGTCCGGCTGTCACCATATTGTATAAGAACACCGTCTTCCCTGTTGTAGGAACATGACCATCCCGGTTTGTCGGCTCCAGAAAAGATTGGATAGTCCTGACGATGGTCCAGTGCGTTGTATGGAGCGGAATATCTCCCGTCATTATCGGGTGGCGGGCAGCGCACGTCACCGCTATACCATTTGTTATCCAAACCATTGATTTGTAACGATGCGAGTACAAATGCAAACAAAGCCACCACACCTTTTCTCATATGCAACTCCGTTTCGGCAGAGTAAAGCTGCCATTAAAAAAATATCCGCAGGAAACCGAGCACACATTTGAATCGGAGTGACCTCCATTCCGTCAATAACTCACTGGTCTCTCGTTTGTGGGCGGGGCAATCCGGACGCCGGTGCCGGGTCAAACATCAAGGTTGATTTACAACTACGAAAACGGTCAGTTAACAATGGATTGGATTTAACTTATGTGAAAAATGGTTATTAAAAACAACGGAAAGCTATTAATCACCATAAACTATCAGTTTCTCCCGTCGATATATACCGAACAAGACGCTAATGTTTTGTTTATCAATGTAGCTAATTTCTTTGATACCGGCATTACGAGCCTCTTTAAGTATAAAATCAGAGGTCCACTCCGAGGATATACTATAACCGGTAAAAGGTTCGCGAAGCTGATGTGTTTTTATCTGACATTGCTTTGAACTGTTTGACGTTGCGGAAAAGTTCCTAGAGTAGGAGCTAACGGTATCAGAATATATGACACCATAAGGCGCACAACCCGTTACCGATAGTACTGCAAGGACTAATAGTAGTTTAATCGCCATAAACGATGGTGGTTGATTGTGAGTAAAGACCGAAGAGTACAGAGAAAATTCTAACATCTGCGTGTCTTATGACGGTTATATTGCCATTTGTTGCGGCTGACTTTGTTCCAGCATCACCCCATGCGACAAGCCAGAGTAGTGATTTATTACTGGATTCTCCAACCTTCGATCCGAGTTCTGTTTTATTGAATTCAGTACCTAGTGGTCTCTGGACATCTGCGTAGATACAGCCCGCAAGAAAAGATGATAATAGAATTAATAGGATTGCATTTTTCATTAACAACTCCGAGTACATCATATAGGTTATTTTTCATTCGGATATAGACGTAAACTTTTAAGGAAATGTGTCATTTGCCTGTAATCAATTTGTGCATTCGTAAATCTATTAGCATTATTCCTTAAGTGGTTCCATTTTTTTCATCTGCTCGTCTAAGCAGGTTGGACAGATTCCATGACTGAAGAGTGCGTCAGAATGTGCAGATATGTATGTTTCCAGTTGTTGCCAAATTTCTTCGCTACTTTTTATTTTATTACAATAGGAACATATAAGGATAATTCCTTTGAGCTGCTTTATCTGGGTCTCAAGATTAATAAGCAAGGCCTCTTGTGCTTCAACACGTTCTGTAACATCTACGCAGCTTCCAATAAAACCTGCGAATTCCCCATCACTTTCGTTATAGAAAGGTACACCTCTATCAAATATCCAGCGGTACACTCCGTCATGCCGCATCAGTCGATATTCCATCTCAAACGTATTAATAGCATGGAAGTTATCCAAATAAATATTGAGACAGCGATCAAAGTCGTCGGGATGTACACCTTCAGCCCATCCGTTGCCATACTCTTGCTCCATCGTGCGCCCTCTGAAGGAGAGCCAACGGTCATTAAAGTAATCGCAAAGTGCTTCTGTATTTGCTCTCCAGATCAATATGGGCGACTGTTCAACTAGTGCTTCGTATTCTGGTAGTGTGAGTCGTGTTGTCATAATCTCCTCTTGGGTAAAGCACTTAGTAACTCGAGTTTAAGTGTCTGGATTTATATGGCCAACACCTTTTTTGAGGGATGTCTATTAATACATTCTATTTGGAAGTACCCATTAATAAATTGCCACGTAACATACGAGTATACAATTAACTCTCGCTATAGTGCGCTTGGTTACAACAGAGTACATTATCCAAAAAAGTCAATAATAAGAAATACTTCCTAATCCCCTAGCATTCGTGCAAAAAAATCCGCCGCCAAATCTACGGGCTCCGCACTTTCAGTATTTCCGGCCGTACCACTTAACAAGTGATCAGGGATTTCGGCAAGAAACCGGCTCGGCTTGCGTCCTTCCACTGCGCCATATTTACGGCGGGTCAGGCAGCGAGAAATTGTCAGGTATTTCCGGGCTCGCGTGATGCCTACGTAGCAGAGGCGACGCTCTTCAGCAACGGTCGGGTCTTCTTCAATCGAGCGTTTATGAGGTAGGAGATTCTCCTCTACCCCTACCAGCCAAACATGGCTGAATTCAAGCCCTTTACTTGAGTGCAGTGACATCAGAGTGACGGCATTGGAGCCTTTATCCTTGCCATCCTCGCCCGGTTTGTCTTCATCCATTAACGAGATCCGCTCGAGGAACGCCGATAGAGTGGCTCGCGGAGTTTGTTCCTCGTAGGCGGCAAGAGAGTTGACCACCTGCTCGATATTCTCGATCCTTTTGCGTGCCTGCGGGGCGTCGTTCAGGGTTCGATAAAGTTCGTCCTCGATTCGTAAACGGTTAAAGAGGGTATTGACTTGAGTCCCCATGTTGTGATTGTTGAACCCGGCCATAACCTCTTTCATCATGGCGTGGAAAGCGAGCACGGTTTTTTTGCATGATGGAGAAATCTCTTCAATTTCGCCTGCTCGCCCCAGTGATTCAAATAAAGGTACGTCATGATTCATCGACCACTGGTTCAGCTTTATCAGTGTTGTGTCGCCGATTCCACGGCGTGGAAAGTTGATGATGCGCAGCAATGATGCTTCATCACTTGGGTTGTCGATCACTTTAAGATAAGCAATTGCATCTTTGACTTCTTTCCGCTCATAGAATTGCTGACCGCCAATTACCACATAAGGGATGCGTTCAAGGCGCAGCTTCTCTTCAAAAGCACGGCTTTGGGCGTTGGAACGATATAGTATCGCAAGATCAGCCCAACGTAGCTTTTCGCGATATTGCTCCAGTATAATCTGTTCCACAACCTGAGCGGCCTCATGTTCCTCACTGTCTGCGACAATTAGGTCGATTTCCCGACCTTTGCCATCTGACGTCCAGAGCGCCTTATCCGTGCGGACGGTATTGTTTTTTATCACACAGTTGGCGGCTTCCAGAATTGTTCCGGTTGATCGGTAATTTTGTTCAAGCTTAATTGTCACACAACCGGGATGATGCTGGGCAAAGTTGAGAATGTTCTGCACCTCAGCCCCGCGCCAGCCGTATATCGATTGGTCATCGTCGCCGACAACACATATGTTGCCATGCTTCTGGGCCAATAATGAAATAAGTAGATATTGTGATGCGTTGGTATCTTGATATTCATCCACCATGATATAGCGGAAGCGCTCCTGCCAGTGACTGAGGATGGACGGGGTGGTTTGCAGCATGCGTACAGAAAGCATGATGATGTCGTCGAAGTCGATGGCGTTAAAACCTTTTAGCAGCTCCTGATAGCGGGGATATACTGCGGCGGTTGCGATCTCCAGTGGATCATTCTTGTCAGGGGTGAATTCTTTAGGCCCGATCAGGCGATTTTTCAGTCCTGATATTTTCCAGAGAATCTGGTCAGGATCAATTTTTTTTTGGTCTATATCACGCTCACGAACGGCTTGACGAATAACACCTGACTGATCGGAGGTGGAATAGATAGAAAAATTGGGCTTAAAACCGAGCGATTTGATGTCACGCCGAAGGATGCGGACACCGAGAGAATGGAAGGTTGAAATAACAATGCCCTTGGCAAGCTGGCCCGCCATGCCGAGAACACGCTCATTCATCTCACGGGCTGCTTTGTTGGTAAAGGTTACCGCCAGGATGTTTTCTGCAGGTACACGCAGGTCTTTTAAGAAATGGACAATACGGGTAGTAATCACCTGAGTCTTGCCTGAACCGGCTCCGGCGAGGATAAGTAGGGCGCCTTCAACGGTATTTACTGCACGCTGTTGCGGGGGATTGAGTCTTTTCATGGTGTAGGGTGTAACATAGATGGGGTAGTTGATGCAAATCGGGAGTATTTTTTAAACATATTTAGCATAAAATAGAACGTCATAAGCGATTATCGCGCCTGCATCGTGGGACAGCTAAGCTCATAGAGCGCTTATGCCTTATAAAAAAGTTGCAGACGCGTGTGAATACGGTACAATTTTACTATAGATATTATCTCTCACGGAAATGGAGATTATGTGAAAACCACTCAAGTCAAAAAAAAACAATCAGTAAAAAAGTCTAAGCAAGAGGTTGGCGCTTCCGGGTTGCCAAAGCCAGTCAAAGCCAAGAAACCCAAAAATACCAAAAATACCAAAACAATAGAAATCCCTGATCTCCTGCCAGGCCAGATACCGCCAATACCAGAATTCGACCTTCGCGACAGTCAGTGGTTTTTGAACAGGGAATTGACGTGGCTGTCATTCAACCGACGGGTACTGCATGAGGCTGAAGACGTGCGTACGCCTCTACTTGAACGACTCAAATTTATTGCCATCGTCAGCGGCAATCTAGATGAGTTTTTTATGAAGCGTATTGGCGGCCTGAAGCAGCAGATCGGGGCCGGAGTTCGCGAGTTAAGTCTTGATGGACGCACTGCGCGTCAACAGGTTACTGAATGTTATGCTGAAATCCGTGAGCTTGAGGCACGGAAGGAACAGTCATTTAACGATATTTGCACCTTACTTGAAGAGAAAAATATCCTCATTGAGCGCTATGATGAATTGACTTCCAAGGAAAAGAAGCTGCTGAGGGAGTTTTATCATGAAAATATCTTTCCGCTGTTGACTCCTCAATCTATTGATCCGGCCCACCCGTTCCCTTTTATCTCGAATCTGTCTCTCAATATACTGGTGTCTCTCCGCTATCCAAAGGCCAAACATAATTCACTGGTACGAATTAAGGTGCCGGTTAACGCCGGCACTCCCCGCTTTCTAAGAATAGGTAAAGGGGAACACTTTATCCGACTCGAAGAGGTCATGATAAATAATCTTGATATGCTTTTTCCGGGTATGGAGATTATGGCTTGTGAACTATTCAGGGTGACCAGAAACGCCAATACCGAAAAAAATGAAGAGGAGGCCGACGATCTGATGGATATGATCGAGTCGGAGCTGAAGGAGCGCAAGTTTGCCCCGATCGTGCGCCTCGAGGTTGGCAGCGGGATGGACTCGGTACATCGGGGTCGCCTGGCAGCAGAACTGGAACTGGATGAAGCTACAGACGTATTTGAAGTGCCGGGTCTGCTTGCGATGCAGGATCTTTTCGAATTGACACTTCTAGACTTTCCGCGCTTGCATGACGTCCCGCATCATCCTATTGATCATCCACAGCTGCAAACCCAGCGCAATATTTTTCATATTATTCGTGACGCCGGTGCACTTTTACTGCAACACCCATATGATTCGTTTTCAACCTCGGTCGAGCGTTTTCTGCGAGAAGCGGCGGCGGACCCCAAAGTGCGTGGAATCAAGATGACTCTCTACCGGACCTCACGCCAGAGCCGTATCATTGATGCCCTTATCTCAGCTGCACACAATGGCAAGCAAGTCGCTGTTGTCGTGGAGCTGAAGGCCCGGTTTGACGAAGCAACCAATATTAACCTCGCGGAGAGGATGGAGGAATCCGGAGTACATGTTACATACGGTGTGATAGGTTTAAAAACTCACTGTAAGGTTATAATGGTTGTGCGCCAGGATTACAGCGGTTTGCGGCGCTATCTGCATATTGGAACAGGCAATTATCATGCTGAAACCGCTCGTTTGTACAGCGATATCGGTTTATTGACTTGTGATCCGGTGCTTGCAGAAGATGTCACGGAGGTTTTTAATTTTCTCACAACCGGATTCATGCTCAAACGGAAATATTCAAAACTTGCTCTGGCTCCACGAATGCTTAAAAAGGCCCTGATTGATAAAATAGAACGAGAGATTGTTCAGCATCAGTTAAGCGGCGGTGGTCTTATACAATTCAAGATTAATGCACTTGAGGATGGTGACGTTGTACGCTCATTGTACCGGGCTTCAATGGCCGGAGTTATCATAGATTTGATTGTCCGTGATACGTGTCGTCTGCGCCCTGGAATAGCGAATCTTTCAGAAACCATCAGGGTGGTAAGTGTGGTTGGAAGGTTTCTGGAGCATGCCCGCATTTACTATTTCCGCAACGGCGGAGCCGAAGAGTACTTTATAGCTTCTGCTGACGCCATGAAGCGAAACCTGGAAGCCAGAGTCGAGATTCTTTGTCCGATAGAGCCGCCTGGCTTGGCCAGGGAGCTGCGCATAGTTTTTGACACCCACCTGTCAGACCAGCGCTCTGCCTGGGATATGCAGTCTGATGGGAATTATATTCAGCGTACACCGGGTGATAGCAGAGGAGAGGGTAGCCATCGTTTGCTGATTGTCAGAGCTGAAAAGCGCATCAAAGAAAATCTGAAGAAAAAGAAGTTCAAAAATATATAGCGTATAAAATAAAGGCGTTAGATTGTCAGTATACTGGTGTTGCCGGAAGTAAAAAAAATAATTCAATAAAACTACGTATACGGTAATAAATTAGTTGCAATAGAACTATTTTATATTTATACCTGTCACGGCAGTAATAAAACATTATTTAGATACGTTACGTCAGAAGAATCTTCTGAAAGGGGGTTAGGTATGAGTATACAAAAGAACAGTGATACGTCAGAAAAAGCGGAACAAAGTGCAGAAAAGCGGGAATACTCCGTTGGAGAAATTCTCAAACAGCGAGGAGTGTCAAGACGTGACTTCCTCAAATTTTGTACCGCGATGACTGCGGCAATGTCGCTGCCGGCATCATTTGCTCCTTCTGTTGCTCAGGCTCTGGATGAAGTCAAACGCCCGACACTGGTCTGGCTGAATTTCCAGGATTGCACAGGTGATACTGAAGCCCTGCTGCGTGCCTCAAATCCAACAGTTGGCGAGATCATTCTTGATATCCTTTCGGTGGACTATCATGAAACAATAATGGCTGCTGCCGGGCATCAGGCCGATGAGGCGCTGGAAAATACGATTACTAAGTATAAAGGTAAATATCTTTGCGTCGTTGAAGGGTCAATATCCATGAAGGACGGTGGCGTTTACGGCTGTACCAGCGGCAAAACGCATTTGGAAATTGCCCGGCGTGTCTGCGGCAGTGCCTTGGCTACGATCGCCATCGGGACCTGTGCAGCGTATGGTGGCATTGCTGCTGCAGTTCCCAACCCGACAGGCGCGGTAGGTGTTAAAGACGCTGTTCCAGGTGCCACAGTGATTAATCTTCCCGGGTGTCCGTGCAATGCAGATAACCTGACTGCTACGGTTGTGCATTACCTGGTGTTCGGCAAAATTCCGGCCATGGACAGTAAAGGCCGTCCGCTCTTCGCATACGGCAAGCGTATTCATGACAACTGTGAACGCCGGCCTCATTTCGATGCCGGACAGTATGTAGAACACTGGGGTGACGATGCCCATCGTAAAGGGTTCTGTCTGTATAAAATGGGTTGCAAGGGGCCGGCTACATTCCACAACTGTCCAACCCAGCGTTACAACGAAAAAACCAGCTGGCCGGTTGCCTCCGGTCACGGCTGCGCGGGTTGCTCAGAACCACAGTTCTGGGATACCATGTCGCCACTCTACCGCCGTCTGCCTAATGTTCCTGGCTTCGGGATCGAGGCTACTGCCGATAAGATCGGTCTTGGTCTGGTGGCCGGTGCAGGTGCGGCCTTCGCTGTTCATGGCGCACTAAATGCGCTGCGCAAGGATAAAGAACCTGAAGAAACCAAGGAGGGATAAGATATGGCCAGGATTGTTGTAGATCCGATTACCAGAATTGAAGGGCATCTCCGCATTGAAGCCGAGATCGAAGGGGGCTTCATAAAAGATGCCTGGAGTTCCGCTACCATGTTTCGTGGTATCGAAAAAATTCTCCGCGGGCGCGATCCCCGTGATGCCTGGTTCTGGACGCAGCGTTTCTGCGGCGTCTGTACCACAGTACATTCTATTGCCTCCATCAGGGCCGTTGAAGATGCACTTAAAATCAAGATTCCTCCAAATGCTCAACTGATTCGCAACATCATCATGGGTATCCAGAATGTCCAGGACCATGTCATTCACTTTTATCACCTGCATGCGCTTGACTGGGTTGACATTACCTCGGCCCTGAAAGCCGATCCGACAAAAACAGCCGCACTTGCAGCGTCGCTTTCTGATTGGCCCAATAACTCAGCCACTTATTTTAAGGCGATACAAGACAAGGTTAAAGCATTTGTTGCCTCCGGACGTCTCGGTCCGTTTGCTAACGCGTACTGGGGACATCCTGCCTATAAGCTGCCGCCGGAAGCCAATCTAATGGCAACTGCCCATTATTTGGAAGCGCTTGAGTGGCAGAAAGACGTCATCAAGATTCACGCTATTCTCGGCAGCAAGAATCCACATCCCCAGTCCTTTCTGGTGGGTGGTATGTCGATTCCTATCGATCCGGATTCACAGAATGCCCTAAATGCCGATAAACTTTTTGAAATAAAGCGTCTGCTTAAAAAAGCACAGGAATTTGTTGAAAAGGTCTACATCCCGGATCTGCTGGCAATTGCATCCTTCTACAAAGAATGGGCTGCCATCGGTGGTGGTGTTGGTAACTATATGTCTTATGGCGAATTCCCGGATGCTAATGGCAACCTCTGGTTCCCTTCCGGTGCATTGCTGAACAAGGATCTATCCAAAGTTCTCCCGATTGACCAGGGTAAAATTGCCGAATACGTCGATCACTCCTGGTTTGAAGGTGCTGGAGCAGGAAAAGGTCTGCACCCATTCGAAGGGGAAACAGAAGTTCGTTACACCGGGCCTAAGCCTCCATATCAGAACCTTGATACCAACGGGAAATATTCATTTGCCAAGTCCCCGCGGTACGAAGAAAAGTCAATGGAAGTAGGGCCGCTTGCCCGTATTCTGGTAGCTTACGCATCCGGTCACAAAGAAACAAAAGCAGTAGTTGACCTGGTACTTGGCAAGCTGGGTGTTGGTGCTCCGGCACTCTTCTCAACACTTGGCCGTACTGCAGCTAGAGGCATTGATGCTCTTCTGATCGCACAGCAGACACCGAAGTGGCTCGATGAGTTGATTGGAAACATCTCCAAGGGCGATTACCGGATTCATAATAATGAAAGCTGGGATCCTTCCACCTGGCCGGCTGAAGCCAAAGGTTACGGTTTTCACGAGGCTCCCCGCGGTGCACTTGGTCACTGGATCAAGATAAAGGACCAGAAAATACTCAATTATCAGGCGGTTGTGCCTTCAACATGGAACTCCTCCCCGCGTGACGCCAAAGGACAGCGTGGTCCTTATGAGGCTGCACTTGTAGGTACACCGGTGGCTGATGCAAACAAGCCGCTTGAAATACTGCGCACTATTCATTCATTTGATCCCTGTATGGCCTGTGCAGTACATGTGATGGATGTTGATGGTAATGAAGTAATCAAGGTAAAGGTGTCCTAGGCCCCGTAAACGGGATAAGTGCGTTAATGAACTGATTTTCTGCCCAATAGCCGCAGAAAATAATTTCTAAGCTACTAAAAGGCGGCCACATATGAGTGAATCCTGCAAATTTAAATGCTACATCTGGGAATTACCGGTTCGCTGGTCCCACTGGGTTAACGTGTTATCCATCTCGATTCTTGCTTTAACCGGGTTTTTTATCGGCAATCCGGTTTCCTTTGGCAGTTCAGCCTCGGATTTCACTATGGGGTGGATACGCTTTGTTCACTTTACGGCAGCCTACGCGTTTGCAGTCAGTGTCCTCTCGCGAATAATCTGGTCGCTGATTGGTAACAAGTACGCTGGATGGAAAGAGTTTTTTCCGCTTCTCACCGCTCCTGGAAGAGAGCGAACGATCAAAATGTTGCGTTATTATATGTTTGTGGACAAAGAAGTACCAGAGACTGTCGGGCATAATCCACTGGCTACTTCAGCCTATTTTGCCCTGTTTCTGCTCTATATTTTAATGATACTCACCGGGTTTTCGCTCTACGCCGAACATGCGCCAGGCGGCATAATGCACAAATCGCTGGGCTTTATGTATTCTCTGTTTTCCAACCAGGGAATGCGATTGGCTCATCATGCCAGTATGTGGATGATCTTCGGTTTTATAATAAACCACATCTACAGCGCATGGTTAATGGATATCAAAGAGCATGGCAGTGAAATATCCAGTATGTTCAGTGGTTATAAATTTACTGTTAAAAAAGAAAAGTAAAGAATAAGAATGGTGTGATTAAGTTTGGAGAGCGGGGCGTACCTATTTATGGTATGCCCCGCTTTTTTAGTGTCCAACGCTGCTTTCTACGTGTGACGGTCTCTTCAGCAGAAAAAGAAGCGGGATAATGATCAGAAAGGCCAGGCCGATGATGAAGAAGATGCGGTTGAATGCCAGAGCGCCGGCCTGCTGGCGGACGAGTCCGTACATCATTCCTAACGCAGTTGTATCGGTCTGGGATGCGGCAATCCCCTTGGAGACAAGAGCCTGTTTCAAGCCATCAAAGCGCATCTGCCACACAGGGTTGTACGGGTTTATGTTGGCAACAAGGCTTGTCTGGTAAAATTGTTGGTAGCGCGTCAACAGGGTAGCGGCCATGGCAATGCCGACGCTGCCGCCTATATTGCGCAACAGACTGAACATTCCTGTAGCATTGCCCATTTCCGATCTGGAGATTGATGCCAGCGTGACAGTTGTCAGTGGCACAAATATCATCGCCAGGCCGAAGCCGAGGACTATGCGGGGCCAGGTATAATTCCAGAAAGCACCCTGAAGATTGAGCCCCTGCATTATAAACATGGACGTTGCTCCGAGCAGCAGCCCGACAAAAACAATTTTACGTCCGTCTCGCTTGGCCAGCGCTGCACCGATCAACGGCATGGTGATCAGCGTAGCAACACCACCAGGGGCCATTACCATACCGGCGTCAGTTGCTGAGTATCCCATCAGTGTCTGCAGGAAAAGCGGTATCAGCATGATGGAGCTGTAGAGAGCAAATCCGACGACGAACATAATCAGGTTTCCGGCAGAAAAAGATACATTTTTGAACAGACGCAGGTTGATGATCGGATGTTTATGAGTC
Source organism: uncultured Geobacteraceae bacterium (assembly GCA_903875605.1). Taxonomy (GTDB): domain Bacteria; phylum Desulfobacterota; class Desulfuromonadia; order Geobacterales; family Pseudopelobacteraceae; genus JACRCG01. The sequence goes on along the minus strand of CAIQWT010000046.1, from coordinate 7,955 downwards.
AGTTCGACCCAGATGAGGGCGACAAGAGATACAATCGTTATGATGCTGAATGTAATAATAAAAGATGAGTTAAACCAGTCTTCCTGCTGCCCTTTATCCAACACTACCTGCAATGATCCCATGCTGGCAACCAGCAAAAAAAGCCCCCAGTAATCAACCTTGAACGCTGCGACTTTCTGGCGTAGATAGCCGGGATCAAATATGAAGAATGCACACATGATCATTGCGATGATACCTACCGGCAGATTTATGTAAAAGATCCATCGCCAGCTCATGTTGTCAGTGATCCAGCCACCCAGAGCCGGTCCGACGATCGGGCCGAACATAGCGCCTACTCCGAAGATCGCCATGGCCATACCACGTTGGTTTGGTGGGAATGTCTCCATCAAAATAGCCTGACTTATAGGGATTAATGCGCCCCCTGCGGCCCCTTGCAGGATGCGGAAAAAAATCAGTGTCGCCAGATTTGGTGCGGCTCCACAGAGCAGTGATGCCAATGTGAACAGCACAATACAGGTCATCAAAAAGCGCTTGCGGCCGAAAACACGAGACAGCCAACCTGTCATAGGGAGTACCACTGCGTTGGCTACAAGATAGGAAGTTAAAACCCAGGTGACTTCATCAATTCCTGCATTGAGACTCCCCTGCATATGGGGCAGGGCAACATTGGCAACCGAGGTGTCGATAATTTCCATGATGGCAGGCAGCATGACTGTAATCGTGATCAACCATTTATTTATGGTTTTATCTTCGCTCATTTGAACGGGTTCAATTCCTTGAGTACGTCACTGTTAGATCGGCCGGTAAGTATGGTCGGAATGACACTCATGCCGACACGCAGTAATCTTTCCGGGTCAGAATTTTTGTCGATATTTATTTTAACCGGTACACGCTGGACTACTTTAACGTAGTTTCCAGTGGCGTTTTCCGGCGGCAGCAGCGAAAACGCCGCTCCGGTTCCAGCCATTATGCTGTCTACCTTGCCGCTGAATATTTTACCCGGATAGGCATCGACAGAAAACTCGACTTTTTGTCCAGGTTTCAAAAAAGTTATCTGACGCTCTTTGTAATTGGCTGTAATCCACGCTTCCTGAAGTGGGACTAGTGCCATCAGGGGCTGTCCTGCCTGGATATTGACACCTTCTTCGATAGATTTACGGGTGATATAACCATCCCGTGCAGCATATATTTTTGTGTATGAGAGTTGTAATTCTGCTTCGTCAAGTTGAGCTTTTCTCTGAAGGATCTTTGCCTTGCTGCCAACTTTTATTGCCAGTCCTGCTTCAGCCTGAGCTCGCTTAAGTGCCTCCTCAGCTTCTTTTCGCTGCGCTTCAGCTACCCTTTTAGCAGTTGTCAGCCGATCAAGCTGTTCTTTTGGCAACACGTCGCGACTATATAGTTTTTCGGCACGAGTATGATCAAGCGCTGCCTGATCGAAGCGAGCCCTGGCAGATTGCAGGGCAGCACTGGCACCTTCAACCTTCATCTGCTCACCTCCGGTTTCATTTTCAGCCATGCCCACTCCAGCAGAGGCCTTAGCAATCTGGAGTTGGTAGTCGCGACGATCGATTTCAATAAGTAGCTCGCCCCGTTTGACAAATTGGTTGTCACCCACCAGCACCCGTGCAACCGTGCCGGCAACCCTTGACGATACTGGAACAATTCGGGCTTCGATAAATGCGTTATCGGTTTCTATGTTGCATCTGCTGAAGATGACCCACTTAAGGCCGAACCACCCACCGACCACGCTGATGGTGAGCAGGATTATCAGAGCTTTAATTCTTTTTTTGCCCGCTGGTTTTGTATCCGGCGGGATGCTTTTTAAATTGGCTTGTGATTCGGTCATTTCCTCTACTGCCATATATCCTCCGATTAAATATTACATCTCTCCACGAGAGTTTTGCAGGCGGGCTACTGCGGTCTGATAATCATAAAGAGCGCGGTAATAGTCTGTTTTAGTCTGTGTCACCAGTGTCTGTGCGTCCAGCACTTCCGAGGCAATGCCGACCCGCTCTTGATAACGTTCTTTGTTGATCCGCAGGTTTTCTTCGCTCTGTCTTATTGCCGCTTCCGAGGCGCTGATGCGTTCTTTTGCGACGCTTGCATCATTGCGGGCTGTGGTGATCTCAAGCAGAGCACGCTGTTCTGACAGTCTAAGGATGTCAAGTTGCTTTGATCGCTGCTTGATCGCTTTTTCATGCGCGGACTGAGCAGCATAGCCGTCAAAAAGGTTAACTCGAATACCAAGTGTTGCAGAATAAATGGCCTGTTCACGTACTTTATCATTCTGAACAAAGTCCATACCTAGGCGAGTATAGATTTCAGGTACATAATTTTCACTATTTTCACGCACTTCAAAGTCACGCGCCTCGAGAACAAGTTTCTGAGCTCTAATATCCTGGCGGTTGGCAGGGTTTTCTGATGTATCAGTAGTTAGTTTGATTGTGTTATTCAATGTAGTTTTTTCATCTAACTCACTTCTGAAATCGGGCTCGCTGCCGGTAAGGAAGTTAAGCAGCAGCCAACCATTGTCACGTTTGTTAGTAACTGTCAGCAGTTTTTGCCGGGCTGAGGCCAGGCGGACTTCCGCTTGAAGTACATCATTGCGGGTGACGACACCCTCCTCAAACAAAACCTGTGCTACACGGCGATGTTCAGTTATTTGCGCGATCTCTTCTCTCGCTGCCTGAATCAGCTTATCTGTTTCAAGAATTCTGAAGTACGCTTCGATTACCTGCAGAGCAATATCACTTTTGTTGAACAGATGGCTGTGTGAAGCAGCTCCAGTGTAGGCGTTTGCCTGTTGGATGCGGGCATTGCGCCGCCCGAAATCATAGAGAGTATAGCTTGCCGAAATGCCGGCAAATGCAAAATTAGGTTCTTGTGTCTCTGCTGTGACTCCTCCAAGTTTTACAGCTTGTGGCTCAAGTTGCATTGTATATCCGGCTTGAAAGTCAACACGTGGATATGTGGCAACAGTTGCCTGGCGGTTGCTCTCTTCAGCAATTCGGCTATCCCAGGCTGAACTTTTCAGGGCAGGGCTGTCGCTGTACGCTTTTTGCAAACATTCCTGTAAAGAAAGTGATGCACCAAAGGATTGAGTCGCACAAAAAAAGCAGGCAAGAGTTACAAGGCTAGCATGAAGGAATTTCATACACCCTCCGTTCCCCGCGTAATATTTCCAGCATTCTTCTAAGTTCAATAATCTCTTCATCATTTAATCCTGAAGTAAAGCGTTTAAGTGAATTATCGGCACATCCAGTTAGGGTAGTTTCCATCTCTTTGCCATGCTCCGTAAGGTATATTTTGTAGGCCCTCCGGTCCTGCGGGTGTTGGCGCCGTTCCAGCAGTCCGTTCCTCTCGAGTCGGTCAATAAGGCCACCCACAGTAGAACGATCAATCTGCCCTTTTTCGGACAACTCCACTTGAGTCAATCCGTCCTGCTGCCAAAGAAACGAAAGCAGGGCAAACTGCGGCGGTGTAAGGTCATACTGCTCGATCTCTTCTCTCAAGATTGCCCAGGCCCTCTGGTAGCCCTTTGACAGCAGAAAACCGATGCTTTTTTCAATATCGTACATAACGGGAAGTCCTTCATAAGCCGAGTTATTATCATTATGCAGATAATAAGTATACTGTCAATATTGAATATGAGTTTAAAGCGTTTACAACAGAAGCGGGTTTGCTTATTATACGACCTCATGAATGCCGCTAATTGTTCCTCCATACGATGTATGACTGAGACCGATCTTGACGCTGTCCTTATTATCGAACAGGATTCATTTCCTGTCCCGTGGCAGCGGGAACATTTTCAACACGAAATTGCGGCACCCCATTCGTTCCCCTTTATTGCCGAATACAATGGCATACTGGCCGGTTATGTCTGCCTGATGTCGCTGTTTGAGGAAGCACAAATATTGGATATTGCCGTTGCTCCCGAACAACGGGGCAATGGAGTAGCGCGAAAGCTACTGGATTATGCGATTAAGCTGGCCAGGGAAAAAGATGCTGAAGTGCTGGCGCTTGAAGTCCGGGCATCCAATTTTGCTGCAATCAATTTGTATGAACGTTGCGGTTTTGTACGTTCCGGGTTGCGATGCAAGTATTACGAAGGCATGGAAGATGCGGTTTTGATGGAGTTATGCATGAAATAATATATTCTATGTATGCAGACTATGGGCTATTTATTAACACCAATAAGGAGAACAAAGTAATGCAGTTTACCTCGCTTATTCTTTCAAATATTGAGGTCTCACCCGGTTATTGGCGTATGCGTATGACAGCTCCACCCGAATGTGCTGCGGCACGTCCGGGCCAGTTTGTGATGGTGAGGATTAATGGTGCCATCGACCCGCTGTTGCGTCGTCCTTTTGGCATTTTTGACATCGGCACTCACACGCCTGCACAGAGTGGAGCCGTTGAACAGCCGTATATGGAGATGCTCTACCGGGTGGTGGGGAAGGGTACTGCCATGCTTTCAACGCTGCATGGGTCTGACCTGCTTGATGTTCTTGGTCCGCTTGGCAAGGGATTTGAATTGGGTGCGCCGGATGAAGAAAAACTTATCGTCGGCGGCGGAGTAGGGCTGGCGCCACTCTATCTGCTGGCGAAAGAACTGATCAAAGAATCAAAGGTCAGGCTTTTTGCCGGTGGACGCACTAGAGATGATATTCTTTGCATCACCGAATTCGAACGACTGGGCGTTGAATGCTACACAGCAACCGAAGATGGTTCGCTTGGTGAATGTGGTCTGGTTACTGAAGCACTGCTGCGGCGACTTGACATGTTAAAAGGAAAGGCAACAATCTTTGCATGTGGTCCACACGGTATGCTGAACGCTGTTGCCGGGATAGCGTCACAACGCAGTATCCCCTGCCAGGTCTCTCTGGAAGGGTATATGGCATGCGGTGTTGGTGCTTGTCTCGGTTGCGTTGCTCCGGGGCATTCACATTCAGCAGAAACTCCAGACTACCGCTGTGTCTGTACTGAAGGCCCGGTTTTTGAGTCTGGCGAACTGAAGTGGAGGGAGTGACCATGAAACCTGATATGTCTGTAAATGTGGCCGGTATTTCACTCCGTAATCCGGTAATGACCGCTTCCGGTACTTTTGGCTATGGCGAAGAGTTTGCTGAATATGTGGATATGGCGTCAATCGGTGCCTTTGTTACCAAGGGGCTTTCCCTTAAGCCGCGAGCCGGTAATCCGACGCCCCGCATAGTTGAGACCCCCGGCGGAATGCTGAACGCTATCGGTCTGCAAAATGTCGGTATTGATGCTTTTATCGCAAAAAAAGTTCCATACCTTCGCTCTGTCAATACTCCGGCCATCGCCAACTTCTTTGGCAGCACCGTTGATGAATACGCCGAAATGGCACGTCGCCTCGATGAAATTCCTGAAGTAGCAGGCCTGGAAGTAAATATCTCATGTCCGAATGTAAAGCAGGGGGGGATTGTCTTCGGTACAGATCCGGACTGTGCTGCCTCGGTTGTTTCAGTCTGCCGTGCGGTTACAAAGAAGCCGTTAATTGTCAAACTGTCACCCAACGTAACGGATGTGGTGATCATGGCCCGGGCCTGCGAAGATGCCGGTGCTGATGCTTTGTCACTTATAAACACGTTGACCGGTATGGCGATTGATCTCAATAAGCGCCGTCCGGTGCTGGCCAATATCACCGGTGGTTTTTCCGGTCCGGCTATCAAGCCGATTGCCTTGCGTATGGTGTGGCAGGTGGCAAAAGCGGTTAAAGTGCCGATTATTGGTATCGGTGGAATAATGAATGCGACCGACGCACTCGAATTTATGCTTGCCGGAGCGACCGCCGTTCAGGTCGGTACCGCAAGCTTTATTAACCCAGGCGCTGCTCAGAAAATTGCTGAAGATATGGAAGCATGGCTGATTGCAAACGGAGTAGCTGATATTAAGAGCCTTATCGGCGCGCTGGAAACCTGAAGGGGTGCTGGAGATCTGGTTGGCGTTCTCAGCCGGTCTTGCCGGCAGTGGCCATTGTCTTGGCATGTGCGGTGGAATAGTAACCGCTCTTGCTCTGTCACGCCGTGATTCAGATGCTGCAAGCCGTTTTTTATTCAATTTGCTCTATCATGCCGGGAGAATATGCACCTATAGCCTGCTTGGACTTCTGGTCGGACTTGTGGCTCAAAGCGGCATGGTGGACGCGCTGAAGCCTTTTTTTGTGTGGTTGTTTCTGGCTGCAAACCTTTTTGTCGCAGCGATCGGTTGTTTTACACTCTTCGGAGTGAGATCGCTGGGAATTGCTGCTCTTGACGGTTCCGGATGGGGCTTTTTAAGGGTACAACTCTCTCGGTTTATGACGAGCAGCTCTATTCTTGCTGCCATCCCGGCTGGCCTTCTAATGGGGCTATTGCCTTGTGGCCTGGTATATGGAGTGCTTATTTCTGCAACTACAAGCGGATCTGCCTTAAAAGGTGGCAGCATGATGCTGGCCTTTGGTTGTGGTACTGTGCCTGCTCTGCTTGCGTACGGACAGGTGGCCTCTGCCCTTTCAGTTTTGGGGCGGGGTGTTTTTCAGCGCTGCATGGGGGGGAGTGTCGCTCTGCTCGGATTGCTGGGGGTCTGGAAGGCACTTGTTGCGCTGGGTTTGTTATAGCATTAGTTCAGGTAAGCGCCTTTACCCCCAAAATAGCTATAGTGAGACCAGCCGCAAACATTACCACCACCAAAGCCATCCACCATCGAAGATTTTTTCCTTCACATGATACTGATTTTGCCCCCTGTATCTTCTCTGTAAACAACAAAATACCGGTTATGAATAGAGCACAGCATATCGTGACGCACAAAGGACACCAGCTGCCAATAATGTATTTTTGTATCCAGAGCAGACGGAGTTCAGCGCCGATGCCGGAAAAAACGGTTGCGGCAAATACCAAGTTAAATAGAGAAATCCTGTTACGTAACCAAAGCAGCATCAGCAAAATAATGAAATAGGCAATTCCAAACCACCCCATCCCAAAGCCGAAGATGGCAAAGCTGGTGGCATCGCTGCAAGCGGTTGCCAGGCACATCTCTTCTATCACGGTGAAAATTGAGACAGCCAATCCTATAGAGACTGCGATCCATAACAATATTGATACTGTACGGCGTTTGCCGGTGCTGAGCGGCGCGCTCTTATTAACATCTGCTAAATGCATTAATAACTCCTGTTCGTTTGATTTGACTTTAGAATCAACCGTAAAGCCCTCTCCTCATCCCCATCCTGGATGCCTTAATCAATAAGTCGGCATAGAGATTGCCATGAAATCGATTAAAATTCAAATCAATTACCATTAGCCACAGACTACTTCATTGTTCTGTTGGGCAATGGAGTGCTGCTCGCGCCCTCTTGAGTATAGCCCAATATATTCGGCCCAATAACTCGGAATTACTTGAGTTTGTGAACGAAAACGACTATATTTCGCGCTAATATACTTTCCGCCAAGGACTCCTATATGAAAGAACCGCTGCAATCACTCGGTCTGCGCACCCTGGAAGACATTAGCTCAATCATTTTGCATTCACATGATCTGCAGGATACCCTTGACAATATCGTTACCCTGGTTGCAAAACGCATGGGGAGTGATGTCTGTTCGATCTATCTGCTTGAAAATGACGGCGAAACTCTCGTGCTGAAGGCGACAAAAGGTCTTTCCAAAGCATCGGTCAATCGCGTCTCCATGAAAGTCCATGAAGGCCTCTGCGGGCTTACCATTCAAACACGCGCAATGGTCATGACCGATAATGCTCCGTCGCATCCGCGCTACAAATATTTCAAGGAGGCCAAAGAGGAACGGTTTCTTTCGTTTCTGGGGTTGCCGCTGTTTGAACATAAAGCGCCGATTGGCGTTATCGTCGTGCAGACACGGGAAACCCGAAGTTTCAGCGAAGATGAAATAAGTATCCTGCGCACGATTACTTTTCAGATAGGCAGTATCATTCACTCGGGC
>CAIQWT010000045.1 GCA_903875605.1 uncultured Geobacteraceae bacterium | reverse complement strand
GTTCAACTCGTTATTGAGCGGTCAGCTCGATGTGTACGCCATGTTGCAGTGAGGCATGGATCACCACCTCGTAAATCTTCAAGTGTTTCTTCAATACGACGTACTGTTGATGGCTCACATCTCTGATTCAAATCGTCCGTAGGTATCCATTGCCTCTTTTAGCGCCTTGTCTTCTTTGCTTTCGCCAAATAATTTAGATAAAAGCCCCATAAACAATTCCTTTGGCAAAAATAATATTAATTCAACAATTCACTCAGTTTCTGAAGACCTGGCTGTTTAAAGGCCATTCTAATAATTTGCTCCAAAATGTGAGTATTTGGAATTTTGATATATGACAAGTTCACGTACGTTTTGCTATCACTCTTGCTGGTAATGCAAAATTCACCTGCATCAGAGTATATTTTGATATCATCCCATGGACAAAACACGTTTTCATCTGATCCTATAAACACTCTCTTAATAAGAACGATTCCGGCATCCTTTAATGTCGCTCTATCAAATGAAACGACTTTACCAGCTACAACGGACTCCAATGTATCTGACAAGATGCGCCCACAAACACCACGCCATAACTTATCTGTAAATTTAGAGTAAATGTCTTCGCGCTTTGTCTCAACAACCGCTTCAGAATATTTATCGCCAAAGGCAATTGTATATGTTGATCCTGTGGGGATCCCATTAACAGAGTGGCTAACTCCCCCCCAACGAGCGCGAGTAATTGAATCGAGAGGGTAATTTCGTTCTTTCCAAGATACTCCTCTGGGCGAAATACTTAATGTGTCTTTGAAAACAACGCCAATTTCTGCACTATATGTAATCTCACGTTCCCATTCACGGTTCTTAGTTTCGGTCTGTTTACGCCGCTGATAGATGTCATCTAACGTATCGGCATCTTGCTCGACCTTTTCTATAACTTCAGGGATTTCTGCAAATAACTCTTGCAAAAGGATAGTAATTCTTCTGGATTGTGAAAGCATGTTGTGATTATTAAATAGGTCAATTCCCAAGCTTCTTATTGCGTAAGCAACTTGATTACTTAAATTATGTTCTGTTCCCCGAGCTTTCGCGCTTAGCTGGATTGGTTGAGCAACTTTGTCCCAGTTGCGGGTTACCTTTTCAAGCTTGTCGACTAATGGCACTACATAGTGCTCACCATCTAATGCCGACTCATTTATTATACTGAGTAATTTCTTTATATTATCAGACTCTTTTTGGAGAAAGTCCTGACTTTCAAGTTCGTAATTGTCTACAAGATCATCAATTAAATTAGGTGCATGGTACTCACCTCCACATGTTGCGCTCTCTACCACAAGGGTCATCGTTTCGACGAGAGCTGAAGGTGGCAAGCGATTCAATGCACTTTTTATGGAATTTTTGTAATATCGTTTAATCTCAGAAAGCTCTGATTCAACAACGTCATATGCTGTTACTTCAGGAAAACCGGAAATAGATCTGTCTTCATTGATATCTCGAATTACATCGTCAATTGAAATTTCTTCAACTACACAAGCCAACTCTTCAATATATGAAGAAAGGTCATTCGGAGAATGATTTGAGCCTACCGCTTCAAATGCCGCTGCCATAAGATTGGAATGCGACAGTGGCGGGAGACCGTCCTCCTCTCGTAATGACAATGGATCCTCTGATAGTTGTTGAATCAGTTGTGTAGCTTTTTTGGGGGAGACTCCTGGTACCCATCCCAACTCAACTCTCAATCTTGTCCTAGGATTAATTAGGTCGGATCGAGCCTTCTGGCAGAGTTCATGGTCTAATTCAAGAGACATAATGTCTGCTAATTCAACAATTCGCTTCCGATTATCACGGGAAGTAGCACCAAGTAACCAAAATGGGTTTTTATG
>CAIQWT010000044.1 GCA_903875605.1 uncultured Geobacteraceae bacterium | reverse complement strand
GCGTGCTGAAGATATGTTTGACGAAGTGTATGTCCGTCAGAATACCGGTCTGGGCATGGCAAAAGCAATAGATCACTGATGCTTTGAAATACTGAAGTTTGTGGTATAGTGGGGGTGGCTTCGGCCATCCCCATTTTTTATCTAAAACAAGCTTGAATAACGCTTAAAAGGGAATTCTCGTGGAAACTGTCTCAATTGCAGCCGTAGGAGATTATAACCTTCATAATCTACGACAGGCTGTTATCAGGCTGTTAGAGCCTCTAGGCGGCATGTCCGCATTTATCAATAGCGGAGATCGGGTTTTATTAAAGCCAAACATGTTGGCCGGAAAATCACCTGCGAGGGCAGTTACAACTCATCCCTTACTTGTTCAGATTGTTGCTGAGCTTGTCAGAGAGTCAGGCGGGACAGTATCGATTGGAGATAGCCCAGGTATTGGTGGTTTCCTAAAGGTCGCCGAGAAGTGCGGCATACAACAGGCTGCACGCTGTAGCGGTTCCACTCTGGTTGCATTTAGTGATGCGGTCGAACTAAAGGGCAGTGGTACTTTTCGTTCAATCCACCTGGCTAGCGCCTATTACGGTGCGCAGAAGATAATCAACCTTCCAAAATTGAAAACACATGAAATGATGACCATGACATGTGCAGTAAAAAACCTGTTCGGCGCGGTTGTAGGGGCGGAAAAGGCGGGTTGGCACCTAAAATCCGGCAACTCACGCCAGTATTTTGCCAGATTGCTGCTCGAAATTTATCAACTAAAAAAACCAACGCTAAATATTGTCGATGCGATAATTGCAATGGAAGGGGATGGCCCTGGAAATGGAGATCCAGTTAAACTGGGTTTATTACTTGCGGGAGTGAATCCTGTTGCAGTTGATGTCATTGCGGGAAAACTGGCTGGCATAGATGCCGAGTTATTGCATATAGAACGCGAGGCGATCAGCATGGAGCTGCCTGGAGCCTTGATAAAAGATATTGAATTATGTGGATTACCTTTTGAAACTATCCCTACCACCAAATTTAGACTACCAAAAGGACTTGATGTTCAATTTGGTCTGCCTTCTTTCCTCACTAAAAGATTAAAAAAACATCTCATTTCATATCCTGGAGCTAATAAACAAACTTGCGTGTTATGTGGCATCTGCCGCGACGCCTGTCCTCCTGTAGCAATTACCATAAAAAACAGCGCGCTGTCGGTTGACAATGCGCGCTGTATTCGTTGTTGGTGCTGCCGTGAATTATGCCCTCATGATGCCATGCAGATCAAGAGGAGTATGTTGCTTAGAGTGCTGCGGATGTTCTTCAGAAATAAAGCGGCTTAGGACTCTTCTTCTTCTGAGCCGAGTGGAATTTCACGGTATGCCCGTTCCTCTTCAACACGTTTGGTTTGAGCCTGCATTTTTTCAAGATCCGATTTACATTTTACACAATGACGGGTAAACGGCATCGCTTTAAGCCTACCAAGAGGAATGTCTTCATCACACTCTTCACAAATACCGTAATCTCCATCAGTAATACGCAGTAGCGCATCATCGATGCTGTGAATTTTTTCACGCTCACGATCACCAAGCAACAAACCAAGTTCACGGTCGCGCTCGGATGAAGCTTGATCATAGATGTCGCCTCCCGGTTCAATCGCTGCGACCGCTTCAGTTCCATTCTTTACAGATTTTCTGATTTCGCGGAGGGTATCTTCTTTCAGTTTCTCAAGAATCAGCCGGATTTCCTGCCACCTCTTATCTGTAATTACAACAGGAGTAGTGTGCGGTGCAGCCTGTATAACTTCTGCCACCTCCACTGAAGCTGAAACTTTACTCTGCTGAGATTCATTCTCCGATTCGGGCATCTCGTTCCCGGACTTTGCAGCATCCGTCAACGGAGGGCTCTGGGTGTTGGCATCCATTTTAGATGTTTTTGCTTTCTTGGAAGTTGCCACGGCAACCGGCACCGTCTCGCTTACTGCGCTCTGAGCTGATTCACTCACTGTTTTAGCTTTTGTCGCCATAAAGTATCATCTCCACATACTGATTAGAAGTCGCGTAGCCTTAAAAACGGCGGCAAACTATCACAGAAACCGGCTGATTTGTCAAGCTATGTATTGACTGTGATAGTGGTAAGCGGTTGGAGTTAGTGGTATAAAGACTAAAACAACAGAGCAAAGCCGCCATAGAGAAATGCGCCGCCATGTTTGATATTGTCATACGATCTGAATTTCCCCTGATTCACGTAAACATATTTACCATCAAGAAACAGAGTAAGTCCGCCGGTTGCAGGATATTCGACCCCGGCGTTGGCGTGATACCCTAAACTGAATTCAGAATGGTCAGAAGGTAATTCCGTAGAGTGGTTGGGCAGACCGTCCAGTCCACCGGCCATTTTGTAGTAGGTGCCAGCGCCTCCCGCAGCATAAATATTAAAGTATTGCACTGGGAGAATGGCTTTTGCAGAAACGGTAAGTGGAATCGCGGAGAGAAAGGCAGTAGTTCCGGATTCGGCTCTGTAATAGCCAATGGAGGCTTCCAGTGCCGCATAAGGAATAGGTCTTACAGAATATACCAGATCAATTCCATTGCCTGGCTCAAATGACTTGCTGGCGGAAAAGTAGGCGCCTGCCCTTAGAAGCACCGTCTGCTGCAGCGGTTCTGCTGCATGTGCGAGCCTGTTAAAAGTAAAAATTGACGTTAGTGTAGCAAGTAAGGTTAGTAATCTGCAAAATGTCATCGGACGACCTCAAAAAAAGACCACACCAGAGCTGCTTTGAGACAGCTGGTGTGGTCAGGATAAACCGTAGCAATCAGTCTATTACTTGGTAATTACAAACTCTGCGCGTCTGTTTTTTGCCCAGGCTGCTTCATCGCTGCCAACAACAGCAGGCTTCTCTTTGCCATAGCTGATTACTGAGAGATTTTCTGCTTTAACGCTGAGTGTAGTTAAATATTTCTGGACTGACATAGCGCGACGCTCGCCGAGAGCAAGGTTGTATTCAGCAGATCCACGCTCATCGCAGTGTCCCTCAATCTGAACTTTTGCACCGGCGGATGATTTAAGAATCGCTTCCGCATTTTTTGAGAGCACGTCACGTGCATCCTGACGAAGGTCAGATTTGTCAAAATCAAAATAAATCGTTTCGAACTTGTTTTCCGCAACAGCAGAGTTCCCTCCCTGAGGCGCGTTCGTACCCATAACTTCATTCTGAGCGGGCTTGGACTTTGCAGCGGCAAGCCGGGCCTGCTCTGCCTGTTCAGCAGCCAGACGGGCCTTCTCGGCCAATGCAGCCTGCTCAGCCAATCGTGCCTGCTCAGCAGTGTCTACCGGTTTGGCCGGCTCTACTTTTTCGGCTGCAACAGTCGGAACAATGGCCTCCTCTTTTTTCACCACGTCCTTGTTTGCGCAACCACCAGCAAGCAATGCTGCCATACTGACACCAGTCAATAGTGCTACCATACTCTTTTTCATATTTACTCCCGTTAACAAAAATGAGGCAAAATGCCTTGAAAAATCAAATGTGAAGTGATTATACATAACAGCGTTAGTATTGCAACAGGTAAAATAAAAAAGGGCTGTATTTATGCACCTGTATGCCATCATCGTGCTGACCAGACCGGCTGATAATACGTCCCTTTTCCCTCAGTAACTCTTGTTTGACCACTACCATCGGCGCGCATTACATAAATCCCGTTACCACTACTCCGTTTAGAGCTAAAGCAAATAAAGCGGCCATCGGCAGACCAGGATGGATTTTCATTATTACCATCAACCGTTATCTGGGTGTCTAAAGAACCATCCGTAGCAACGGTAAATATATTGAAGCCACCGTCTGACATTCTGGAGTAGGCGATCTTGTCACCCTTTGGAGACCAACGCGGGTTGACATTATAGTTGCCGGACGTAGTAAGCCTCCTGACATCACCGCCATCGGCATTCATAATAAATATCTGCGGTTTGCCCAGGCGATCCGATACGAAAGCAAGGCGTTTGCCATCCGGCGACCATGCTGGGTACAGATCAAGTGCGGGATTGACTGTTAAACGCACTGGGTGGCTGCCATCTTTATCAATTGTATAAATCTCGGCATCACCGTCCTTGCTGAGTGCAAGGGCTATTTTACTGCCATCCGGTGACCAGTTGCCGGTAATATTAAGGCCTGTACGATTGGATAGTGCAACCTCCGCCGTATTCGATAGAGAACGGCGATACAGATCCGGGTTTCCGCGTTTATAAGAGGTGAATATTATTTCGCGTCCATCCGGAGAAAAATCCGGGTTTAGATTTATAGCTCCGTTCTTTGTCAGCGGGAGCGGATTGTTGCCATCCCAATCCATTGCATAAATTTCCTTGTTTCCCGTTTGTATTGATACGTAGGCAATCTTGGTCGTGAATGCGCCCTTTTCACCGGTAATGACGCGCAAAATTTCGTCTGCAAATGAATGGCTGAAACGGCGAACGTCTTTTGCGGTGCCGAGATAACGCATTGATGTAATAAGTTTACGGCTTATCACATCAAAAAGACGAAATTCTATAGTCAGCTGCTCACCTTTAAAATTGTATTCGCCCCGGACCAGCAGGTCGAACCCGGCACTCAACCAGGGGACAAAATCAACATCCACCAAAGACAACAAGTTCCCGTCCGGTCGCTGCAATCTACTTTCCGCAGTAACGGTACCGGACATATTCATATCATTCGCTATAAGTTCAGAGACGAGTTTTGCTATTTCTGGTGTGGCCGTAGCGTCAAGAGAGCGGGGGGAGTCAACAGCCAGCTTCAGTTGACGATTACCTGGAGCGGTGACTTCGATATACCCTGACTGTGCATACAACAGAGTAGGTACTATGGCAATCGCCAAAACTAACAGAATTATTTTCATAGTATATCCATAATTATTATCGTGATGGGCCGTTTGAGATTCCTTCCGGCTTGAAAATAAACCCATTTTCAAATACTGCGTGGTTGGGAGGCACTGTAAATTTTTCACTGGCAAGATCGATGGCACGCCTGACGGCCAGCTCGAATGTAGCATCTCCGCTACTGCGTTCGATCTTCATTCGCGAGAGCTTGCCATCCGCTGCTATAGTCAGGCGCACAGCCACTTCAGGTCTTTTAGATCGATAACTGCTAGTCACTTTCAAAGCATCTTCCAGCCTGGATTTGATGTAATCAGCGTAGCGGCTGCCGGCCTCGACACCGGCAGCGCCCTGTGCACCAGCCTTGGAGAGGTTAGCCGATTTAACTTTGTTCCGTATTTTTTCAAGGATTGCTTCTTCGCGACGAGCCTCACTGCTACTCTCCAATCGAGTCAGTCGTTCTGCAAAAGCCGATTCTGTCACAGCTGATTCATCGGGAGCTGCCGGCCTGGAAGACTTGGCCGTAATTTTGGGAACGGCTTTAACCTTGCTTGGTATTGCCATCACAGGTGCGGCTACAGGAGTGGGCGGAACGGCTGCGGACTCACCCGGTTTTTGAGTAGAGCCGCCCGATTGGGGAGCGTTTGCCGGCATGTTAACAACATCTACATAATAAGTTTCCTGAATCGTCATCTGTTGCGGGAACTGCTGGCCCCACCATGCCAATAACAAAAAAACCGCCAGGTGAATGACGGCTGAAACGATGAAACTGACTCCGGCACCGGTGTCAATTTGTGCGACGCGGGAGTTCATTATTTTGCAGCCGGTTCCGTTACCATGCCAAGGCGCTCAATACCGGCCCCCTTGATGTCAGCCATGGTTCGTACTACCTCGCCGTAAGGCACTCCGGCATCTGCCTTCAAGAACACCTCTTTTTTTGCTCTGGCAACAAACATGACTGAAAGGCGCTTACGCAGATCACCCGCAGGGATCTCTTCCTTATCAATAAAGACTTTACCACTCTTATCAACAGAGACAACGACAGCCTCCTCGGCAGGAGTCATCGCCTTGGTATCAGCCTTAGGCAGATTTACCTGCACTCCCTGCTGCATCATCGGAGCTGTTACCATAAAGATAACCAGCAACACCAGCATGACATCTACCAGAGGAGTGACGTTTATTTCTGCCATCACTGCGCGGTTATTATTCTGTCCTCCCATTGCCATGTGCTATTTCCCCGCTATATTACGTTGTACGATATTGAGAAATTCAGTGGAAAAGCTATCCATCTCATTTATCAGCACCCGTAACTTGTGCTGAAAGTGATTGTAGGCCATAACAGCCGGAATGGCAGCCACCAATCCTATTGCGGTTGCGATCAGAGCTTCGGCTATGCCAGGGGCTACAACAGCCAGGGATGCTGAGCCGGTCTTACCTATCCCCTCAAAGGCGGTCATGATGCCCCACACGGTGCCGAAAAGCCCGATGAACGGAGAGGTGGAACCGGTTGTTGCGAGGAAAGTAAGATATTTCTCGAGTCGCGTTATTTCGGAATTAGTTGCACGGCGTAGTGCTCTAGAAACATTTTCAACGCCCCCCAGGTCCGTGCTGAGTGCACTTCCGTCACTTTTACTGTCACTATCAACAACTTTTTTCAGCTCGCTGTACCCCTCATTGAACAAAACTGTTAAAGGAGAGTTGGCAAACCGCTCAACCTGTGATGCGATTGAGTCAAAACGTTTTGACTTCCAGAAAAAGTCCATGAATCGTTCCGATTCGTTTTTTGCGCGTTGGACCTGAAAAAATTTAAACAGGATGATCGCCCATGAAACTATTGAAAAGGAGAGAAGCAGTAAAAGGACAAGCTTAACAACAATGCCGGCGCCGAGGATTATGGCCACGGATGATACCTCCAGATGGATTAGAAACTTGAAAAAATTAGTACGTTCAGGCGGTCAAGTCAAGACAAAACGGATTCGGACGCCACTGCCCTTCACCCCTGTTCAAGTCGCGCTACGACCTGATCAAGAATTGTCCCTGCCAGTTGGTCCTTGGACATTAAATCACATTCGCAGCTGCTGCCATCCCTGAAGAGCAGTAATGCCCGGTTGTTGTCCACATTGAAACCGGCGTCAGCTTGACTGACATCATTTGCAACAAGCATATCCAGATTTTTCGCATCAAGTTTCTTCAGAGCATTTTCCAACAGCGCATCCGTCTCAGCAGCGAACCCGACGAGAAACGGTCGCTGTATCATTTTGCCAAGATCGGCCAGTATATCAGGGTTTTTTACAAGTTCCATCGTCACGGATTCGTCATTCTTCTTGATTTTAGTGTTTTTTCTCTCTACAGGCCGATAGTCAGCGACTGCTGCAGCCTTAATAACTACATCGCATTCAGTCACACGCGTCATGACCTCATGCTGCATTTCCAGGGCACTCGCAACCTTAATGACTCTCACACCATCCGGCTTGGCCAGAGCGGTCGGCCCACTTATCAACAGCACACGCGCACCCCGCAGATGCGCAGCACGCGCCAAAGCATAGCCCATTTTACCTGAGGAGTGGTTGCTTATGAAACGAACCGGATCAATCTCTTCCCTGGTCGGCCCTGCGGTGATCAATATTGTTCGGCCGGTTAAATCTTTTTTCGTCAGAGCCGCAATCGCACCCTCAAAAATAGCTTCCGGTGCAGCCAACTTTCCCTGTCCTTCCCACCCGCACGCCAAACTACCGCTTACCGGTGCCTCAAACAAATACCCCATACGCTGCAGCTTCGACTCATTTTCCTGATAAATCGGATTGGTGAACATGTTGACATTCATAGCCGGGGCTATTAACACCGGGGCCTTGGTCGCCATGACCGTTGTCGTGAGCATGTCATCAGCGATCCCGGCGGCGATTTTACCAATAATATTAGCCGTAGCCGGTGCAATAATAAAAAGGTCCGCCATGTCTGCAAGAGAAATGTGCCCGATTTCACGTTCGGCAATAAGGTTGAACAAATCGGTATGCACCGGGTTTGACGACAAGGTTTGAAACGTAAGCGGTGTAAGGAACTCCTGGGCGGCACGTGTCATTATTACATGAACATCTGCACCAGCCTTGGTCAGGAGACGTAAGAGTTCAACCGCTTTGTAGGCGGCGATTCCCCCGCACACACCAAGAATTATTTTTTTGTTCTCAAGCATATGACGGCCGCCTCAGAAGTAGGGATTATTGTTTTTTTCGTGGCCTATGGTCGTCTCCGGACCATGTCCCGGATATGCGGTCACATTTTCCGGAAGAGTAAAAAGCTTAGTCCGGATTGACTCCAACAGCTGTTCATGTGATCCACCCGGCAGGTCGGTTCGACCAATAGAGTCGGCAAAGAGAGTGTCGCCGGTGATAACTTTACCCTCTTTCTCAAAATAGAGACAACAACCCCCTTGAGTGTGACCAGGCGTATGAAGCACCCTCAGACGACAGGTACCGAAGGAGATGTCCATGCCGTCAACAAGATAAGCATCCGCTTCCGGCGAATTTTCTCCCCGCAAACCATATTTACGGGCGACATCAGCAGATCTGCTTAGCATTGGCGCATCGGCCTCATGAATAAGAAGCCGAGCACCAAAAACCGCTAAAGCCCGGCTATTCCCGCCAAGGTGGTCAAAATGACCGTGCGTGTTAATGATATTCAGTATTTTTAAATCATGCTTCTTCACCAGGCTGACAATTTGTTCTACATCACCACCCGGATCGATGACAATACCCTCACGGCTGCTCTCACATGCGACGATATAACAGTTAACCGACAATGGACCAACTTCAAGCGACTCAAATATCATAATTCTCTCTTGTTCACTGTTATTCCGAAATGCATGGCATCAGGGCATATCTAAAGCGTTTTTACTGATTGTTGACATCCGGCGTCAACATGCTAAACTAATTTCACCTGAACCATTATACGTTATGGAGGTGAAAAGATGAAGATTGCGGCTGTAGAAACGGAAAGCTGCATTAGTTGCGGCCTCTGCATTTCAACATGTCCCGGGGCCTTCAGGTTTGACAGTGCTGGCAAATCGGAAGGTTATGATCCTGCCGGAGCTCCGGAAGCTGATATTCAGAGTGCTATAGACGGCTGTCCCGTCCAGTGTATTCACTGGACATAATAACGATAAAAGGAGCAATAAATTATGGAACGTTGGATCTGTACCATCTGTCAGTATGTCTACGACCCTACGGTAGGCGATCCGGATCGCGGCATTGCACCGGGAACAACATTTGAAGCATTACCTGACGATTGGTGCTGCCCTCTCTGCGGAGCCGGCAAAGATGTTTTCGAGAAAGAATAAATACACCGGGGCGGGTTTTCAGACCCGCCCCCCATCTATTCATCCTCTGCTTCTACCTTTTCGAACCTGCTATACCAATTCCGGCAATATAGTTGTTATTGCACTGAACAGTCCGTCCAGATCAGTACGGGTCATATCCCCCATGTGGGCGATGCGAAAAGTTTCGCCCTTAATTTTGCCGTAACCGTCATCAAAAGCAAAACCGGCCTCATCCAGATTCTTTTTCAGAGCAGCCAGATTGATTCCCCGACTGTTGCGGCTGCATGTTAGCGTCTGCGAACGGTACGCTGGCGCCGGAAAAGAATCAAAACCACGATACATTAGCCAGCCACGCACATAACCGGCAAGGTCATCATGACGCGCCCAGCGGTTTTCCAACCCTTCAGCAAACATTCGCTGCAACTGGCAATCAAGCGCATATATCAATGATATGCATGGTGTTGATGGGGTATTGTTTTTTGTATCGTTAGCGGCAAACTCAGTAAAGTCGAAATAGTATCCCCGCCCTTCCATTCCGGCGGCCCGCTGCAGTGCCTTTTCGCTGGCGGTAAAAACAGCAAGCCCCGGAGGCAGGGCAAAAGCCTTCTGCACCCCGAAAATACAGCTATCTATCCCAAGCTCATCAACCGGTATCTTCAGTGCACTCATCGATGAAACAGTATCAACAATAAACATTACATCCGGAAATTTTCGCATAACAGCAGCAATTTCCGGAAGGGGTGACATGACACCCGTTGAAGTTTCGTTATGTATCATGGTCATGCTGTCATATTTTCCTGTTGCCAGGGCTTTTTCCACAGCCTCTGGAGTAACCGGAGTACCCCAGTCAAAACTAATGGCATCAGCCTGTTTGCCGCAGCGCAATGTAACATCGTGCCACTTGTCAGAAAAAGCTCCGTTACAGAAATTAGCGCATCGCTTGCCAACCAGATTACGGACCGCCCCTTCCATAACACCAAAAGCACTGGAAGTTGCCAGGAATACAGGCCCTTCCGTAAAAAGTAGTTCTTTTAAGGCAGAGGTGACTCTTCCATGCAGCCCCGCGTACTCTTTCATGCGGTGCCCAATCATTGGAGAGCCCATGGCTTTCAAAATATCCGGATGAACTTCAACCGGCCCGGGAATAAATAGTTTTTTGTGCATGGCACTTAACTCCGATGCTGTAATGTAGAGGCTGTCAACGCCGTGTGAAGCTAGCAAATGGTGTCAATAAAGTCAAGATTCTGCACAGAGAGGACAAAAAGAACAGGCCGGCTTTTGATGGCCGGCCATGCGATTAGAAGGCAGATTGCAGCTTTTGTTCCTTACTTTTACTGACAACAGGCTCGTCTGAAAATGGTCAGTGAGTTGTTTCCTCTTTGAGGAAAGCAGGAATAAACATGTTTATGAAATAGAACAGAACAAACGGCGTTACAACAACGGTGAGGGCACCAAAAAGGCCTTCCTTGAATGTCTCAAAGTTGTGGGGGATTATCGGCAGATGGTAATCCATGAAACCCGCAAAACTCAGCGAAAACGCCTGCCCTCCGATAACTACGTTGTATCGCATCATGAACACACCGAACAATACCAGCACAGTGGCAATAGTTGTACGGCGCACTGTTCGACCCGGCAAGATCATCATGACGAAAGGAAGCAGATTGCCGATAGTGTACTGCATGATGAATATTTTGAAAAAGTCTCGTTCCATAATTACTTCACGAAGAATATCCCAGGATTTAACCTGTGTATAACCGCGGAATATCAAGTCCAAAATTTCGAGTGTCATGGCGGCTATCATAAAGTAGAGCAGATAGTTGGAGGAGATCATCACCTCCATATGCTTTGTAGCTTCAAGCTCCTCGGCCCCCGGTGCATCTGCATCTCTAGCCCAGCGCGCCATCTTGCTTCTCGCCATATACTTTCGGATTTCCTGAACAATTACGTATGTGAGGATGCATAGTGCGACGCCGGAAACAACCGCTGAGCAGATAAAGATAACCGGCATCAATGGTGTCATCCAGAGTGCGTTTGCCTTTACAGAACCGAAGATGAAACCGGCATAACCATGCAGAAAACAGGCAACCGGGATACCTATTCCGGCCATTATCTTACAGGCTTTATGGTCCTTTTCTACAGCCTCGGGACTTATATCCCATGCACCAAGTGTCAGAGCCTGGAAAACCATCATTCGAAAGCCGTCTATGAAGCTGCGACTCTGCTTTGCCATTAACTCCTGCGCCATTTGAACAAAATATTTACGGTACACCAACCATATTTCGCTCGCAACAATTGAAGCATACGTTAGGAATACAATGCCGAATGCTGAAATAGCAGATGTAAAGTGCGGCGTCATGAGGACATTAATGCCCCTGAATGGCTGTTGAAGATGAAGCATCAACGGCATCATTGCCACCGGTAACAGGGCAAAAGAGAACACAAGGGAAAACCTGGCAATCTCCTTTAGCTTCTCAACGCCAAAAACATGGTACAGGGATGATAGTACGAATGCTCCGGCAACAAGGCCGGTCATAAATGGATACATTACGATCTGGATCGACCAGTAGATGTACTCATTCGGCAGCGTGAACAGCTCTTTGATCGTCCATGCTTCCCCGTGAACTTCCATTGCGTGTTGCGCGATTTGTCCGACCATGGCTAACGCACCTCCTGCGCAAGGCCGATATAAAAGGCCTGAGGCTTGGTACCGAATTCATCTTTTAGTACCCCGACACGCTCATTCATAATGATTTGAGTTATCGGGTCTTCTTTATCGTGAATATTGCCCATTTTACGGGCGCCAAAGGGACAGGCATTAACACAGGCTGAGTCCAAACCTTTGCTGAGACGATGATAGCAGAAGGTACATTTATCGGCGACATTATAAACCGGGTGAAAAAAACGTGCTGCATAAGGGCAGGCCATGATGCAATAGCCACAACCGATACACCATTTCCGGTCGACCAGAACGACACCATCGTCAGTTTTGTAGGTTGCTCCAACCGGACAGACCTGTGTACAAGCCGGCGATGAACAGTGATTGCAGAGCTTGGGTACAAAGAACGCTTTACCGACACTCTTTGGGTCTATATCTTTGAATTCGCCGCGACCGAGATCAATACGAGATTCGGTGAAACCGTTAAGAGCCGCTTTGGGGCTGTCCACATAGCGCCTGTCGTCTTTCGTGTACACATATCTCTCTACCCAGGTTCTGGAAACATTGGCATCAAGAGGAACATCGTTTTCGACTTTACAGGCTTTGACACAGAAGCCGCATCCGACACACTTGTTGGTGTCAACCAAAAAAGCCCATTGAATATCCGGATTCTCGGCGAACACTTTTTTAGGGTCAATAAGTGTCAGAGCCGAGACCGGCACTGAGGCACCGGCAACAACAAGAATGCATTTTTTTAGAAATTCTCGCCTCTCCATTATTTCATTCCCTCCAGACTGGGGTTATGCGGATTATGGCATTTCACGCATTCTAGGCCAGTATTATGTGTTTTGGGATTGATGCCGGGGATTCGCTTCCGTTCACTTGTCGTGTAGGGGAGATTGGTGTGACAGCGCAGGCAAAGCTCCCGACTGCGGTCTATGTTGAGCTTTTCAGGGTTTTCAGGATGGTTCATTGCCGGTCCATGGCAATCTTCACACGGGATAATCCCATGAAGTTTTTCAGTACGTACCTTAACTATCGCACCATGGCAGGCACTACAGTATTCATGCATTCTTTCGCGGCCGGAAACTCCGTATTTTGCCGGTTGGTTCTTCCACTCCATTTCGTTAGATTTACGGTGAAAAGAGTACATAAAGCCCCTCTTACCCGATCCAAAGTCGTTAGGTACATAGAAGAAGCGAAATACCAGTAAAGCTACGACAAAAGCAATGACTACGTACAGTGGTCGCCAGACATGACTTTTCACTCTTTCTCCCTTTTGCCATATTGATTGGCTGCTGAAATAGTCTAGTTAACCTCTGCTTGTTGTACATTGCAGACATCGGTTCTGTATTAACTCAACAGCGGCTACTATTCGCGTGACAAAATTAGAACGATATTTCCATTATGTCAAGAATTAACAAGATCCCGCTGCATATTATTGTTCCATATTACTAAATATGCATCTTATAGGGCGAAGATTTTATTTATAACATCATTCTTTTTTGTGGATTGGGTCAGGTTCGGAGACAGCATACACGGATGGATCTTCTGGCTTCTGCTGGACAATAAACAGCTGGTCACCAATGAAAGAGCCTACTCCATCCTCGGCAACATGAAAATCGCCGTTCAATATCGGGATGGCGACCCGGAGAAGCATGGTGTAGACAAACAGTCCGGTGGCCCAGATGCCCATAGCGAGAAGAAGTTCGGTGCTGCTGGGAGAATACTCATAAATTTCATGCAGTGTATCCGGGATAAATCCGGGGATTACCAACCCCATTCCCTTTTCTATGTAAACACCGATAAAAACGAGGATACAGCCGATCACCAGCGTCATGTTATTTCTGCGTGTTGCCGGGACCAGAAAAAGAAAAAAAGCCGTCACGTTGAAAACCAGCGCTGTCCATATATAGGGGACCAGAGCAGAATGGCCGTGCAGTCCCTGGAAAAGGTACTGAACGGAGGCCAGGTGTACCGTATCGGTGTAATATTCCTTGAATAGTTCGGCACCAAGCAGAAGAAGGTTAATAAACATGGCATATGCCATGATTTCGGCAACCTTTTGAATGGCCTCATCCTTGATCCTGAATTTTGTGTACTTGCGCACCAGCAAAAATATCAGCAGCATAAATGCCGGTCCGGAGCAGAATGCCGACGCAAGAAAGCGTGGAACCAGAATAGATGAATTCCAGAAAGGGCGGGCACCAAGGCCATTGTAAAGAAAAGCGGTTACAGTGTGAATGGAAATAGCGGACGGTATCGACAGGAGTACCAGAGGAGTATAAAAGTTATGTTTAGGTTCCCGTCTGTAGTAAAGACTGTAGAGAATATATATGGATATTGTCAGATTCAGCATCAGATATGTATTAAGAACGACTACGTCCCATGCAAGTAATGATTGAGGGAAATTAAGCAGTCCAATCTTTGGAATAAGATGCCAGAATCGCTCGGGATGTCCAATATCAACCGTCACAAAAAGAAGACACATGATTATGGCCGATACCGCCAATAGCTCACCGAGAACTGCAAACTCTTTGATTGGTCCCCAGTTATAAACATAGGCCGGAATTACCAGCAGCACCGCCGCGGCAGCCACTCCAACCAGAAAAGTGAAATTGGAGATATAGAATCCCCACGATACCTGGTCCCGCATGGCGGTAACAACAAGACCTTCATCCAATTGGTGAATGTATGCTGAAGCTCCAATACTCATCAGAACCAACAGAAAAAACACCCAGCAGTAATAGGCTTTGCTACCCTTGGAAACCAGCTTCAGAGTGCCCGCAAAAAAATTCCATATGTTTTTCATTGTTACTCCCTGCAGATGTTGTGGGTCTGCCAGAACATTTAGGTCGCGTAGAAGTAGAAGAACTTTGGCTGAGTATTTAGATCTTCTTTTAATATGAATACCCGCTTGTTTTCGATCAGATAGCGTATTTCACCCTCTGGATCAAGCAGGTTGCCAAATTTTCGGGCACCGACCGGGCAGATCTCCTCGCACGCTGGATAACGGCCCGGCTGTTCACGTGTGCGCTGGATGCAGAAAGTACACTTTTCCACAACACCTTTAGGACGTGGGCGGTTGCCAAGATAGTGAGTATCAGGATTAACATCGGCAGCGGGAAGACCTGGCTTGGCCCAGTTGAAATGGCGGGCGCCATAAGGACAGGCAGCCATACAGTAGCGACAGCCGATGCACCAGTTGTAGTCGACAACAACGATCCCGTCATTTTCCTTCCAGGTGGCCTGAACCGGGCAGACTTTGGTGCAGGGGGGGTTTTCACACTGCTGACATTGAACCGGCATATAAAAATGCCCTTTTTCAGGGACTTTTTCGGGATTGTAATAATGCTCGGCATGTGAAAGATCAACGCCTTTTTCCTTGTCCAACTGCATAACACGTATCCAGTGAACCTGAGGTTTACGGGACTGATTGTTCTCTTTAACGCAGGCATAAACACAGCGTCGACAACCGATACAACGAGAGAGATCAAGAGCATAACCATAGCGAACACCCTCGATCGGCGGTGTTGCCTTTACCGTTACCTGCTTTGAAAACTGCTTGGCGTAACCCTTCTCGAGACGCTGGAGGACTTTTTTTAGCTCTTCCTTGGAAAGTTCCCTGAAATGTTTCTGGAAGAATTCTTCCCACATAGAAGCCGATGCATCTTTACCAGGCAGGGCAATCAAGCCAATTCCGGCTGCCATTCCTTTTAAAAATTTACGGCGTGACCGATGCTGGTCGTATGAATTCTTTTCTATTTCTGACATGGATCAGCTCCCCGATGAGTTAAAGTTTCGGATTCAGTGGCGTGCGCCGCCTGGTCGGTCCGGTGGCGGAAGGGGCTTCAGTGCTTTAAACTTCGGATCGTGCGGGTTATGACAGTGAACACAGAGCAGATATTGCTTGTCGCCGTTCCAGTTGCCGGTTCTCTTTCCGTGCACACCCACCTTCCAGTCGCGGAACTTGTCACCATGGCATTGACCGCACAACCGGAATGACTCGGTAAAGTCAATCAGCTCTCCTGAGACAAGTCGCAGCTTGTCGCGGTTCACCAGATTATGGCAATCCGTACACCAGCGCTGTCCTTCCGCATGATGAAGCACTATCTCTGTGTGATACTCGGTCAGAATTCTGCGTTGTGGATTGGGCTTAAAGTAGGTATGGCATTGGCTGCAGGGGAATACTCCCTCGGTAAAAGGGGGGCGAGGCACTTCAAATATTTTTTCCTTCGGCCGGTTTTTGATATCGTAGGCCGGTTGTTGGTCAGCTGCTGACTTTTCTGAGACGACTAACTTCCCTGAACGGTCAAACTCCTTTACCCTGGCAGCATATGCCATTCCCACTAACAGAAAGATCACCGATACCAGGGTAAGCAGAACCAGCTTGGAACGAGCGAAACGAAAAACTTTCATCTCAACCTCATATGTAGTTTGATAGGGTTTATTACGCGAAATAATTGTATGCCGGGGAAAAGAAATGGGACGCTAAGTATCATCATAATAATTTTACCTCGTTACGCCGTTTCTGTAATGCATTGATATGAAAGTCTGCGTATTTTGTCAACACAATAATAGTTTCTAGAATACAGTTTCCTCGAAGGTATTTTAGAGGCGAATGCCCACAGGGTGTATGATACGCTGAAAACGCACACGGCTGCCTTTCATGTATATAACGTAAGAGAGTTGATTCTTATTGAAATGGTTTTGCGTAGGGTATATCAATACAAAAATACTTACATACATAGGATTCTGAGTTCACTATTTGTATAAATTGGAAGAAACAGTGAGGGGGGGAGCATGAACTTTTTTAAAGCAGTTGCTATTGTAGTAGTCAGCGTCGGTTGTGCGGGCAATGCACTGGCCATTCAACCCGGTAAAACCGTAACTTGGGACACGCCGATGGGTAAAGTCGTATTCGATGGCAAAAAACATTTTGATGCTCATGTTAAATGCTTGGAATGCCATTCAAAAATCTTTCAAATGAAAAAAGGTTCGACACAGATGAAAATGGCAGACATAAATGCAGGAAAATTTTGCGGTAAATGCCATAATGGCAAGAGATCATTTGCGACCAACGAAGCGGACAATTGCTCAATCTGCCACGCAAAATAACACCCGTGTCACCTGACTTATTCGGACTTTTTTTTGAGTTTCCCACAAACTTCACGGATCACCAGAGAGCATCTATGCTTTCCGCGGGGGTAACGAATCTTTATTCCCCCCCGCGTTTCCTTTACCCTCTCATGGTCGGCAATGATC
Organism: uncultured Geobacteraceae bacterium; assembly: GCA_903875605.1. Lineage (GTDB taxonomy): Bacteria > Desulfobacterota > Desulfuromonadia > Geobacterales > Pseudopelobacteraceae > JACRCG01. The sequence goes on along the minus strand of CAIQWT010000044.1, from coordinate 82,552 downwards.
GTTTCACACCCGGCTTATCATACTGTAAACTTTAGCTGTTCCCCTTTAGCAGCCACAATTTACAATTGACGGCTCACATCTCTGTATGTATAGTGGCGCGCTATTATGTATTACTATTATTAGATAGAGGAGTCGGGGCAATGCGAAATTTACTGGTACTTTCTACCCTGGTGCTTACACTTCTAACTGCTGCTGTCTGCGGAGCAGCTGAGTACAAGGATGTCACCTACAACTTTAAAAATGCCGGGCCGGTCACTTTCAGCCACGAACTACATCTAAAAAAGTATAACAACAACTGCAAGATCTGCCACAACGCCATATTTAATCTAAAAGAGCGTCGCCACTTCACAATGGCTGAAATGGAAAAAACTCGCTCCTGCGGCGCTTGTCATTCCGGCATCAAAGCTTTCAGCGTCTCAAGCGAAAAAGATTGCGTCCGTTGCCATAAAGGTGCGCCGAAAGACGTTACCTACCCGACAAAAGGGCTCGGTGCCACAGTATTCAGCCATGCAACACACATCGCAAAAACCGGTGGCCGCTGTAAGGGATGCCATAACGGCAGTGTCATTACCAAGGGAAGCGGCGTAACAATGGCTCAGATGGAAAAAGGGCTGAAGTGCGGAGCCTGTCATAACGGCAAAGGGACCTTTACCGTAGCCGCCAACTGTGATCGCTGCCACAAAGGCTTAAAACCGAAAGACATTACGTTCAACCTGAAAGGCGTTCCATCTGCCACATTCAGCCATACTTTCCATCTGCAGGCATATAAATGTGCCGATTGTCACACCAAAATATTCCCCTTTAGCTCTGTAACCGGTAAGGCGACTATGGATGACATGGCAAAAGGGAAATCATGCGGCAGCTGCCACAATGGCAAAGACGCATTTTCTGCTGCCGGCGATTGCGGGAAATGCCATAAAGGGCTGAAGCCTGCGATCATCAAATTTAAGACATCTGCCGGAGAGGCATCCTTCAGCCACGAGTTTCATCTGCAAAGCTATAAATGTGCCGATTGCCACACTAAGATATTCCCGTACAAAGCTGGTGTCCTGAAGGCCAGCATGGGCGACATGGAGTCCGGCAAATCATGCGGCGCCTGCCATAACAAGGGTAAAGACGCTTTCCCGGTTCAGGATGATTGCGGCAAGTGCCATAAAATGTAGGTCCTGGCTTAAATAGCCAATATAGAACGTTAGCGCATCTAACAATATAAAGTGGGGTAGCAGATATATCTGTTGCCCCACTTTTTTATTTTTAGTGCCATGAGAGTACAGATTCCGGCCCTTAGGAAGATTGTATACTGTGTACTGTATCCAATTTTAATTGATATGTGCGTGAGCTTGGTGTATACACGAAAAGATTTTGGGTTTGCCATCGTTTATTCCACGCAGAGCGCCGCAGCAGAGCGGCATTAATGAGCGTTACGATATGCAGAAATGTTCGACAGCATTCAGACTGTTACTCATTGCACCGGCGCTATTTATACTGCTGCAGGTGAAAGTCGCTCTACATCATCATCACGGTGAGTCATACCATGATGACAAAGATTCGCTGCACTCCTTCCTCACAGTTTTTTCCCATGATAACGTAAAGCAGGACAAGACCGTATGTCTTGCATCGCTCGCCTGCCTATTCCCTCACTTCGGTCTATGGGCTCCTGATTCAGATCGTACCATTATAATTCCTGCTGCTCTGAGTTCCAACCCACCTCAGAGCCGGGCGCCTCCATTGGCTACGTCTATAGCTTTTCCACGATTTACATAATTTTATCCGTTTCACCTATGAATCTACTTTTGTTGGCTATGTTTTGTTATTAACATTTTTTCCCGGGGGTTTCGTACATGCATTTAAATCTTTTCCGTTTCATCACTCTGATGTTCCTGGCCGCGGTCTGGGCTCTTCCCGCACATGCTGAACAGGGGATGGCCATTGATCCGGCTACCTGCCTTGGCTGTCACAGTGACAAAATATCAATTCACGCCTTCGCTGCCTCCGTCCATGGCAAAAATGCCTGTACCAGCTGCCACGTAGACATTACCGATCTCCTCAAACACATGAAGAAGGAGATTAAAGTTCAAAAGGTGCAGTGCGAACGCTGCCACAAAAAACAGAACTCCGAGCACTATTCCAGCGTCCACGCGGAAAAAGGTGTGACTTGTGCCCAGTGCCATACAGATATTCACACCCATAATTACTGGAAAAACGACAAGCGCATCGCCGTTGCCAAATGCATCCAGTGTCATGATAAGGAGTCTGTTTACCGGAACTCAGTTCATGGCAAGGGAGTAGCTGCAGGCAATATGGACTCAGCGGCATGCCATGACTGCCATAATCTCCACTCCATTGCGAAACTGGCCGGCGCTAAAGACCACATAGGCCGCGAATTTCACACAAAAGTCTGCATGAAGTGTCACAGTGACCAGAAAATGATGGTCAGGAACAAGGTCACTACCGTTGCGGTCAAATCATACATGGAGAGCTATCACGGGAAAAATTATCGTCTGGGCAATCCGGATAAAGTCGCCGGCTGTGCCGATTGCCACACTGCTCATTCGGTACTTCCAAAAAGCGACCCGGCATCCAGCGTTAATCCGGCAAATATGGTTAAGCAATGCATTGTTTGTCATTCACATGCAACGCCACTTTTTGCCCAGTTTTATTCTCATGGCGAAATGACAGACCGTCACAAGTATCCGATCATGTTTTACACGTTCGTTTCCATGACCGGCTTGCTGTTGTCTACTTTCGGCGTATTCTGGATTCACACCCTGCTCTGGATGTTCCGTGGCTTTGTTGAAAATCGCGAAAAGGCGTCCAAACTTGCTGCAGGTACGCATCACCAGGTTCATGTAGTTGCTGATCCACACAAACAGTACTTGCGCTTCAATCGGCTTCACATCTTCCTGCACATTCTGGTCATCACCAGCTTCCTGCTGTTGTCATTGACCGGCTTACCGCTTAAATTCAGTGATCAGCAGTGGGCCAGCTTCATGATGCATTTCTACGGTGGGGCTGCAAATGCTGCATTATTGCATCGTATTGGTGCCGGAATCACATTTGTCTATTTCGGCATTGCGATCGCAATGAGCATCAATTTCCTCTTCATCAGAAAAGACATCAAGGGCAACCCGCTGCAGAGATTGTTTGGACCAGACTCCCTCTGCTTCAACCTGCGTGATATCAAAGATGTATTCTTCATGGTCAGGTGGTTCTTCTTCAAGGGACCAAAGCCGACTTTTGAACGTTGGACCTACTGGGAAAAGTTTGACTTTGTAGCCGTATTCTGGGGTATGTTTGCCATCGGCGGATCCGGCCTGATGCTCTGGTTCCCGGAGTTTTTCGGACTGTTCCTGCCAGGTTGGGCATTCAATGTGGCCACCATCATTCACTCAGATGAGGCACTTCTGGCCACCGGCTTCATCTTCTCGGTTCATTTTTTCAATACACATGGCCGACCAGAGAAATTCCCGATGGACTTCGTCATCTTCAATGGCCAGATTGCCAAAGAAGAAATGCTTGAAGAGCGTGGCGATCAGTGGAAACGTTATGAGGAAGAGGGCATCACCGAACAGTTTGTCTGCAAGAAACCAAGCGGTGTTCTGTATGACTTCCTGTTGAAAGGATTCGGCTTTACTGCCGTATCAATAGGTATCGGCCTGATGGTGCTCATGATACTTGCTTTCTTGAGCGGCGGGGGGCACTAACCAGTATTAATTGATTGCAAAAAAAGGGGGGGCGAATTCGCCCCCCTTTGTTTATGGTGCAACAGGTTTTTTCTGCCATTTGCCCAAAGCAATGGATTCTGCTGCAGCGGCCAATCCGAATGACAAAACACTGAAAACCAGCGGCAATCCATGTATTCCCATAAGATCATAAAGAAAGACCTTTATGCCACCTAAAACCATAACGAGTATGGCAACGTTGCGAATCTCTTTGTTCTGTTTCAGAAAGGCAAACAGTATCAAAGCAATTGCGGCTGTATTTATCAACACTGACTGGGAAGAGCGGAACGCATCACGATGCATTTCGGCGGGAAGCATAGCGATGATTTGGAAGAGTGCAATTCGTACCATAAAAAACCCGCTAATCAGGCCAGCTAAGAGCAGCATGGAAGCACTCCTGTCGTTGGCATCAAAACGTCTAAAGAATGAAGAGCCCTCTGTGGGTGGCCACCAACGGCACCACTGGTACTGGTACAATATAATACAGGCCAGAAGACCAGCAGGAAGTATATTGACGGCGTCCATTGCAGCGGGTCCGTCACCCCTGATTGCTATTACCATCGCAACGCAGCAGTAAATATGGAACAGGTAGGTCGTCAGCCTGATAGTACCACAATTCCAGACCCTCGACATGACGGCCATAAAGATTGCTACAAGCGAAAGGATCGGCAGTGAAAGCATCAGACTACCTGTAGCAGCCGGCAGAGCTATCGCAAGTAATACACCACAGGCAAAGGTGTACGATGAAGCGCCAGGGGCCCCTTCCCCTCCGCGCTGTGCCAACCAGAAACTGACCGAAAGAAGGCTGACTGCGATTAGCACACCGATAGCACCCATTACAAAGGTGCTCCCTCCACCAGGCACCCCGGATACATACAACATGACAGAAAAAGCCCACAAAACAGTTATAGTCGGTAGTGCCAGATCAAATAGAGGGATTCTTTCCGTAGCACTCCTGATGATCCCAAGAAGAGCCAGGATCAAGTAGCAAGCAGTAAATAAGGCCATAACAGGCAAAAACCATGAGATTGACAGATCAGCGGAGGCAACACCACCTTTGCGTAGCGCAGTTACGATCTGAACACTCCATAACTGCAGCATAATCATAGTAACAATAAGTGCCGACCATCTTAGCCAAGAGCAGCGTTTCAACTGTGCTGCAAAATAACCGAGAAGATTCGCCGTAAAGAGCACCAGAGAAAGATAAGGGAAAAAAGGGTGTGGATAATCTATCGCTGCCCCGGCAAAGCACATGGTGAGGATGCCAACTGAAATAGGAGTGAAGGCGTTGAACTGACGACTGATCAGCGCCATGCCGATTCCTGTCGCCATAAGTGTCAGATAAGCCGGCACCAAGGGAAGTGCATTAAAGTGCGTGTGTGTTTCCACAACTACGGTCGACATCAATATCGCACCGCTGGCCGCAAAGATCGGCGCAAGCGGGCTTTCTTTGCCGTACCTGTACCAACCGACAATCATAAGCACTGCCGCATAAGCCATGCCAACGCCGGAACCGACCAATTTATTGATCAGACCGCTGTCTGTTATAGTTCGTAGAATGAGGGCGACCACCAGCAAAAAGCAAAGTGCAGCAAGGCGTGGCAGTAAAGATGTCCGGCTGGCCCAGTTAAGAACCTCTTCAGAAACATCAGCGATATCCTCAGGAGGGTAACTCTTTTCTTTGGCGGACTCACTTCCTACCGGGACGGCGGCAGCCACTGCTTCACCGTCGCCTAGACGCGCTGTCAAGCGCTCTAACTGCTGTTCCATAGCCTGCAGACGTGCCTTAAGCTCTTTTTCCCGTTCTTCGGTTGTTGTTTCCGGCTCCGTCATCTTCTACCTCCTGTCTAGTGGACATCGATGGCAACCTGTGATTTAGTGAATTTATATTGCAGTCAAACAATATTACTGTCAGGCATAGTCCTATAGTACTTTGTAATCAGAGACAGGCAGGGTATTTTGTCAATGGCTTTGACTAATAAATGATGAGACACCTCACTATAATATAACAGCGTTTAAAATAAGTGCATAGGCCAATTTTGTCAATAGGTTAGATTACCTTTCAGAGATGACCTCGCATTGTCTTATTAAATGGATACGCAATAACTATCGCAATCAAATAGCGTCAACGGCTTGAGAATGATAGTCATTTTGGGTTGCATTATCGTAATCTTCATGCTACTAAGTAACGTTTTTAATACGTAGTGGGCCTGTTCACTGCCATGTAACACACTTGTGTTTCCGCATAATATGATCAGTATCCGAGGGGGATGAAAATGGAACCGGTAAAAAGAATACGTGCAGAAAAATACTACATGAACATCATCAGCTTGCTGGGGATGCTCACCTCTGCGATTTCAGCGATAGTCATCGTACTGTTTCTGGCTTTACAGGCATTCAGAGGGTTCGAAAACCCGTATCTGGAAATGGTGACATTTTTTCTATTGCCCGGTGGAATCTTATTCGGTGGAGTGCTGACATATTTTGGTGCATGGCGGACAAGAAGCAGACACCGCAAGAACCCTGATGTGGACCTTCCTCCTCTGCCGCGCCTTGACTTTAACGACCCGAGCAAGCTTCGTCTGGCTGCCTTCTTTGCTCTCGTAACAGTAATCTTTTTTGCCGTTATCGGAGTTGCAACTATCAAAGGGTTTGAATTCACAGAATCCACCACCTTCTGCGGTGAAGTCTGTCATGTGCCAATGGAACCTGAACATGTGGCATGGCAGGGTTCGCCTCACGCACGAGTTCGCTGCGTCGAGTGTCACGTCGGATCCGGCCTTGATTATTACGTAAAAGCCAAAATCAACGGTACGAGGCAGCTTTATTCCATCCTGACCGGCACCTACCCGACACCGATCCCGACTCCGGTACACAACCTGCGACCTGCCCGTGGTACCTGCGAACGTTGCCACTGGCCAGAAAAGTTCATCTCGGCACGTCAAAAGATCTTTTCTCATAACGCACCAAACGAAGAAAATACCAAGCGTGAAGTACAGATGCTGATCAAAATCGGCGGCACTCCTGGAGCACCAAATACGTCCGGTATTCACTGGCACATCGGCAAAGAAGTAACTTATGTGGCTACTGACGAAAAGCGGATGAACATTCCTTATATTTCTGTAAAAAGCAATGACGGCTCGATCGTTGAGTATGCAACAACAGAAAAACCGTTATCAAAAGAAGAGCTCGCAAAACACGAAAAACGTACTATGGACTGTATTGATTGCCACAACAGACCTGCTCACTCCTATAACCCACCGAGCGATGAACTGGATCACTCCTTTGAAGCCGGAAGACTCGATGTGGCTCTGCCGTTCTTGAAAAAGCACGCTGGCGAACTATTAGAAAAGCCATACAACAGCAAAGAGGAAGCTGCCGTTGCCATCACCAAGGGAATTCAGGAATATTATGCCAAGAATTACCCTGCTCTGGTCAAAACCAAAGCTGCTTCTATCAAACAGGCAACCGAAGAGGTTTCACGCATCTACTCAAGAAACTACTTCCCAAAAATGAAAGTCGTCTGGAGCGCCTATCCATCTCACATGGGACATTTCTACTTCCCCGGATGTTTCCGCTGCCACGACGGAAAGCATAAAAGTACCGCCGGCAAGACCATCTCGAAGGATTGTAACCTGTGCCATAACGTCCTTAGCCAGACACAGGAAAACATCCCTAAAGGTACACAGGTAAAAGAATTCGTTCATCCTGTTGATATCGGTGATGAAATGAAGAAGACTAACTGTAATGAATGTCACGCCCCTGCTGGTGTTGACGTTACCGGCGGCGGAGAGAAGAAACACTAACCTGCCGGAAATAATATTTAACCGAAAAAAAGCACATGCCCCGATCAGATTGGTCGGGGCATGTGCTTTTTTGTGGTTCAAAATGCTGGTGCTAGAGTTCTTCGTACTCCACACTTTCTTCAACGGCATCGGCAACCGGATCTTCTTCCGCATCAGCATCTATAGGATCGGACGCCTCTTCCTTCAGATTACGGATAAATTGGTCGTTTTCACGGATAGTACGCAGCACATCTGCCAGAAGTTTCTCTAGTTCATCGGCTTCACCGTCTCCGAGTGCCATGATCAATGTCCCAGCGAGTCCAGGTAGCGCTCGGCGTCCTTGGCGGCCATACAACCAGTCCCTGCGGAAGTGATCGCCTGACGATAGGTAAAATCCTGCACATCACCGGCAGCGAAGACCCCTGTAACACTAGTAGCGGTCAGATTACCTTCAAAGCCGCCGCATTTTGTCCTGATATAACCATCCAGCATATCCAGCTGTCCTTCAAAAACTGTCGTGTTCGGCGAGTGACCGATGGCGATGAATATCCCATGCAGCGGTAGCTCCTTGGTCGAACCGCTCCTATGCCTAATACGCATTCCGGTAACACCACTGGCATCTCCAATAACTTCATCTAACTGGTGATTCCACTCGATGGTGACGTTGCCACCCTTAGTCTTCTCAATCAGGCGATCTGTAAGCACCTTCTCAGCACGGAACTCTTCACGGCGGTGTACGACAGTTACATGGCGAGCAATATTTGAAAGATATAGAGCTTCCTCAACGGCTGTACTGCCTCCGCCAACTACGGCAACATCTTTGCCACGATAAAAAAAGCCATCACACGTAGCACAGGCCGAGACGCCCTTCCCTTTGAATGCCGTTTCGGATGGAATCCCAAGATATTTAGCCGAAGCGCCGGTGGCAATAATCAGAGCGTCACAACTGTATTTTACAGTATCGCCCTGCAGAAGAAATGGCCTCTGTTTCAGATCGGCCTGAGTGATATGGTCGGAAATCATCTGCGTATTAAAACGTTCGGCATGCAGGCGCATCCGCTCCATCAATTCTGGCCCCTCAACTCCAGCATGGTCACCCGGCCAATTATCGACTTCAGTGGTAGTAGTCAATTGCCCGCCAGGTTGCAGTCCGGTGATAAGAACCGGATTCAGATTGGCTCTTGCCGCGTAGACAGCGGCAGTATAACCGGCAGGACCGGCTCCAAGAATAATAAGTTTGTGATGAATCGGATCCATGATTCCCCCTGAAAAAGTGTTGGCAGACTGTATCAGCATTCCGGCCGCTTGCCAAGTATGTTTGACCGGTGCCAACCCATCTGGTAGTATTACAATTATTTCTTTGGGAGTACACATTATGCAGCTTACCGAACTTATTTCTGATGCGTATGACCGGCTCAAAAAACGTGTCCGGCGCAGCGAGCTCATCTACTCACACTATTATAGCGAACAGCTGACACTACCTTTGTATTTCAAGTGTGAAAATCTGCAGAGGACCGGATCTTTTAAAATAAGAGGGGCGCTCAATTTCATGACGTCTCAACCACGGGAAAAGCTTAATTACGGCGTCATAACTGCATCTGCCGGCAACCATGCCCAGGGTGTAGCATTCTCAGCTGACTTGCTGGGAGTAGCCGCAACGGTGTATATGCCCGAAATAACACCACCCCAGAAAGTTCAGGCCACTCGTGACTACGGCGCCGAAGTCATTTTAATTGGCCGAAACTTTGACGAGGCCTGTGCAGCGGCAATTACTGCGCAGCAGAAAAGTGGGGCTTTGTTTGTACATCCATTTGATGATGAGCTGGTTATGGCTGGACAGGGTACTATTGCCCTTGAAATATTGGAAGAGTTGCCGGATTTGCGTAACATTATTATCCCGGTCGGTGGCGGTGGGCTGATTGCCGGCATGGCAACAGCACTGCGCGAGAAGGCTCCTCATGTACGGATAATCGGGGTCGAATCAACTGCTGCACACTCCATGTCAGCTTCCTTTGCTGCTGGAAAACCAACAGAGCAGCCGGTGAGCGTAACTCTTGCGGACGGAATTGCCGTCAAACTTCCCGGTGCGCGAACAGTGCCGGTTATCTGCAATTTAGTCGACGAAATTGTTCAGGTTGAAGAGGAGGATATCGCACTCGCCATAGTTTCGCTTCTGGAGAAGACCAAGATGCTAGTCGAAGGGGCAGGAGCGGTAACACTTGCGGCAGTATTGAATCATAGGATTTCCAGCCTCGAAGGGAAGACAGTATGCCTGCTGTCGGGTGGGAATATTGACGTTAAGACCATCGCACAGGTTGTTGAACGGGGCCTGATAGCTGGCGGGAGGTACCTTAAACTTATAGTCGAACTGGACGATCACCCAGGCGCCCTGGCTACGTTGGCTGAAAACATAGCGGTTGCCAGAGCTAACATCTTCCATATCACCCATGACCGTCGCTCAAAATCATTGGCTATCGGGCGGACAGATGTTTCTCTGGAACTTGAGACGCGCGGCTATGAGCATATCAAGGACATTGTGGCTTATTTAGAGTCGAAAGGTTACGCTCTTACTTGTATTTAGCCGATCAGCATAAAAGTGAAAGTTGTTATCCGCCGGATTTATCCCGTAAATCCTATCAATAAATTGTTTTGTATTTAAGAAAACTCCGAATACTGCCGATACAATCACTAGTAAGATGACTCAACGAGGTACCCCATGGCTATAACAACCCCTGATAGATCCGCAGCGCTTTTTTTGTCGATCCTTCCTACAGCCGATACGATTCTGGCACAACAGGCATCGCTCAGTAACAATCTGCTTATTGCCGGGGTTCGGATGCTCCAGAAAAGCCGTCCGGAGGAGGCCGTGCCCTTTTTTAAAAAAGCGTTGGCGATGGACTCATCTTCTATTGATGCTTATAACTATCTGGGCAATACCTACCTGAAGTTGAATAAAAATGATGATGCAATCGCAACATTCAAGAAACTTGTAGCGATGAAGCCGTTTGATAAAGATTCTGCAGTAACTCTCGGCAATGCATACGCCCAGGCAAAAAAATACGCTGATGCCGAAACTTCATACAAAAAGGCAGTCTCGTTGGCACCAAATGATAACCTGGCACATTACAGCCTTGGACAGACCTATCTGCTGCAGAACAAACTGAAAGAAGCTGAGACAGAATTTCAGAAAGTTACCCGAATCTCCCCCCGTGATGCCAATGGGTATTATGCATTAGGCGCCACATACAACAAAATGGGAAAGTATGACACTGCAATATCAAACCTCAAGCAGGCTGTTAATCTGAAACATGGCGACTTCGCTTTAGCCGAAACCGAGCTTGGCTACGCATACGCCGGCAAGGGTGATGATTACCTGCTGCAAAAACAGATCACTAAGGTGGGCACTCTCGATACTGCCGCAGCTCAACTCCTGAAAGCCTCTACCATCAAGACTAAAATTCTCAATGTGGATTACGGCCCCAACAATCCTTTCTACTCTCAGTTTGGCGCCTATACGCCCTTATCAATGCTGAGCATGCTGGATCCAGCCAAAACACTGGAAAGTCCCAATGCCACAAAGGACTTTACTATGATCTTTCAGTTCAACGGCGATATGGACAGCACCTCTGTAAAAAACATTACCAATTGGAAAATCAGCAAGGCCGCTGGTGGCAAGGCTGGTTACTACAACCATGGCTACACCCTCAACCCACAAACACAGGCAGACCTGCCGCTTATGAAAAGTGTCAGCTACGACTCAACCAAGCAACAGGCAACAATTACCTTTTCACTAAAACAGAACGCCACAGCTAATGCGGTTATAGACCCTTCACATCTTGTGTTCAAGTTTTCGGGAGTTGATGTCCGAGGAAAGGCGATGGATACAAATGGAGATGAGTTTGATGGTTTTGGGCAGGTTTTTTAGAGTACCCTTCGGGCACAACCGTTTTCAGCCCTGTTTCAAAGAGGATGACCATATCTCCAAATCAGGTAGCATGGCAACTGACTGATATATTAATAACAAGGGGTGTTTCGAGTGGCGTCTGGCGACTTGTTTCATCCATTTCTCTTGCAGACAAAGAACATCTGCAAAAATACGTCTCTTTTACAGGCACATAATTGATCATTGCCAGTAACGCTGGTGATGTGTCACCGAGTGTAATACGTAAGAACTTGTCAGCGTCCCCAATCTCCAGAATCCCCTCTGTCATCCCAAGCGCATGTTTAGCTGAGACAAGAAAAGACGCATGTTCTCCATGTGTAATACGTTGCTCGCCAGGCAAAAAAGTTTCCAGCTCACTTCCGCCGTTGTGACTTCTAAAAAAGAGAGTCGACCGGTCAAAAGCATCCGGATTAAGTGTAATGTGCCCCAAACGTAAAGAACCTACCGGTAATGTTTTCCACTGCAATTCATAGGTATATTCAATGGTGTTTGACTCAGAATAGACCCTAACCTGCTTTACTACATCTCCTAAAGAAGTGGGCATTGTAAATGAAATAACTACCGCTTTGGCATGGTTGTCCCAAGCGATAGTGGGGTCACTCTTCTCAAGGTCAGTTACCTTTGGCTTGCCAGGTGTCTCAAATATTAGATGCCCGCTATAGAAGTCTGCCCCTAGGGTGATATCATCATAATAGCCATGAGGTAGAGTGCCGCACAGTTTCTCAACAGCTTTGTTTTTCATCCACAGTCCATCGATCACCAAGCCCCTACGTTTGTTAAGATCCATCTTCAACCCAGCGGTTTCAATCGACAGTATACGACCTTCACTGGTGACCGTCACATTATTCGGAAAAGAGGCAACTTCCGGCGATTTGTTCTCTTCACTAAACTCTCTTTGGCAAAATTGGTTCTCCGCAGCTTTCAGTCGTAATTGATATTCAACCCAACGTTTTTCCGTAATGTGAGTCCTAAAATCGCTACTCCATAAATAGCAGAGCTCTTGCCACGCTTCGATATTCCGGCCTTCTTTACTCTTCAAAGAGTCATAGATTTTTCTGCACCTGCTGTTTATCCCAAGATCATCTCTACCGGTTACCGCCCACCGGGTAATATTATATTTTTCCTGTTTTTTAACTGGGATGGGAATGGCCGCGGACTCCAGTGACAGCACATTACCTGCACCGGGCCTATCCATAAATTTCAATACATCGGTCGGAGAAATCACTTCAAAACGCCCGTCGGTTTTTAGACTTTGAAAAAGGTTCTCAATTCGTTGCCACTCACTTTCAGGTCCAAGCTGGGCCTCGGTATGATAACGACCCGGTCGAAAGTCAAATATTTCAACATCGTTACCATAAAGAGGAAAAATACGGGATGAAGGACCTTGATGTGACGCAATATAGTTGAGATATTCACCAAGCTCTTTTTCACCATGGGTGTAATGTTGAAACTTCTGAAAATAAATTGAATTATTCCATATAACTGGAATTTTTCTGCCATGCTGATCTTTGGCATACTGGGGTAGATATCGCCATTCAGAATTCCAGTGACAATTTGTCAAAGCGGGATTATTCCACTCCATGACCATTGCCTCGTAGCCAGCATCCAGATAATGAGAGATCATACCGGATGAAAAAGCCTGCTCATTTACCAATACGATGCGAGGGGCAGTACCAAGAATATTCTGGTAACACTGGTTGCCAATGGCAAGATTGGCACTATTAACTTCTGCCGGCATCAGCGGCCCTATTGATTGGCTATACCCACTTGCAATAAAATCGCAGGCACCTGAAGCAATAAGACTTTTTAGATCGTCAATGCAGTTGGGGTCACATTTTTGGATTTCTTCAAGTGTATAGGCGCTAGCCTCAATTCCGCACCTAAAATCAAGCTTCTTAATGATATTCAGCAAAGGACGGTAGCATTTTTCTACCACCATCGCTCGATCTTCAACCTCTATGGATGAATATGCGATGTTGAGGTGGAAAAAAGTTGTGAGCTGGAGATGCCTCATATTGTTACAATCCGAACTGCGCTGATCACTTCTTGTGCCCTGTCAATTGCCTCATCACGTGTATCACCTGTCGTAATAACATAGCCCGCCCTTTTGGTATGGTCCGTGACAGTGAGAATCTCGTCACCAGGCTTGACGAAAAAACCAATTTTGTATACCCAGGGACACTGGGTAAATAGTTCGGTATTCTCTATGCTCTTGATTTTGCCTGTTGGTGGGAAAAAATACCTGATTGCCACTCCCTTACGCCATTGCGGTTTAAGTAATGAAGTATCCAGATCTTCACCAAGCGCCAGTTTGATGGCGCTTCCAACAAGGTCAACTCCTGTTCCCAATGGGATTTGGTCAGTACAAAACCACCCACCGGAAAGGCGAGCGGCGATTTCTATTACTTTCGGTCCATCCGCGGTCATCACCATGTCACCTTTGGCGACCCCATTTTGAATCCCCATAGCAAGCCCCGCTTTCACAGCAGTATCAGCCAGTTCAAGTTGATCGTTTTCAGCTAAGACGGAAGGCTGATGACCCCCATTTTCGATTATGTAGGGTGAAAAACGATCCAGATATTCATAGTTACGGTCCGAAAATCCGGATGTGAACCCCTGTCCGTTTACAATAAGTGCTTCCGTACTAACCTGAATACCTGACAGATATTCCTCAACCATAACTCTGCCCATAGGAGAATAACTTTTTGAATAGTTATAAGCCCAGGCCAGGTCATGTTGTTCCAGAAGACGCAATACACCCCGCGCACCCCGGCTGTCAACCGGCTTTATGATCAGTGGGTAGCCTCTTTTGTCGATAATGTCCTGCAGTTGCTTAAGAGACTCAATTTCGGAAAACCACGGGATAGGAATAGAGTTTTCAGCAAAGCGCTGTTTCATAGCAAGCTTGTCACATGCCAGTCGTGCTGTCTCAACACTAATTCCAGGCAGACCAAGCTCATGAGCCACGGCAGCTACAGTCACAGGGACGTCCGAAGCTATTGAGATGACTCCGTCAATCTTTCTATTATTATGACTGTAATCATATGCCGCCTGGACTGTCGCATCTATATCATATGTACTCGCAACTACGGAGTCATCAGCATATTCAAAGCCTGGTGCTGATTCATTGCCGTCACTGACAACAACATGAAGTCCCAATTCTTTAGCACGAATAATCCCGGGGATTGCCTCGGCGCCACCGCTTACGATCCAGATGGTTTTCATGAAAAGTACATGCCTCCGTTAATGCTGATGGTTTGACCGGTTATGTAAGACGCTTCTTCACTTGCAAGAAAAAAAACTGCCGAGGCGATTTCCTCACATGAGGCTATCCTTCCGACAGGTATAGAGCGGATTTTTTCCTGGCCAGCTATTGTTACTAATTCGTTTTTAATCATATCTGTTTCTACCAGTCCAGGGGCAATCGCATTGCAGGTTATGCCGTTTTTACTGTAGATTTTGGCGATAGAACGAGTCAGATTTATAAGCCCGGCTTTTGCTGCAGCATAATGCACCTGATTATAACCACCCCATTGCCCACCAATTGACGAAATATTAATAATCCTGCCATAACCTTTCGAAACCATTGCCGGAATAACTTCTTGAGTACATACAAAAGGCCCTCTGAGATTAACAGCAAGCATACGATCCCAATCGTTGTCACTTATTTCAATGAAAGGTTTTTCTTGCGATAATGCTGCATTATTTACAAGAATATCTACGTCGCCCCACTTATCTCGAACACATTTAATAGCCTTATATGCACTATCGCGATCCGAAGACTCCATCCGCAAAGCCATGACCACACCGTTTTCAGTACATATCTCTTCAGCAAGCGTTTCAGCAGACTCTTGACTCTGTTGATAGGTAAAAGCTACTCGCGCGCCCTTCTTTGCAAGATATCTGCAAATAGCCGCACCAATTCCCCGACTGCCTCCGGTCACAAAAGCAATCCGGTTATTCACTCCATTTGCATGTTTATCTACAGACATATGCCCACCAATTTATACAGAGAATTCTCAATATGGCCACATTTTGTCGAGCGTTTGGCCAGCCAGGAGCATAGGAACCACGTTTTCCTCAGAAGCAATGACACAATGAACAAGAACTGGGCCTTCGTATGCTAGTGCGGCTCTAACAACATCGTCAATTTCTTCCTGTTTTCTCAAAGTCCATGCTTTAATACCATAAGCTTCTGCCACCTTAGCAAAATCAGGATTAGACTTGTTACCAGTTGTGGGATCAGCGCCCCAGTTATGGTTCTGAAACTGAGAAACCATTGCAAGTCTCTGGTTATCTAGTACAAATATCTTTATAGGCGTATGGAGATCAATAATCGTCTGAAGCTCTTGAATATTGATTTGAAAAGAGCCATCACCAACAAAGCAGATTACAAGATCATTCGGGCGCTCTAACTGAGCACCTATGGCACTAGGCAGATCGTAACCCATTGCACCGTGCCCCCCGGACGTCAATAATACACGGCTCGGGTAATCATAGGTAAAATGTCGGGCTGCCCATTGTTGATGAGAACCGACCCCGGTACATACTAAAGCAGCTTTAGATGCTGAGAGTCTATCTACAGCTGTGATAATCTGCTGTGGTTTAATAACATCCTCATGCGACTCCACTTCCAGAGGAAACTTTACTTTCCACTCTCTTATCTGGTTATGCCATGCCTGCAAATCTGAAATTGGTTTTTCCTTCAGTATATTCAGTAGTTTATCCAACACGTCTTTGGCGTCAGAACAAATGGCCAAATCCATAGCTACACGAGAATATTCAATTTCAGTGTTATCCACATCAATTCTAATTAGTGTGCCATTTTGTAAGAATTTTTCAGGAAGTGACCCCGTTTGGCGAACATCAAGTCGTACACCAACTGCGATAACCAGATCAGCTTGATTCACAGCCAAAGCAGCATACTGATTCCCTGTGTGACCAATAAATCCCAGAGCCAGTTCGTTATCGGTTGGCATTGAGCCTAGACCAAGGATACTATTAACAACAGGGATTGAGCGTAACTCTGCAATTTGCCTAAACGACTCAACAGCATCAGCGAGAAAAAGCCCCTGCCCTGTAAAAAAAACAGGCCGTTTAGCTGAAGCGATAAGATCAGCGGCTTGTTTAATTTTCTGTTCTACATCCGCTTTATCACCGGAATTATTCTGTTGTTGATTTATTCTTGTTATTGTCTCTTCTGAAGCAATTTCGTTTTGAACATTCATAGGCAGATCGATAACTACAGGCCCAAAACGTCCATCCGTGGTCAGCGCAAAGGCCTCCAACAGTATGGCCGGAAGCTCTGAAGCAGATCGTGGCTGAAACACAGCTTTTGCAACCGGCTTCATTAATGCCACTGTATCAACTTGCTGAAAGCCGGTTTGGCGAACCTTTCGGCCGCTAAGTAAGTCCCCGGTACCTACCTGACCGGTTATAGCAATTAATGGCGTTGAATCAAAGAAC
This sequence comes from uncultured Geobacteraceae bacterium, assembly GCA_903875605.1. GTDB lineage: Bacteria > Desulfobacterota > Desulfuromonadia > Geobacterales > Pseudopelobacteraceae > JACRCG01. The sequence goes on along the minus strand of CAIQWT010000044.1, from coordinate 65,636 downwards.
GCATCGGCAACAACGGTTATCAGGTTTGTAACCCCAGGGCCGGAAGTAACCATAACGACTTGTGGCTTTCGAGTTAGTCTTGCGATAGCTAGCGCTGCATAGCCTGCGCCCTGTTCATGACGGGTACATATAATCTCAACCCCCTTGCGAACTAAGGCATCATAAATCGGTGCAATAGTACCACCAGGAAAAGTAAATATTTTTTTCAATCCCTGCTCATTTATCCAGTTTGCTACTAAATCAGCTCCGTTCATACTACCTCCAAAACCAACCGTTTAAAATATCAATGCACCCTTATCTTATCGTATAAGCGTCTGATTACGCTGTTGGGAATACCTTTCTTCAATGCTGCTTGAGCAATCTCTTCCTGGTGCTGATAGCTTGAAATAACCAGTTGAGTATTTTCCCAATCAATTTTGCTCAGGACATCTGGGGAATTAATGGTCAAGCCACGCCAGGACTTCCCATGTTTCATTGGATCACTATCGACAATTATATATTCCGTCTTTTGGTTCGTAGTAAATAGCGGAGTCACTTGATAAAGAAATTCTGTGTGCCAACCACCACCCCAAATAACAGTTCTCTCAGCCTTCTCCCATGAACCCATTAAAATTGCGACCTTTGCTAGTTGAGCATACCAATGCGATATATAGTCACACGCTCCCGCACGGTCGGCAGATTCATACTCTATGTTGTTAACGGTCGCTTTATCTGGTTTTGCCAGCAGACGATACCCGTTGTATTCTTGCATCTGCTGTTGTTCCAGTATTTTCCAACCAGCTCGTTTAAGAAGTATACCGACACTTCGGATACTGAAGTGAGTCATGTGGCCAACTGACAAAAAACCGTTAATATCGTTGGTCTTTCCGTCGTCAAGCACTGGGACCTCAATTACGAGATGTGTGTCATCGTGTGATACTGACCGTAAGTGGCAAAGAACAGAAAATGGATCTGCAAGGTGCTCCAAGACATGGGTCATACTGATTACATCGGGTGCAATGGGACACTGAAATGATTCGAAGGCTCCGTGAATGAGTTCAACGCCCTCATGACTAAAGCGTTTTCTGCCGCGCTCAATAGCAAGAGTATCGATATCAACCCCGATACGACGCACACTTTTTGGCAACATGCTTAAAAAACGTCCTTCATAACATCCAGCATCCATAAATACTTTGCTTACATCAAGCAGCCCACGACTTGCAAGCCAATCAATCTGCTCTTGAGGTCTACCTTCAGTGGAACCATAGCTTTGACCAGCCTCAGAAAAAAGGCAGCTAAAACCGATTTTAGAGTAGCAAGGATTAAGATAAACCCCGTCACAGTTTTGACACTGAACTTCTATAATTTTTGCCCTTCTGGGCTCCGTTATTGAGTCTGTGCTAAACTGAAAATCATCAAAAACCAATAAAGTTCGATATTGGAAACTTCCGCATATTGGGCAAAGACGATGATTTAGCAAAGTGTCGTGACTCTTGTTACCAACAAAGCTATCAATATTGGCCCAGTGTATATTATCTTTTGTCGACATATTTCCTTCCAAAGTTAATTTGCACTTGATCTGCGGAATGTCAAGCAACCACTTCAAGCATAACTCACAAAAAGAGCCCGCGCCACAATCAGTGTAAATTTAATATTTCAAGAGATGTTGTTCAAGCATTTCGGCATATTACAACAGTATTTGTGCCACGAGGATCATCTGAAATCACAATTCTTCCTTGCTTTATGCCGATGACTGCAACGACACTGAAAAACTCCTGGCAAAGACCTGTGACCTCTTCAAGACTAAATTCTTTGAGATGTTGGAAATTAACGGGGATATCTCCCATGCAATTCTGAGGTGTGCTGAATACAGCAAATCCTTCTGTCTTCAGCACTCTCTTTATTTCTTGTAAAATGGAATGAGGCGGTATGTGTTCTAATAGTTCCATACAGGTAACTACATCGAAGGTCGCATCAGCATAAGAAGTATTTGTTGCATCCTCGCAACAAAATGAAACATTTGCCGCAGTCGCAATTAATTTGGCCCTCTCTACCGTTTCAACATCTGCATCCAAACCACATATTGTTCTAACTGCAGGCGCCAATAACCGACAACCGAAACCTTCTCCACAACCAATATCAAGCACAGACATGTGTGGCATTAGATATTTTTTCGCAATTTCATAGTGAAAAGCCATCTGATCACCTGACCAAATAATTTTACTCTCTTGAACATCAAGTCGGGGCTCATCATAGATGGTTTTACACAAATTTCTACACTCTAAAAGAAAACTCTTCTCATAGTGTGGAGGATTAGCATATTCGCAATTAAATTCTTCCGGATGCGCAAAAAGATAAAATTTAGGATGAACATAATACTCAGCGGCATTAGCCTTATTAAGAATATTATTAAGTTTTCGTAGAGCTCCTACACGATAAATATCTGATGTGAATTGGATCGGGAAATCATCCGGTAATTTGACGCAGTCCAACTTACGGGAACTGGCCTGATTAAGCATGTTAAGTGTAAGTTCTGTATCGAACAACATATGTACACCATCGATTCTAACAATGTATTCATCGTTAGATAGACTTTCCGTTAGATGAAGAATACGGGCAAGCGGACTGCTTGAATGGCCATAATAACAACCCGCTATATAAGGTGAAATAACATTTTCAAAATCATCAGAGCCTTCCTTATCATGTTCTGGAAACGCAACAAATATTTCTGCATTAGGTATGTTTTCAGCCGCTTTTTTTATGGTCCAGTATGTAACTGGATTGCCATCTACCAGGTTCATACAAAGATCTTGACCACCATGCCAAGCAATACGGCTTGCCTGAACAATAACGAGCTGTCTAGGAGTTTCAGTCAACGGACACCTCCGTAGGTTTTCTTCCATAAATGATAGCCTCCCTCCCGATACCATGTTTAGCCATCAAAGAATACATCTCTTCTTTGAAGGTTTTTAAACACTTGTTATTCAGCATAATATCGAGATTTTTTCGCCGCAAATGACACTGTCTTCCGAGAGCGTCATTGCCTATATAATTGTCACCCATGAGAAGGAAAAAATCTATGGGGAACATTGCTTGACTTTCCATAATCTCAAATCCAACGCTACGAAGCAGTTGTGTTGCCGATTCAAAATTAAAGTAGTTGATATGATGAGGTGGAGCCAACCAGTATGGTGAAATACCGGCTTCAGCCCTGAGTACATTTTGGATTGAGCTGTAATCATTGGGGACAACGATGCAAATCAACCCGCCATCTTTCAATACATCGTAAGCTTCAAGACAAATAGACCGAGGATCGGGAATATGTTCCAGTACCTCTGATAAATGGACCACATCAAATTGTTCACCGTTCTTCACAAAATCGGCTTCATGAAGAAACATATTCTTTACGGTAAAACCGTGCTGTAATGCAAATGAGGCCGCTTGACGAGATGGTTCAAGACCGGTGCACTGCCACCCCCTTTCTTGCCCACGTTTTAGGAAAAAACCAGGCCCGCAGCCTATATCCAGAATGTCACGATGATCAGGGGACAGATGCTTCTCAAAAAAATCATACCGGTCGTTGTATACTACGTTCCACCACTCAATGTCTTCCTGTTGCCGCTCTATAAAGAGCGGCTTTTCGCTGGTATAATATTCCTGGCGATATACCTTGTCCAATTCCTCAACCCCGGGAATAGGAACAATATGGCTGAACCCACAAGTATTACAACTAATTACGTCGTATTGTTCTACGGAATCAAGTAGTTGCCCGCAATGACCGTTCCATGTAATTGTGCCTGTCAATCTAGACCTCCCGTTTGTTTATCAAAAGTGACGATATCCGTTTACATCCATTGCCATCAATATATTGTCTAGATCTCAGTCCCATCTCACGTAATAAATTTCGATCACTCAGAAACGCATCTATTTTTGATACAACATCGGATAATTGAAGACTATTGTTATGGCCAAAAGAATAAGCAATGCCAGAATCTGCGAATGTTGTGGCGGAAATAGCATGGTCCGGGCTCAGGCAAAAATGAAATGCCGGGACGCCAGATGCTGCCAATTCATATGCTGTCATACCAAATGCAGCAAGTGCTAAATCAGTTCTCAACATAATTGACACCATGTCTTCAACTTTTTCTAGTACTTTTATGTTTTTTCTTGAATCGGCAATGATTTCTTTTAATTGGCTCTTCCCAGTAAAACCAGGGCCGATAATTACGGTCGCTGAGAAGTCGTCTTTTACTTTATTAAGAGCAGCAATCGCCATTAACGTGAATCCGGAAGGATCGCTTCCACCCATTGCTATCAGTATATGCGGGACTTGATTGGGGTATCGCGCAGGAATTGAAGCAAACTGCCTGCGAAGTAATACCCACTCCCATCCGCAATAAATCTTGCCGTCACATCCCGCCCAATCCAGTGCCTTGGCTTGTGGAACGGGCGGATAAAACGCCAGGTCCGCCGCCAGGCGCCTTTCACTACCGTCGTCGATAATAATAATCTTAACTTTTTCCTGCTTCAGAGAGCGAAGTGTGTCACTTGAGAGATCATCCCGCACATCGACAACAAGCGATTTCGCCTCCAGTTCTATTAGTATCTTACGCAAAGATTCGCGGTAATCATCCTGACTGTTAAACTCGGGTAAAAGAATAAATTCCTGTGATGATTCGGCCAATTTAGCTTGTGTAGAAGCATCCGGACGAACCAGAAAGACCGTTCGGCAATCATGTCCTTCCCGTAATTCATTAGCCAAAGCCATACAGCGCACCAAGTGTCCAAAGCCGATGGTTGAAGATGCGTCGCAGCGGAATGCAATTGTCTTACTCATTTTAAAGGCCATTTCGACGGGTTGAGTAGATTTTCGTCGTTGAGCCCGAGATTCGCACATTTAGATATACATTCGTCACCTAGGTCACCTTTTCGCTCAGCTTCAAGCGCAGCGGTAAGTTCTTCATGTGTGCGCGCACCTATCAGGACAGAATCAATAAGTGGAATTGAGAGGCAATACCGTGTGGCAATTTCCGGTAAGTCATCCCAATTGCACTCAAGCAGACCTACCACCTTTTCAACAGACTGCCGCAAATCTTCTAGCTCATCTGGCAGCCATCGTCCCTTCGGCGTCAAGGCGCCTTTAAGGAGTGACGAACGAGCCATAACACCAACTCCAGCAGATTTTGCTCCCGGTAGCGCGACTGCTGACTGTCGCTGATCGAGTATACTGAATGCCAGCTGCAGCGAATCGTACCCCCCCGACTTGACTACGGCCAGTGACTCTGTTTCACTATAAACAGTCGCACCTACGAAACGAGTTATGCCAGAGATTTTTAAGTCGGCAAGTATCTCAGTAATATCTGTATTTGTGAGAGCTTCAACTGTCAGGTTATGAACTTGGAGGATGTCGATATAGTCTCTACGGAGTGTTTTCAGGCTGGATAGTACCGATATTTCAACGTGTTTTTTAAGTTCAATTCTCGTTTGAATTTCTGTCGGCATGGTAATCTTGGTGGCAAAAATAGCGTCTTTCTTTGCTCCCAGTGCAATACCAAGCAGTCGCTCGCTCGCGCCATAAGCCGGAGCAGTGTCAAAGAGGTTTATTCCTACATCAAAGGACTCTTCAAGGAGACGGATCGCAGCACACTCATCTGGTCTGCCAAAGTCGCCAGGCGACTCGATGCCATAATCCACACCCAGAGAAACAGTTCCAAATGAAATCGCAGAGATAGACAAGCCGGTTTTTCCGTATGGGCGGTAGTGCACGCGATATTCCTTAATCTTTCTTGGATGTCAATCTGTAAAACCCTCTGCGCGCAACAGGTCCTTTCAGCTTGTTCATCACAGTTCCACTGTCATTGGCTTCTTTCAGTATTGCAAAAACCTCAGTAACAACAGTTATATACCTGATAATATCTTCCTGCTTGTGAGCAAATGAAGGCTTAAATTGATTAAAAGCAAGATATCCACGTTCCAGCATCAGCTGAATAAAAAGGGTAGTGAGCTCCGTTTCATTCGGATATTCGAGGCTAAAGTGATTCAGGGTTGGCAAGCCACTGGTATGCAATTTAAGACCTGTTACTTTTGCAGCTTCATCCCAACCCTTCATAACAGCATTGCCTATTCCAATAATATGTTCCGCAACATTCTCTTTGATATATTTTTTGATCGTAGCAAGCGAAGCTGAAGGACCAATCCGTTCGGTCCAGTTCGTACTGCTGATAAATGTCGACTGTGCAGACTCCATTACCTCTGAAATGCCTATTACAGCCGACATGGCATAGCCATTTGCCATGGACTTGGCAAAAACGGCCATATCCGGATTTACGCCAATCATCAGATGAATACCACCAGCTGTCATTCTGAACCCGGTCGTTATTTCGTCAAAGATAAGAACGGCTCCGGTTGCAGAGGCAACTTCTCTAACCTGTTCTAGAAATCCACCTTCAGCGGATATCTCCCTTCCCGGCTCCATAACAATTGCGGCAAGATCCTTTCCATGTTTGGCAACGATATCCTTCAATTGTTCAATCTGGTTGAAATGAAAAGGAAAAGCAGTGTCCCGCAGTGAACGGGGTACACCAGCAGGCTCCAGACCAGGCATCAAGTGTCCATCCAGACTGTTGTCAGCGCCAAGATTTGCAGCCAGGTACCAATCGGTCCAACCGTGATATCCGCAAAAGGCCACTTTCTCTTTGCCGGTATGTGCCCGGGCAATGCGAATGGCAAGTGACATGGCTTCACCGCCTGATCTAGCATACCTGGCCATACCTGCCCACGGATGGAGCTCACAAAGCAACTCGGCTAACTCCACTTCTTCCGGAGCGTTTAGTGTACACATCACACCATTATCAATTGCAGCTTTTGCTGCAGCATCCACATCCGGATCGCCGTACCCCAGTATGCAGGCGCCGACACCCATGATACTCATATCGATAAATTCATTGCCATCCAGATCCGTTACTGTTATCCCCTTGGCACTGCGATAGTAGGCGGGCCACAGATCCGGCAGAAACATTTCCGGCCTCTTGGACAGCAGTTGTGTACCTCCTGGAATAATACACTTAGCCTTTTTGTATAGTTCCTGACCTGTTCCCATATCTTTTTCTCCTATTATTCAGTTTTCCCGGCCTGCCAGACTTTTTCGTATTCTTCCTTGCCAATGAACTCGCTATTCATCTCGCATATATCAGGACGCCCCTTAAGGAGCTCTAAAACATCATCCATCAGAAAAATGTGTTCCTCAGAGTATAAAGCCTCATAAATTTTTGAAACTAAAACAAAGTCCGCATCATTATCAACGGTCCAACGAAGATGAGAATAATCGCCCTGCTCACACATCAACGACCCAATTCGGAAAATCTCCTTATTGCGCCATATGTACGGAGTAACGTGCTCCCGGTCACTGCCATGCGCTGCTTCATGCCAGGCTTTTTCCAATGCAGCGAAGCTAAAACATTCGGCATCAAGCCCATCTGGAAATCGACCTTTTTCAAGATAAAGAGCCCCGGCCCCCGTAGCAACTCCAATATGATCATAATCTCCAGTGCGATATTGACTTATCAGCTTTCCGATAATGAGAGGATCAGCAAAAGGACAATCACCAGTGATACGAATGATCGTATCAGCATTTTTTGCCTGAGCAGCCTTGTAAAACCTATCCAGCACATCCGCTTCATTACCGGCGAAACAGGAGATACCGTTTTCTGAGCAGAATTGCCGTACTTTTTCGTCAGCAGGGAGATCGGAAGTGGCAACAACAACCTCATCGACACTCTCTGTTTTTCTCACCCGATTAACAATATGCCAAAGCATCGGTCTATCTAAAATCATCTTCAGAACTTTACCCGGAAGTCGAGTAGATCCCATTCTGGCCTGGATAATCGCAACAGTTGCCATAATCACCCCTGATAAGTTAATCTTGTGTTTTTCAAAGGACGTAATCCATCTTCAGGGTCAGCACGCCAATCCCTGTCAGGAAGTTCTTTTGCAGATGGTTTTTTTATACCATCACCATCTGCGCCCTCACCGATCCTTAGTTCACTGATTACTGTACCAATCTGCTCCGGTAGCCAGCAATGACCTGTGTTAAATTCATCGCCCGTTCCATCAAGATCCAAATGGAATTCAACCGTACTAGCCCCCCAACAGTTAACTGCGCGATTGATTACACCCTGAGAGACAGAATGATCAGACCAGCCAACCGGGCAACCGGTGGATTTTCTTAAAGTCTCTATTACTGAAAGGTTACACTCATCAACTGGTGCAGGATAACCTGAAACGCAGTGCAGAAGAGTCAGATCCAAGCATCCAGCACTTCTAAGAACTGTTACTGCCTCACTCACCTCATCCAGTGTTGCCATCCCCGTAGACAAAATAACCGGTTTACCTGTTTGTGCACATTTGATCAGCAGATCGTTCCAGAGTAGTTCATAAGAAGCAATTTTAAAAAAATCCACATAAGGCAGGAGCTCTTCAACAGCTTCCAGATAAAATGGAGTGCATGAAAATTGAATATTTTTTTCGCGGCAGCGGTCTGCGAGTTCCGGCAAAAAAGATACCGGGAGTTCCCATTCACTCCTGCGTCTCAACTGTTCATTTACTGCCAACACCTGTGGAGCAAACAATTCTTCGATTTTGAATAATTGGAATTTAACCGCATCACACCCGATTTCTGCTGAGCAGTCGATAAAATCCAGACATCTTTTCAAATTGCGGCTGTGGTTACTGGAAACTTCGGCAATAAACTGAACGCCCATATTACCCCCTACTGCTACATCTACGCTATTTGGTCAAAAGACTTCTTACTGTTTTAATTACCCGTTCCTGCTGCTGCTCAGTCATTGAGGCAAACATAGGCAAGCTGATCGCATCCTCATAATAACTCTCCGCTTCAGGAAACATCCCTTCTGAAAACCCCATTTTCCGGTAGAATGGTTGGGTATGTACAGGAATATAGTGAACATTAACTCCAATCTTGGCGTTTCTCATAGCATCAAAGAATTGACGCCGGGTAATGCCTGTTTTCGCCGTATCAATTCGAACTACGTATAGATGAAACGCTGAATAAGCATATGTATTTTGCCTCGGAAGTATCAAGGGCAAACCGGACAATTGCTGATTATAACTTTCCGCAACGTCATGTCGCCTGGCGACAAAATCATCCAATCGATTCATCTGACTTGTGCCCAAAGCTGCCTGTAAATCGGTCATACGATAGTTGAAACCCAACTCCACCTGTTGATAAACCCATGCCCCGTTATTATCCCCTTCCATTAAAGCTGGATCACGAGTAATACCGTGGCTACGCAACCTTACTAACTCTTCATGGAGATCTTTGCTGTTTGTAACAACCATGCCTCCTTCACCGGTAGTCACAATCTTGACAGGGTGAAAACTAAATACCGTCATATCAGAATAACGGCAGTTTCCAATTGGTTCAACCAGATACTTTCCACCAATGGAGTGTGAGGCGTCCTCAATCACTGTAAATCCGTACTCTCTCCCCAATTCTGCAATACGCGCCATATCGCACGACTGTCCGGCAAAATGCACCGGTATTAAAACTTTAGGCAACTTACCCGCCAGTCTTGCCTTTATCAGCTTAGTTTCCAGTGCAGTTGTACTCATATTATAGGTATTGGGATCAATATCAACAAAGTCTACTGACGCACCACAATAAAGGCCGCAGTTGGCTGATGCCACAAAGGTATTGGGTGATGTCCAGAGGATATCACCGGAACCCAGTCCAGCAGCAAGGCAGGCGATGTGAAGGGCGGAAGTTGCGCTGTTAACTGCCACAGCATAAGTGACACCGCAATAATCGGAGATGGAGCGCTCAAAATGCTCAACGGCTGGGCCTTGAGTCAAAAAATCGGAGCGAAGAATATCGACAACGGCCTGGATATCAGCCTCAGATATGGATTGCCGACCGTATGGAATGAAAGTATCGTCCATTTAAGTGTTTGCTTTCTATATTATTACAGACAGGATAAATGCGGATACATAGCTGATAATTATAAATTATTAAAAAACTAACTGGTTATTGGTTAATCCTGTACAAGTAATATTTTGATATTATGCTTTTAGCAACTCCGTCACAGTTTTTTCAAACAGTGAATCCTGGATCTACATGCACTCTTACCAGCTCACGTATTTGAGCAACTGATAACCATTCTGTATTTTCTCCACTGTTGTAACGGAAACCCATGGGGCAGTGTCTACCATTATAGCTTTTAGCGTAGTCTTTTGGTGACCAGAGTGGATAAGAAGGCATGATCACATAATAGTCATCAAATTCAAGAGTATTCATGGAATCTGTCTCGGTAATCATCTCTTCATGCAATTTTTCGCCAGGCCGAATTCCCACTATTTCTATACGGCTGTTCGGTACAAGTGCCTCAGCCAACTCCATGATCCTGTAGCTCGGGATTTTGGGGACAAATATTTCACCGCCCCACATGACATCCAGTACCTGTAACACTAGTTTCACGCTGTCTTGCAATGTAATACTGAATCTTGTCATGCCCTCATCAGTGATCGGAATACTTTCCTCATGCCGTTTATTGAGAAAAAACGGGATGACGCTTCCCCTGCTTCCCATTACATTACCATATCGCACTACGGAAAAGTTCAGATCTCGCTTGCCACGATAGTTGTTGGCCGCAGTAAAAAGTTTGTCCGAGCAGAGCTTGGTGGCACCATAAAGGTTTATCGGTGCTGCAGCCTTGTCGGTACTGAGTGCCACTACTTTTTTTACGCCGGAAGCGATGGCTGCTTCAATTACATTCTGAGCACCTAGTATGTTAGTCTTTATCGCCTCAAAGGGGTTATATTCACAGGCTGGCACCTGTTTCAGTGCAGCGGCATGAATAACAACATCAATGCCCTCAAACGCTCGAATGAGACGATCCTTGTCACGCACATCTCCTATAAAATATCGAATCGCGGCATACTTCGACTCAGGATAAATTTGCGCCATTTCATACTGCTTTAGCTCATCCCGCGAATAGACAACCAGACGTTCAACCTGAGGGTATTTAGTAAGAATTGTTTCAATAAATTTCTTGCCAAATGAGCCGGTACCACCTGTTACTAGAATTGATCTGTAATTCATCATAGTAGTTCCTTTTCTAGTTGCATATACGTTCCATCAATCTCGGGTGCTTCCACTTCTTTAGATATAGCGTTATCCTTGTCCTGTATCCCTTTAGCAAGTAAATCGATATTCGCTCCAATATATTGATAAAGTACATCGGTAATATATTTAATGTCTCGTTTGCATTCCAAAACATAACGACCAAAATTTGCAACCACATGTGCTGCTCGCTCCGGGTGGAATATCTCTTTATGAACCAGGGCCATGCTGTTGCCAAAGATCGCTGTCTCCAGCATGTTGAGTGGTGAAACAAAACTTCTATAAAAATCATTCTTCATTATACCGGTGAAGATCTTATCCAGACGCTTGAAATCCTCCTCCAGACGTTTTTTGTTGTGATACTCTTTGTGCCTATTAAGCTCGGTCAGAATTTTGTCCATCTCTTCCAGGCGATTTTTGAGGTGAACGAGACTGGTACTCATCCGCTTCTTTTTCATAAGCAGATGTTTCATGTCATAGCCGCCTGGCTTAATCTTATCAAGCCATTTATCATCCACAACTCGTTCCGTAAGTTTTTCCTTCATCAGGATATCCAACTCAGTAAAAGTGGACCCTTTAATTTTAGCACCTCCGCGAGTCGTATTTATGAAGGTTGTTTTAGGGAATAGGTTAACCATGTATTCCATATTCTTGCGAAAGATATAGTACATCCTGTTAGACTGCATTTCTTCGCCATAAACGTCTTCTGTGTAAATGATATTGGCAGTTTCACTGGCCGTCGCCATATGGTTACGATACTCTTCTCCCGTACCATACTCGATGCCCTTTGCGTAATGTTGGTTGTTACGAAAGCCAAGGTTCTGTCCGGCAAGAATTACCGGGTTGAACCCCAACTGACTCAAAAGTTGCAGTGACGTAATAGCGACCGATGGAGCGTCGCTTACCATGCCGGTCGGCGTTTTGTCTTCGTTTTTAAAAAAATAAGGCGACACATGATCCTTGTCCATTACCATATAAAGCTGGGGACCAGGATAAGCGCGCACGGTTTCAAAGCCGACTGAAGTTCCATAAATATGGGGGATAGTTGTTATCCCTTTTTCAATAATTTCCGTAAAAGTTAGAAGTGTAGGCTCACCGGGGTCCATCGTAAGTGTGGCGTGAGGTTCTATACCCTGATTTATCAGTGCTTTGATGGCGGAGCCAACGGAGAAGATATAGGCGCTTCCCTCCTCACGGATTTTACGCAGGTTTTCAAATTCATCCTCAAGCGACGGACCGGCTGCAACCAATATCACCGGTTTATCCTTGAACAGTTCTTTTTCATGGTTGAATATATTGCGATTATACAGGTTAGAGACAAAATTCAGCATACTGTTGATAGTCCAGCGTTTTTCAAAAGCCAACATTGTATAGCGGTTTGACAATATTATACCTATGGCATCGGTAAAAAAGGTCTTGTACTTGTCGTACTCGTCCTTGAATAAGCGCTCGTAAGCGGGTAGCGTAACAAAGAACGGACGGTCGTGATAGCGATTAAAGAAATCTATCGTAAGCCCTTCAGCATCTGCATCTTTAAACTGAATATAGAGGCTTTTAAGCCGCCTGAGTGGAAACTCATCCAATCGCCGGTTCATAATAAAGTGACAAAAAGCGTCTGGATTCGGTTCATATATTGAGAAGAACATATCAGGATGATCTTTGAGAAATTCTTCAATGTGATAACCAAGGCCGATTCCATAGAAAAATACATGGTTATAACCAGAGGTATCACTTTCTCGAAGCTTGCGGGCGAAAACTTCCGCCTCGTGCCTTGGGTCGTAAGTGCTGTGAATGGAGATAGTCTGGCCGTCTTGTTCATACGTAAGCGTGGGCAGACCGCTCTTCGATTGAAGAAGCTTGAACGGCGACTCTGCAATCTTTTCCATAAAAGGCTTAAGATTGGTCCATATTTTCGGATAACGCTTCTTTAGGGTCAGTATATTATCAATGAGTGGCATAGTTTTGGCTCCGCGCTAGTTCGTTTACCGCATCGTGCAGCTTTTCCAAAAATTTCACCAATTCAAAATTAAGAATGTCGGCCATAAGAGTAAAGTCATTCAGTTTGGCAGCAGTGTGCAGATTTTCCAAATGCAATCCGATGGATTCTCCTAAAACCGCAATGGCTTCAGCTTTTCCTGTAATCTCCGGGGCGGCGACAAGAGAATTGATTATGCCAAGCAAGGAACTGATTCCGTTGATACACGCTTCAAACCTGTCCCATGTTTCGCTATCGGGTTTCCCATAAAACTCATCAGCTACCTCTTTCAGAGATGGTGCAGCCTTTTCAATAAAATTATTCATAATACTGACTACTTGACCAAAGTATTGGTCTTGAGAGAGGAAAGCTACTTCAATATTGCTGATATCTTTAATGTTTTTCACAACATACTCTTGGGGAGCATCAGTCACTTCAACACCGTCAATAACCAGGTGGCTGAAATAGACTCCAAAGTCGGACATTGCTTCATCTATCTTGCTGAACATTGTTTTTACATCAGGAATGGTTCGTTTAACCTCAAAAACTATATTTGAGATTGTCACCTGCATAGGGCCGATTTTGTCCCGTGTCGAGGATTTAGTCATTTTGGTTTTCTGCTGAGTTGAATTGCTAGCCGTTAAGATGACTTCAACAACTTTAATATACTTCCGGTTCTGTTTAACATAGTCCAGAGGATCATCAGCTACAATGGCATCGTCCACTATCAAGTGGCTGAGGTATGACTTATTTTCCTGCATGACCTCGTTAATCCGCAAAACCAGAAGCTTCATGTCCGGCAGGGTATTTTTTATCTCAAACTCGGTTTCGGCAATCTTTACCTTCATTACATCAATCCCCCTTTCTTAATAGATGGTCAAAAGAATTTGGGCTATGCCGAAAATGTCATTTTGCCCGGTTCTGGTACCGCTGCAACATTATCATCCGATTTTGGTTTACTCATCAATCCGGCGGCTATGTTCTGGTTAATACTTATTATTGCTGTAAGTAGCTCTGCTGCAGGCTTCAGCAAGATTTCAATCAGGCGACTATCGATGAAGATACTTAGGCTTAGAATATTCCTTTTGATTTCAACCGGCAGTGGATTTTCCGGATCGGATAATTCCGCCTGGAAGAATGTCCAGACCTTCTGATTGAAGCGAATTGCGGTATCAAGCCGCTCATCCTGACCATTTTCACCCCAGTGAATCTGGCACTCTCTCAGCATATTGGCTGCGCGTGTGAGCACCTGGGCTTCAAGCATTCTGCCGTTAAGGCCGTCCTTCTGCATTGTTGCATATATGTTAGTCGCGTTGTATTGCATGGTTGAGGAGCTCCTTTTCGTAAGTGATCATCTTTTTTAAGGTCTTGAGCGCTCTGTAATATTCACTCGCCAGAATGTACTCGTTTGCCTCTGTTACAAGCGGCCTCATCGTCTTTACAACATCGATTAGCTCTCCCACCTGCCGCCAGTAAACAGCGTGATAATTTGCCAGATTTTCCCCATCCAAATACATTAGCTGCACGGTAAAATAGATCTGTTTGCATGGTGTATCGGCGAGCTCTTCGGTAATAATATCCCGTTCGCGTAGCACAAGGACGTTATTCTCAATGAAAAAGACCGATGGGTGCGGCCCATTCTTGATTACCGCCCCCCCCAGAAGCATTTTTTCGTTTGGTTTCAGCGAAATTTTGAGGGCCAAGGTGAACTCCTGACTGAACTTTTCTTGAAAGAGAATTTATTTAGACTGGATTTAGTAGACAATACTCAGATTAGAATCTAACAAAAAGCTTATCATTTTTACTGTAGAACATGTTAATCCGTTTGAATTGTATATAAACCGTTTCCAGTGAATTCAGTTGAGTTAATGTTTTGTCTTGCAGGTTTGATATATTATAATTTGTGCACGAAGCGTGCCTAGTAATAATTTTGATGGGACTTGGGCTGAAGCCTCTAACATACTGATTTATCATGCGCGGGGTTGATGTCAAGGTTTTGGCAGGGGTATGAGTGGTCAAAACTATGACAGGACAAAGGCTGCGTATAATTTCATACGGCCTTCATCCTGTCAAAAAACGTGTAAGCTGTTTAGCTATAAGCCCTTAAGCACTCCGGTAAGGTTGGTGGTCAGAGATAAGCCTGTCTGGGCCAGGACATGCCCGGCAGTCTGGCTCATGTACTGTGCCATTATCGGTGAAATTCCGACCGGTGCTGCCTGTTGCTCTAAAGCATCGCGGCGGTTGGCAAGATCCGTTTTAGAGATGCCAACGGCAGCAGATGCTGCCTTAATCTGCGCGTCACTGGCTTCACCGGGGCCATTAGCGGCAAGAGCCGGAACATTGACATCCTGAAACAGATTCGCCCACATCTTCTTTGCTTCTTTACTTGAGGTTGCGTCGAGTGAAGGGCTATCGAGCTTGCCGGTTGGCGGAATCGTCATGGCCTCAATCTGCTGACGGATGCTACTGATACTCATCAAATACTGCTGACGTTTTTCGCTGCCACGAAGAAAAGGCGGATAGCTGTTGACGATCTCATTCATCGTCGACTGCACTGTTTCCATCTGCTTTTCAACCGCTTTGCTGGTACGTACCGCCAAAACCTGTAGCTCACCAGTTTCTTTACCACTTTGGAGACCATTCAGGCGCGTTGTAGCATCCTTGGCTGATGCAGTTGTAGCGCCGGAAAGGATATCTTTAGCCGCAGCAGCATTGAAGCTGTTGGCGTTTTTTGCACTGTTATCACCGTCGGCAGCCTTATTACCATGTACAACCTTATCGGTACCAGGTGGTGATTTGTGTGACTGCTGTGACTGTGGAGCCAAGTGTGAGTTTTGAGGTAATGTTGCCTGATTGCTCACCATTTGCGCTACAGCCTGATCATTCTTGATAGGTTGTGTTGTCATGGTCATGGTATTATCCTCCGGCTTTTTAAGGGAGGGGGCATTCTACCCCCTCCCCGTTATGCCGCCGTTTCTTCGGCTGTATTACTTGTTACTAGAACAATCTCAGAACTGCCTGAGCTGCATCTGAAGCCATCTTCAGTGATGTTGTGCTCAACTGCTGACGTGTCTGCAGCATCAGCATGTTTGCGCCTTCTTCGTTCATGTCAGCCAGTGTCAGGTTGTCAGCACCCTTAGATAGCGTGTTGATCATACCGGCAGTGAAATCCTGGCGTGTTGCAACTACGTTCAGGTTGGAAGCCAAGGCTGCCGACTGTGTACGCAGAGTGCTAAGTGCCGCATCAAGACCGGATACAGATGCGGAGATACCAGCATCAGTCGACCATGCTCCAGCCACAAAACCACTTGAAGACTGGACTGTGTAGGTAATTGATTGACCGGTAGTAGGTACATTGCCAGTTTTAAATGTTATTGTACTTCCTGTAACGGTGTAATTACTTGCAGCCACTACACTGCCGCTTACGGAGACAGAAATAATCGAGTGTCCGGTTGTCATTGTTTCTGTAGCGGTGAAGACAGACTGATTGGTAATAGTCGAAGTGTTAGCAACGCCTGTCGCAAGCACCGCAGTAGTACCTGTTGCGCTGGCAGTAGAGAAAGTCACTGAGCTATTGGCGTTTGTGTTACCTACCAAAGTTAAAGTTTGACCGTTAATTGAATAGTTACCAGTTGCTGTTCCCTGAGTCAAAGCTGTTGAGCTCCCGCTCAGATAAACTAAAAGGCCAGCTGTTCCGCCACTGATAGCCGTTGTAGTATCTTGTGATCTGGCTCCAGAAGCAAGGCCAGAGTTGTACTGGTATGTGACTGTACCTGAAGGCGGTACGGCATTAGCAGCAAAGGTAATCTGACTGCCGTTCATAGTAAAAGAGCCCGTCGCTACATTAACACCATCTACAAATACGGTGATGCCTGCGCTGCCACTGGTAGGTCCTGCACCAGCCGCGCCAGCACCTGACAGACCTGTTAACTGGTCTCCCGCTTTGAGGTCGAATCCGACCATATTTGCGGTTACTTTACCACCATCAACAAGATGCTCTTTTATGGCGATGTCAAATGACAAAGATGCGCCGGTGAGGGTCAGGCCGGACAAATTGGTGCCAGCAGTGACAAGACCAGAAAGCATACCAATTACAGAAACAAGTCCAGTTCCAGCACCACCAGATGCAGCGGCGTTATAGTTAGTCTGGATTAAGGTAAGTGCAGCACCTGTTACGGCATTACCATCTAAATAGGCTGCTGTTATAGTAGCCCCAGATGAAAACAGGGTTCCGCCACCGGTTGTCAGGCCGCTGACGTCAACTACAACTGTCATGCCTGTGGAAGCAGCAGAAAGGACAGCATTAGCACCATGGAATATGTTACTTGCAGCGATTGTATTTACGGACGCTGCTAATGTAGCAGTATGGACTACTGATGCAATATTTACGGTACCGGTAACAACACCTGCAATTGTTAATGTGCTCCCTGTTGCAACTGTTGCAGTCGTACCGGAACCCACTAAAGCTGCTTCTCCTGCAGCTGTTGTAATGCCAACATTTGCATTAAGAGAGACTGCCGTAATAGAAAGCCCGCTTGCAGAACCGTCAAAACCGGCAATAGTCAGAGACGAGCCACCGTTCTCGTTAAAAAGAACGTTTAATGTATCTTTGGCAAGGAAGTTTTTGCCTTTGTAGCCAGCATCACCGGACAACGAATCGATCTGAGTGCGGATAAGGTTAAACTGTGCGGCAAGATTTTCACGGCCGGCAGCATCGGCTGAACGAGCTGACTGGGTAAGACCGCGAGCTGCTTCGATCAGTGCGGTAACGCCGGAAATGCCTTTGTCGGCAGCAGTAACGCCCTGGATGGCTTCTGCCATACCGTCTTTACGGGAGGTAAGGTCAGCTGCGCGCTGGGTGTGGTTCTGTGCAGCAAAAAAGTTGGTCGGATTGTCAAGAGCGGTGTTTACTTTTTTGCCGGTTGCGAGTCGTGATTGGGTTCTGTCAAGAAGGGTTGATGTGTTCTGGAGCGCTCCAAGATTGTTGCGCATGCCTGCGGTTAATGAAATGTCGTTGAGTGCCATGGTAATTTACTTCCTTTCTGGATTTTTTTGGATACGGCATTCTGCCGCCCATGTAAAGTGTTACTTCTTAAATACCTTTGCTGTGGCCTTTTCTGTTATGCCCCCCTTTTGTGGCCGGTTTTGCTATTGGTATTTGGTCGGTTAATTCAGCTCATCGTCGCTTACTAAAAAAACTTTAGAATAAATTTTGAGCCTGCATTCGAATTCCCTCTTAGCCTACCCTGGCGTTCGGAACGGGGAAATTTATTTTGCTGTTTTTTAAGCATGGCGAGCCAACTGCGCCTGAATGCCTTAAAATGCACTCAGCGAAAATCATTACTATTGCAGAAAAACTTGTGCCTGATTATAAGTACAGCCAATAATGCATTTAAAGCACTGAGAAACTGTTGGAGCCCCCCTCCTTACTTATAATTGGCGGTTGGGGGTTGCCGCCTTTGTTTTTCATCAATCTCTAAGAATCAAACGGAATTAAAATCAAAACCTTACCACCCCCAGCCCCTCCTAAAATAAAGAGGGGGGTAAAACAAAAATCCAAGCTGAAACAATGAAAAGAATTGGTCTTTGTGTCTTGTGCCTTTGCTTTCTCCGTTCCTCCGTTCCTCCGTGTTATTGTGCTACCGTTTTTGGTTTACTGAACCTGTAAATTAGGAAATAAATCACCACCAGTTAAGGAGTAACCATGCAGACTGTCGATTATGTGATCGGAATTGATATCGGCGGGACGAACACTTCGTTCGGCTTTGTTGATCGTAACGGCACCATTTTATGTGAAGCAACTTTGCCTACACAAGCTGATCAGCCGGCACAGATTCTGGTTTCACGGTTATGCGATGCTATCAGGGATTCTGGCACGACTCTCACACAACAGGCCACGCTTTCAGGGGTCGGCATCGGTGCGCCCAACGCTAACTATTACCGCGGGACAGTTGAAAACGCGCCTAATCTTGATTGGGGGGCATCCGTCAACCTGGTGGATCTGTTCCGAAAGCGCTTTAACCTGCCGGTAGCAATAACCAATGATGCCAACGCCGCTGCTATTGGAGAGCTGTTGTTTGGCGGGGCACGCGGGATGAAGCACGCAATTGTTGTTACACTGGGAACCGGATTGGGGAGCGGCATTATCGTCAACGGCGAATTACTGTACGGAGCCGATGGCTTTGCCGGCGAACTCGGCCACACCGTTGTAGATCCTGCGGGAAGGCACTGCGCCTGCGGAAAGAGAGGGTGTTTGGAAACATACGTGTCTGCGCCGGGGCTTTGCCGGACCGTGTGCGAACTTCTGGCTCAGCGGCGTGAACCCAGTCCGCTGCGGGAAACCTGCTTCAACCATCTGACTTCAAAACTGATTTATGAAGCCGCTTGCGCGGGGGATGGAATTGCGCTGGAAGCATTTGATTCAACAGGGCGGATTTTAGGCATGAAGCTGGCTGACGCGGTCGCACATACCAGTCCTGAGGCGATTTTTATTTCCGGGGGGCTGGCGGCAGCGGGTGATCTGCTAATAGCGCCGACCCGGCGTTATCTGGAGGAATTTCTCTTCTCTACATATAAAGGGAAGGTAACGCTGCTCATGTCACAGCTGCCGGAGGGCAGCGGCGCGATTCTAGGTGCGGCAGCACTGGCGTGGTGTGAAGCAGATAAGTTTTCCTCTACACCCGCTTAACCTCCACCGCCACATCATACAAGGTACTCCCGCGACCGCCATCGGTCAGACGCTGTGAAGTCAGAGCATTGACACCACGGTCGCCGGGAATGAACTCCCGCCACCAAACCCCTTCCGTAACTACTGTTCCGGCCGGTACCCGCCCGGAAATCCGCAGAACAAAGCGAACAGTGCCCTGATCATTGCAGGCTTCCACTGTTTCTCCATCAATCAGCCCGCGCGCCTCGGCATCAACACAATTCATCAACAACTCCATGCAGTTTTGCTTCGAGCGCAGATTATCCCGCTCATAAAAACTGGAATTGAGCGCAAAGGGCGTAGTTGCCGGCTGCAGGCGCAAAGGATAACCATCCAGTTCGGCATGAGTCGGCAGCAGCCGCGGTAACGGCTCGTCCGCCCGGATATTTAACACTTCAATTTTCCCTGACGGAGTTAACCACTGCTTCTTCGGCTCCGTAGACGGCGTCAGAACAACCGGTTTCCCCTGACGCAGCTGTTCGGTGACAGCGGTACTCCTCCAGGGGCTTTCTTCAGCCAGCATCATCTCAATCAATTCATCCGTAGACAAGTCAAAGAACGGCTCATCCATCTCCATGCCGGCCGCCAGCAGACAGAACACATCTCGATTGCTTTTTGCCTCTCCCACCGGAGAAATAGCTGCCCCGCAGCGTTGGGCATGGTAGCTGCCGTAGCAGCGATACAAATCAGGATGTTCCAGCGATGTGGTCGCCGGCAGCACGATGTCTGCATAGCGCGCGGTATCAGTCATGAAGCGTTCATGGACAACGGTGAACAATTCCTTTCGCTCCAGCCCCCGGATAACGGCATTCTGATCGGGCGCGATGGCTGCCGGATTGGAGTGATATACATACAGAGACATCACCGGCGGCGTATCCAGCTCCGTCAGCGCCGCACCAAGCTGATTCATACTGACCAGTCGCGGCACGGTTGTCATAAAATCCTCCCGCGTTACCTTATGCAGCGGAAAGGCACCTCCGGTTGAAGTGCCGATGAAGATCCCTCCCCCCGGCTTTGCCCAGGCGCCGACTGCAGCAGGCAGGCAGCATATTGTACGAACATTCATGGCCCCGTTACCATAGCGTGTTAATCCGCAACCAAGACGAATGAAAGGAGCCGTTGCCCTGGCATACTCACGCGCCATCCGCTCGATAACCCCGACAGGCAGGCCGCAGACTTCAGACATCTGGCCAGGCGTGCAATCCTGCAGAATCTGTTCTGTCAACCCATCAAACCCAAGCACGTTGACAGAGATATACTCCCGGTCAAGCAGTCCTTCACGATTAATAACGTGGAGCATAGCCAGCGCCAGAGCGCCATCACTCCCGGGACGAATCAGGAAAGCTTCATCCACAGCCTCGCAAGTTGGAGTCTGATACGTATCAATAGCCCATAATCTGGCACCTCTACGACGAGCATCCTGTGCATCGCCCATAGCGTGGATACTGGTTGCTGCGGCATTAACACCCCAGAGGATTATCAGGTCGCTCTGCTCGACTTCAGCGGGATCCATTGCCGGTGTACCCCCCATAATGGACTTCCAGCCTGCCTCCTTGGCAGGCGAACAGATTGTGCGATCCAGACGCGATGCTCCCAGCTTATTAAAAAAAGCATGGCCGGCATTACGCTGAACCAATCCCATAGTACCCCCGTATGAGTAAGGCAGGATCGCTTCCGCACCATGCGTGGCAATGATTGCCTGCCAGTTGGTACAGATGAGTTCGATAGCACGCTCCCACGATATCGGTTCAAATTCCCCGCTCCCCTTGTTGCCTGTTCGAAGCAGTGGTGTGGTCAGGCGGCGCGGTGAATGAACAGTCTGCTCATAATGACGCATCTTGGTGCATAGATATCCACGAGTTACCGGATGATCCGGATCACCGTTGACAGCTATGACGCGGCCATTTTCGACAGTAACCAAAAGACCGCAGGCATCGGGACAATCATGAGGACAGACGGAGGGGACAATTGCAGGCATGAAGGGTATCCTTTTTCGTGTTAAATCGGAAAGCAGTATAACAGATATAAAAAAACAATTGCAGATGAAATCGTTTTGATGCAATAACCAGACAAGGCTATTAATTAAGGGGTTTATTATGACGCAACAGTCCGATATCCTGCATTATGCTGTCTCCGTAGTTGGCAAAGACCGTCCCGGTATCGTCGCAGCCATAACCGGGGGCCTTTTTAACCTCGGCTGTAATATTGCCGATTCCAGTTGCACAATGCTGGCCGGTGAGTTTGCCATGATACTGATTGTGTCGCTTAAAAGACCTTTTAGTAAGTCACGGCTGATTGACGAGCTGAAACCGATCTGCGACAAACTGGGCATGACTCTTGGGGTTCGCACGCTCCATGCCGATGAAATAGCCCGTCAGGAAACCGACAGCGAAATTTGCATGATTTCCGTCTACGGCGCCGATCAACCGGGCATTGTATATCACGTCACTAAAGAGCTGGCCGCTCGCAGCATAAACATAACCGATCTGAACACCAAGCTGATCGGCACAGCCGAAGAACCGGTCTATGTGCTGATGCTGGAGGTCGCTTTGCCTGAAGGAGAGAGCCCTGAAGGAATCGAGCAGACACTGGCCGCCCTTAAAAAAGAGTTAAAGGTGGAAATCAGCGTTCGGATCATAACACCGGTGGCTTTCTAGCTATGCCCGTTCAACCTGTTTTACGCTATCCGCACCCTATATTGAAAAAACTCTGTAATCGTGTCGAAAAGATCGACCAGAACATCCATAGACTGATTGAGGATCTGGTAGATACAATGCATGATGGGCCCGGTTCGGTCGGCGTAGCGGCTTCACAGATTGGAGTCACACTGAGGGTTTGTGTTGTTGACGTCTCCAAAAACCGTCATGGGAAAGAGAATAACCACGGCCTACTCTGCATGATAAACCCGGAGATAACGGGGCGCTGCGGCTTGGCCACAATGCGTGAAGGGTGCATGAGTGTGCCCGATTACACCGGAGACGTCGACCGGGCAACCGAAATTACGCTGCTCTTTAACGATCCGGACGGAACCATTCAGGAAATTACCGCCAGCAGATTTGAGGCTGTTGCCATCCAGCACGAAATGGACCATCTGGATGGCGTGCTGTTCCTCGACCGGGTGACCAGTATCAAGACGGGATTGTTCCGGCGCAAGAGCTATTAGTAATTCTATTTTTTGAATTGACGGGGATGAAGCCATGTCGGATCTTTTGACCAAAAACGAGCAGCAGGAACTGTTGGAAATCGCCCGTAACACGATCATTGACTTCGTCACCAAGCAGAAAACTCCGGCAGTTGCCCCGACCTCACCGGGGCTGAATCTTCACTCCGGCTGCTTTGTCACGATCAAGCAGAAGGCGGCATTGCGTGGGTGTATCGGCAATTTCATCTCTGACCGGCCACTGTATCTGCTGGTGCAGGAGATGGCGATTTCAGCCGCGACCCGAGACCCCAGGTTTTATCCGATGAAGGTCAATGATCTGTCCGACTTTAGGCTTGATATTTCCGTTCTTTCTCCGCTGACAAGGGCTGCTTCAGTTGACGAAATTCTGGTTGGAACACACGGTATCTATATCGTAAAGGGGAATTATCGCGGGGTGCTGCTGCCGCAGGTAGCAACTGAATACGGCTGGAATCGCGACCAGTTTCTACAACACACCTGCATCAAAGCCGGCCTGACGGAGGATGCCTGGCAGGGGGAATGCGATATTTATATCTTTAGCGCCCAGGTTTTTGGAGACTAAAGCTTCGGCAAATTATGAACCATCCCGGCAAAATCCCCATCAAGCGGTGCCGTTACACAAATTTCCACCAGCTTTGAACTCTGAAACTTCATTACTGAACAGTGCAGCATCATCCGAGCAGCCGCAGAACCGCCATAGGTTGCATCTCCAACGATAGGCAGGCCGACCGATTCAAGATGCACCCGGATCTGGTGGGTGCGACCGGTCAACGGCCTGGCCTCTACCAATGAGAAATCAGCGGATGAGGCTACCGTTCTAAATTCGGTCGATGACGCTTTACCTCCTTCGACAATCCCGTAACGCGCCGAAGCGACCTTCCCGATTGGTGCGTCTACAGTCCACTTTTCCTGATCCGGTCGACCTGACACCAGTGCCAGATACAGTTTTTCCACCAGACCATCCTGAAATTGTTTTGAGAGCCAGGCGGCCGCCTGCCTGTTCTTTGGGAAGAGCATTGCACCAGAGGTACCCCGGTCAAGACGGTGGACAACACGAGCCGGTTCATTATTCCCTTGTGCTTTAAAATATTCCGACACCCAGTACTCCAATGTCCCCTTCAACTGATATGGGGTGCGTTGGCTGTTGACCCCGGCCGGTTTGTTAACGGCAATCAGCCCGGCGTCTTCGTAGAGCAGTGCCTCCGGTGGCATTTTCAATTCCTGAAATCGCCCGGTTTCCATAACACCGATCTCAATAACATCAGACGCCTTGACACTCCGTGACGCCACTCTTACCAGAGCTACATTAACCGTACAACCTCCCCGATCGATGATGCGGCGCGCCTCTGACTTGCTGACCCCGGGGCAGAGTGCAGCGATGGCATCGTCAAGGCGAAGATTATTCTGCTCTTTTCCGACTGTTTTTCTTAGTATCATGTTGTCGTAGTACCTTTTTTAGCGAACGATTACAAACAAATTCCCAGTGGCTAAAGCCCCATGATTCTGCTAACCTCTGGTTCTATGAATACAGCTCCCCCCCCCACAATACCGCTTCTGCGCGGACCGGTGCCGCTTTCACACCTGTTTTTACACACTTTTGTCCGTGACGGGCATCGTGCTGTAGACGCAACCTGTGGTAACGGCCATGACACCCTGGTGCTGGCCACTCTTGTCGGCATCAGTGGCCAGGTATGGGGATTTGACCTTCAGCAGCAGGCAATTAATGAAACCTCCCGACGCCTGACCGAAGCGGAGCTGTTAAACAGGGTAACACTGCTTAATATCGGACACGAAAAGATGGCAGAGCATGTCTCTGCACCGCTACAAGTTGTGCTGTTCAATCTGGGCTATCTACCCGGGGGGGATCGCTGCATTATTACCCGTCCCGAAACAACCGGAATCGCATTGGAAAAATCTCTGCAGCTTTTGGCATCCGGGGGCATTGTGATTGTAACCGTGTATCCGGGCCACGGCGGCGGTGCGGAGGAACAGTCTGCGGTAGAGAATTGGGCAACAACATTGGACCCGCGCGCTTATCACAGCTGGCGCATGGGACAGGCCAACGTCACCCCGGACGCACCTTATCTGCTCCTTGTCCAGAAGGTGCTCTGACATGCTGCACAATTTACTACCCTTCATAGCTATCCTGCCATCACTCGCCTATTCACTGATTTCGTTGTGGTGTGCCCTGAAATATTTCAACAAAAATGATCATCCTGCCCGTAATCACAGGCCCCTCGCCGTTTCAATCATAAAGCCGGTCAAAGGGATGGATAAAGATAGTTACGACAACTTTGCCTCGTTCTGCTGCCAGGAGTATTCAGGGAAATTGGAGATTGTGTTTGCCGTCGCATCACCTGACGACGCTGCTATTCCGATCATCCGGCAACTGAGGGATGATTTCACCAATCAGGATATCAAGCTCGTAATTAACCCGGCGCTGCATGGGCCGAACCAGAAAGTTTCCAATCTTATCAATGCGTTTCCGCAGGCCGGACACGATATCATTATTATCAGTGACAGCGACATAAATGTTGAGCCTGAGTACCTCCGCTCGGTTACCGCACACTTTGCTGACCCGCAGATCGGCCTGGTAACGTCGCTTTATCGCACCTCTGACGTCCACGGCATTGCAACCGCTCTTGAAGCGACCGGCTTTACCGCCGAGATGGTTCCCAATGTCCTGGTAGCCCGACAACTGGAGGGGCTTACTTTTGCCCTTGGCGCATCCATGGCGGTAAGACGGGAGGCGCTGCTGGCAATCGGGGGCTTTGAAGCGCTGTCCGCTTATCTGGCCGATGACTATCAGCTTGGCAACAAAATCCATCGCGCCGGATGGAAAATTGCCCTTGACCCCTGCTTTGTCGAGAGTGTCATTAAACCGGAAAATCTTATGGCTGTACTGTCACGGCAGCTGCGCTGGGCCCGCACCATGAGGGTCAGTCGGCCGGGAGGTTATCTGGCTTCGGGCATTACTCTGCCCTTTCCGGCCGTACTGCTGGCAACGCTGCTGGCCCCGTCACCGGCAGTTGGAGCTGCTGCCGTGGCGCTGCTGTACGTAGTCAGATTGAGCATCAGCACCCTCTTTAGCCGCAGGTTTGTCAGAGACAACCTCTTTCCGCGCTGGCTATGGCTGCTGCCATTGCGGGACATGCTGGCATTTTTTACCTGGGCTCTCTCTTTTTTGGGAAATCATGTTGAATGGCGCGGAAGCCGGTTTGCCCTTAAACCGGGCGGCACGATAGAAGAGCTGGTCTGAAGTCAGGCGCAATTCTGAAAGACTGGCATATGGTGCTTCACCGATAAGTATAAGGGCAGAGTAATCAAGATTTGCTATTGTATTTTGTATCGAATATTATATTGTTTAACGAATTACCTATCGATAGGAGCAAATCATGAATGCCGTAAAACTTTCACCTAAATACCAGGTAGTGATTCCGCGCGATGTCCGTGAAAGTTTGCATCTCATCCCCGGGCAGATGATGCAGGTCATAGCCTACGGCAATAGGATTGAGTTGATGCCGTCCAAGGATATCCGGGAAATGCGAGGTTTTCTTAAGGGGATTGATACAACCGTAAGCAGAGAGGATGACCGCCTGTGAACATCGTCGACTCATCTGGATGGCTTGAGTATTTTTCGGACGGCCCTAATGCAGACTGTTTTGCGGAAACGCTTGGCAACGTCTCGGAATTATTGGTGCCGACAATTATTATGTACGAGGTATTCAAAATTATCTATCGTCAACGCGGAGAAGACTCGGCACTCCAGGCGACGGCATTAATGCAGCAGGGTAGAATCATCGAATTATCTTTATCAATAGCTCTGCTGGCTGCGAAACTGAGCCTGGAGGCAAAGCTCCCAATGGCCGACAGTATTATTCTGGCCACGGCACAGACAAATGACGCAACCCTTTGGACCCAGGACAATGATTTTACAGGACTGCCAGGTGTCAGGTATTTCCCGAAAGCATCATCCTGACCGACGTTATAATGGATGATGGATATCGAATAGACTCGCTTTCTTGGCTTGGTGAATATTTGTCGAAAGGCATCTTACTTGATATAGCAAAATAACAAACAACGCCCCGGCAGCAAACATACCTCCAAAAACATCCGGGAATCTACCTGATGCCACACATCGCTCACCACAATAAAACGTTGGCAAAAAATATCGCTGCGCTTGCCATAGCGCTATCGTTGTTCCTCTGTCCCTTTTTCATCACCGCTGCCGAGATCGATGTTGCATCACAGCCGGTTATAATTGTTGGTGGTGATCGTGATTATCCACCGTATGAATTTCTTGATAAAGATGGCCGGCCAAGCGGCTATAATGTTGATCTCACCCGTGCTATTGCCGACGTAATGGGGATGAAGGTCGAATTCCGTTTCGGCGGCTGGTCCGAGATGCGTAATGCCCTTTTGGGAGGTTCAGTGGATGTTCTGCAAGGGATATCCTTCTCTGAAGATCGGACCAGAACTCTCGCATTCACCCCGCCACACACCATAATAAATCACGCAATTTTCGCCCGAAAAGAGACACCATCGGTCAGAAGTGTTGAAGAGCTGCGTGGAAAAGAGATCGTTGTGTTCCGTGACGGCATTATGCACGATTATCTGACTTCACTTGGTTTTGCGGCCAACCTCAACATGACCGATACTCCAGCGGATGCACTTCGACTGCTGGCTTCCGGCAAACATGACTATGCCGTACTGGCTATGCTTCCCGGCATGTACATTATCCGCGAGCACAAACTCTCCAACCTGGTACCGGTGGCAAAAAGCATATCAACCCAAAAATATTGCTATGCTGTAAGGAAGGGAAACGAAGAGCTGCTGGCCCGCTTTAAAGAAGGCCTGGCCATCCTGAAGAAAACCGGTCAGTACCAGGAAATTTACGACCGTTGGCTTGGCGTCCTTGGCCCCCCTAAAGTGGCCTGGGAAAAGGTTGTCTGGTATGGAATTATGGTGCTGGGGCCACTGCTCCTGATCCTCACCGGGACGGTGGTCTGGTCGCGGGCTCTCCAGAAAAGGGTTGCCCAGCGTACGAAAGAACTGGCGCTGGAGGTAACCGAGCGCAAACGCGCCCTTGATGAGTTGAAGCTCCATCAGGACAAACTGGTTCAAGCTGACAAGATGGCCTCTCTGGGCATCCTTGTCGCCGGAGTCGCTCACGAAATCAACAACCCTAACGGCCTGATTTTACTCAATATGCCGATATTACGCGATGTGTATCAGGACGCTGAAGAGGTACTCGAAGCCCGCTTCCGGAATCAGGGTGATTTTACCCTGGGTGGATTACCTTACTCCCGCATGCGTGATGAGGTTCCTCATCTGTTGGAGGAGATGCAGGAGGGGGCCAACCGTATCAAAAGAATTGTTGAGGAACTGAAGGACTTCGCTCGGCAGGATACGTCGGCGGCAAGTGAAATCGTAGATTTTAATGTTGTGGTACAGACCGCCGTCCGCCTGGTTGACTCTTCACTCCGCTCGGCCACCACCCGCTTTGAAGCGAATTACTCGGCTCTCCTCCCTTCAATTCTTGGCAACGCCCAGCGGATTGAACAGGTTGTAGTCAATCTGCTTTTGAATGCCTGCCAGGCGCTGCCGAATTCCGAAAGCTGCATTACTCTGACCACCACTCATGACCAGACAGCAGCGACGGTGGTGCTCAGCGTTACCGACGAAGGACTCGGCATTGCGCCGGAACATATCCCGCACCTGACTGACCCTTTCTTTACTACCAAACGTGAAAGCGGCGGCACCGGGCTCGGTCTCTCGGTTTCGGCTACCATTGTTAAAGAGCACAACGGCACATTGGAGTTCACCTCCACCCCAGGCAACGGCACAACTGTGACCCTGACCCTTCCGGTAACGACCAGGAGTAAAAAATGAATTCATCATTATATCCACACTTCGGAGTTCTTCTGGTAGATGACGAACCGGCCTGGCTCCGTTCACTACGTCTTACTCTTGAACGTTCCGCCGGCATTACCAACATCATCACTTGCCAGGAGAGCCGCGAAGTGATGGAACTGCTCGAACGGCACGAAATAGGATTGGTACTGCTCGATCTGACCATGCCACATCTGAGCGGCGATCAGCTGATCGGTATGATTGCAGAGCGCCATCCTGAAATAGCGGTTATTGTTATCAGCGGCATGAACCAAATCGAGAGCGCAGTGAACTGCATCAAACAGGGAGCATTCGATTATTTTGTCAAAACAGTTGAAGAGGATCGGCTTATCAGCGGCGTCCTGCGGGCGATACGGATGTTGGAACTGGAGCGGCAGAACCGTGAGATGTCGAGCCGGATGCTGTCTGGAGAGTTGAAAAACCCTTCCGCCTTTGCCGGGATAGTCACGGCTGATCGCGGTATGCATGCCATTTTTTCCTATATTGAAGCTGTCGCCCTGAGTACGGAACCTTTGCTTATACTGGGTGAGAGCGGCGTCGGCAAGGAGTTGATTGCCAAGGCTGCCCACACACTGAGCGGCTGCAGTGGTGAGCTGGTCTCGGTAAATGTAGCGGGTCTTGATGATGTGGTTTTCGCCGACACTCTATTCGGACATATGCGCGGTGCTTTCACAGGGGCTGACCAACCGCGGCGCGGCATGATAGAGGAAGCAGCGGATGGCACGCTTTTTCTGGATGAAATAGGCGATCTTAGCGTCGCCTCCCAAGTCAAGCTGCTCAGACTGCTTCAGGAAGGGGAATATTTCCCGCTCGGCAGTGACCGCCCCAAGCGCCTCAAAGCCCGCGTTGTTGTTGCCACACACCAGAATCTGTTGCTTAAGCAGGAGAACGGTTCGTTCCGACGCGACCTTTACTACCGTCTCTGCACCCATATGGTGCATGTCCCGCCGCTGCGCGAGCGTAAAGGTGATCTGTCACCGCTGCTGGATCATTTCCTGGAGGAGGCCGCCCGGACACTAAGCAAGAAGAAGCCAACCCCTCCACGAGAGCTACTGCAGTTACTGGCGACTTACAGCTTCCCCGGTAACATTCGCGAACTTAAGGCTCTTGTTTACAACGCCGTCAGCGTCCACCGCGACCGGGTCCTTTCCATGGATACTTTTTTGAAGACAATAATCCATCCGGAAACGAAGCAGAATCAAGCTGCGCTGGCCGGGCCGGAAAAGAATCTCTTTGCCGGCCTGGATCACCTGCCCACATTTGGTGAAGCGGCCGAACTTCTCGTCGAAGAAGCGATGTCTCGTGCCAACGGTAACCAGACCATTGCCGCACGTCTACTTGGAATTTCCCAACCGGCCCTCAGCAAGCGCCTTAAGCTCAGAGTTGTCATTTAATTTTGCTTAAAAATCTGTTCTAATGTCCTTTCTCTGCACCCCCGCGTTGAATGGGCATAACCAAGGTTATAGATTATAACTGCGGTTATAAACATTCAACATGCTGATTGTATTAGCTAATACCTCGTTTAACGACAAACCCCCAATCTTCCGGTTATACCTCTTTTTTAACCCAGCAGCTTCCATCCAGCGGTTTTTATCTGTAATAACAGCTAGTTAAAATTGTATACATTACTGGCATTCCTATTGCTAACATATCGTTATAGCAGGTGATCAAAAGCACACTGTAGCTGATAACGAGAAGGAGTTGTTAAATGGCCATGGAATTGATTGACACTGAAGCGCAACTGCCTAGAGAACATCAAAGAGTCCTGCGGTACACGCCCTATCCTTTTTTCGGTGAGGATAATACCTGTGTCGGTAATCTGAAATAGCAAATAACAGCATCAACTAACCCCACAAATAAAGGAGCCTCAACATGAACGGTAAAAAGTTTTATCAGCATCTGTACTTTCAGGTACTTTCCGCCATTAGCATCGGCATCTGCGTCGGACATTTTTACCCCGAAACCGGCGCTGCCATGAAACCACTGGGAGATGGCTTCATCAAGCTGATCAAGATGATTATCGCCCCGGTAATATTCTGCACCGTCGTGACCGGCATCGCCGGCATGGATGATATGAAAAAAGTAGGTAGGGTCGGCGGAAAAGCGCTGCTCTATTTTGAAATCGTCTCAACTCTCGCGCTGGGGATCGGTCTTCTGGTGGTCAGCATCGTCCAACCGGGTGTCGGCATGAACGCCGATGTATCCAAGCTGGATACCAGAGCGTTGACGGCAATCACCTCAAAGGGGCAGGCGACCGGCACGGTAGAGTTCCTGATAAATATAATCCCAAACAGTGTAGTTGACGCATTTGCCAAGGGAGACATCCTGCAGGTTCTGCTCTTCGCCATCCTGTTCGGCTTTGCGCTTTCCATGCTCGGCTCGCGCGGCAAAGTAGTGTTCAAATTCATCGATGAAATATCCCATGTGCTGTTCGGTATCGTCGGCGTCATCATGAAGGCCGCACCAATCGGTGCTTTCGGCGCCATGGCCTTTACTATCGGCAAATTCGGGCTTGGTTCACTGACCAAACTCGGCATGCTGATGGGGAGCTTCTATCTGACCTGTCTACTTTTTGTCTTTATCGTCCTTGGCAGTATCGCCAAGCTTTGTGGTTTCAGCATCTTCAAGTTCATCAAATATATTAAGGAAGAGCTGCTGATTGTATTGGGCACCTCCTCCTCGGAATCAGTCCTGCCACGTATGATGGCTAAGCTGGAAAATTTAGGCTGTACCAAGTCCGTTGTTGGACTCGTTATCCCCACCGGATATTCCTTCAACCTGGACGGCACTTCCATCTACCTGACTATGGCCGCTGTTTTTGTTGCTCAGGCAACCAACACCCCCCTCACATGGACTCAGACCTTCACCATTCTTGGCGTGCTGCTGCTCACCTCAAAAGGCGCAGCCGGAGTTACAGGCAGTGGTTTTATTACCCTGGCAGCAACTTTTGCCGCCATTCCGACTATCCCGGTTGCCGGCCTCGCGCTGATACTTGGTATAGACCGCTTCATGTCCGAAGCACGCGCACTCACTAATCTGATTGGCAATGGAGTTGCTACCGTGGTGGTCTCCCGCTGGGAGAATGAACTTGATATGGCGAGAATGCAGCGGATATTGAATAATGAGACCGACCTTGAGGCCGATGAGCCCGAATTTCTGCTGGATGCTGAACCAGCTCCCGCAAAGTAACCACCCGGAGAAAACAGATGCCAAATAATATTAAAGATAATCCACGTTATAATGTCCTGTCACTTCGGGTGACTGACGCCGAAAAAGCGGTTCTTGAAGAGGTAACAAGGCGAACTAAGAAGAGTACTTCAGAGGTAATGCGAGAGGCCATTGAACTCTATTCGCGAGATGTTACATTTTTTTCCTCGCCCTCACGCTGTCTATCATGACAGGTGTACGGCAGCAATCTGATTTCGTATAAAAGAATTCAAGAAGGCAAGAAAAAGGATCTTTAAAATTACCGGTTAAAGCGATTGAAGTCATGGCCGTTTTGAGAATAGCAGCGTACTGATTTTTGCCAGCCTACCTGTTTTGTAACCTTAAGCGGCCTTCTTCAGCTCTTCTCTGATTACTTTGCGCAGTATATCTTCAAGAGGTTTTTCAGTTTCAAATTGCTTACGCAACAGTTCATTTAATACTGTCTGATAACCTTTATTTTCTGATTCGCCACGGGCTTTAAGAAGATCAAGCACGTCGGCATCAAGATAGGTGGTGATGCGAACTTTACCTTTTGAGTTTTCGGCCTGTAATTTTGCAAGGTGCGGTATAACGCCTGCCCGTTTTCCCTGACTGAAGTCATATTCTTTACGCATAATGGGCTTCCTCTCTTTTGGTTGGTTTGCGCGCAGATATAATGCGGATGGTATTTTCATCTGGCAGAGCATAACATACAGTCAATAATCGGACATTTGTACTCATGCCAATAAGAATAAAGGGTTGTTCACCTTCAGAGTCCGGGTCTTCCGTAACCAGCGACATAGGATCTAGCAGGCAGGCAGGTAGCTGCCTCCTCAAAGGATACTCCACGATGCTTCTTCGGATTATTGGTTGGGTAAATGACAATAAATGTTGTCACTCTCACCGGAAATACGAAAGTACTTTCCTCCGCCTGGAGAACACACAGCGGAGATCCGATCACCATTCGGTTGTTACCAGACTTGAGTCCAGGTCGGTTGTCTTCAGAACCAGAGGCCTTGACCTCATAAATATTCTGCTTATTTATACCTGCATATCAAGCGTGCATCTTCTTGTAAATCCGTTGTCTGGCGATCGCCGGCTATTCGTAATATTGTTTTAGATTTGTTCGGCGGATTAAGTAACTACTAGTGATGAAAGCGTGGGGCAGAGTCTGTAAATATGCCCCACCTCTCTTCTCCCTCCGTCCGGTCACCATTTTGTACAGCCTACCTCCCGCCTTCCCCCCTGACAAATAGCATCCAGATTGACCCTAAGACAGGTAGCCGGAAATGCAAAAAGGCACTCTAACGGGTGCCGTCAAAGTGCCTCTGCAATGATGGCTGGGCTCATTAAGCGAGTTTACAGCTTGTAATTTTCATACCCTTTTTTGAAGATCGCCTACCAGTCGTTTGAGTGAAATCGAGAAATGGGTGAGCGCCAATATTTGAAGTACTTATAAAAAAATGAGCAGTGTGATAATTTGCAGAATCAAAGCTTCCCTTGTCTTAAGGAGCAACTATGTTGCCAACAATCACTATGCCCTATAAACTGCGCATCCCGCTGTTCATAGTCTTAATAGCTGCTGGTCTCGCCGGTAACTATTTGAAATACCCTATCTTCCTCAATATTGACTTCATTTTTGGAAGCATGTTTGCCATGCTGGCACTGCAGTTTTTCGGGCTTGGCCGCGGTATTGTAGCTGCTGCCGCCATTGCCGGTTATACCTATGTCCTCTGGAATCACCCCTACGCAATCATCATCATGACTGCTGAGGTTGCAGTAGTCGGTTTTCTTATGAGTCGCCGTAAAATGGGGATGGTACTGGCTGATGCCCTCTACTGGCTGATTATCGGTATGCCGCTGGTTTACCTGTTCTACCACCTAGTCATGCAAGTCACGCCCGGCAACTGCTACTTTGTCATGACCAAGCAGACGATAAACGGTATCGCGAATGCTCTGGTCGCCCGCTTGGTTTTCTCTGGTTTTGCCTCTCACGCTCGCACGGAAAAGGTACCGTATAATGAAGTAATCTACAACCTGCTGGCCTTTTTCGTTCTCTGTCCGGCGTTGGTTTTGCTGGCAGTTTCCAGCAGAAGCGATTTTGCTGAGACTAATAATAGCATCAAACGGTCTCTCTTCAGTATCAGCAGGCGACTCGATCATTATATCGAAACCTGGCAGCACAACAGAAAAACAGCCGTAGAGGCTCTGGCTGATATGGCGTCGTCAAGACCTCCCGAACAGATGCAACCCTACCTTGAACTGACAAAAAAGGCAGACCCCAATTTAGAACGGATTGGAATGTTGAATGCTTCTGCCGTAACCATCGCTTATGCTCCTCTGACTGATGAGACGGGAGCGAGCAATATAGGCATCAGTTTTGAGGACCGTCCCTATTTTCGTCTGCTTGAACGGACACAAAAATCGATGCTGTCCGATGTTTATATGGGCAAAATTGGCACTCCAGGCCCCAAAGTGCTTATGCTTGCCCCGATTGTTGTTAGAGGGAAGTTTTCCGGATACATAACCGGTGTTCTTAATTTACAGCAAATAGCGGAGCAACTTACCAAGAGCCTTTCAGAAAATGACACACTCTTCACGCTGCTGGATAAAAACGGCAACATTATCCTCACTAACCGGACCGATCAAAAAGTAATGTCACCCCTTGTGCGTGGAAAGGGTACACTCACAAAATTGGACAAAGACCTCAGCCAGTGGATTCCTGAGCTTCCGTCCAATATCTCAATCTCGGAACGGTGGAAGAAATCATTTTATTGTATTGAAGCAGTTATAGGCGACAAGGCTGAATGGAAATTAATCTTGGAACAACCTGTGGCGCCGTATCAGAAAAAACTGTACGACAATTATTCCAGCAAGTTGACAATACTGCTTTTGATATTATTAGCCTCGCTTGGCTTGGCGGAAAAATTGAGCCGCCGCACTATAGGTGCGCTGCAGGAGAGTGAAGAGCGTTTCAGGAGCATGTTTTACAGCCATAGTGCCATCATGCTTTTAATTGAACCAGTGTCCGGAAAAATTGTTGATGCCAATCAGGCGGCGGAGCAGTTTTACGGTTATCCTCGCCAGAGACTGCTCACCATGAACATCAGTGATATCAACCAATTTTCTCCGGAGCAGATAGAATTCGAACGAACAGGCGCTCTGAATATGCATGTTAACCACTTCATCTTCCCGCACAGATTGTCAAACGGCACCATGAAAACTGTCGAGGTACATACAACCCCTGTAATCGTTTTAAAGACGAAACTTCTTTTCTCAATAGTTCACGACATTTCCGAACGCAAGCAGGCGGAAAAAGCATTACAGATGAGCGAAGAAAGACTGAGTACAATGATATCCAATATTTCCGACGTAATCAGCATTCTCGGAGTTGACGGTTATATGAAGTATAACAGTTCCAATATCGAAAAATGGTTTGGCTGGCAACCAAGTGACCTTATCGGCACAGATGGGTGGTTGACTGTTCATCCTGACGATCTGGAACGAATCCAAAAGGAATTCTTTGCCCTACTTGGAAAAGATAATTCGGTTAAAATGGTAGAGTACAGGTACAAATGCAAAGATGGCAGTTATTTGCCGATCCACCTTACCGCCACAAATCTTGTAAACAATCCGGTGATAAATGGCGTATTGCTCAATTATCACAGTATTACCAAACGAAAACAGGCCGAAGAAGAACTTCTTCAGGCTAAAGAGTTGGCAGAATCCGTAACTCTGGCAAAAAGCCGCTTCTTGTCCATTGTGGCACATGAATTTCACACACCGCTTCACCTACTCACCATAAGCATGGACATCCTTGAGCAGTACGAGGGTCGTCTTTCAACGGATGAACAGCTTGAACAGCATAACCAGATAAGAAATGCGGCAAATCAGCTTTCATCTCTCATTGATTCTGTCTCTGCCTACAACAGGCAGGAAAGAGATGCCAGTATTACCTCTTCAGCGCTGCTGGACATTAGTCAGATGTGCGCTACAATATCTGACGAGGTACACAAGGTCTGGAGTAAAGATCATCATTTTCAGAGTGATATCTCTTCTGAGTGTGGAACAGGTTTCTTTGATGGAGTTTTGTTCCGAATGCTATTGGAAAATCTTCTTACCAATGCATTCCGTTTTACTCCGGCAGGCGGCAGCGTATCTCTTCGCGTCAAACGGAACGGGGATGAATTGCTGATAGATGTTGCAGATACCGGCATTGGCATTCCCGAAATAGACCATAAAAAGATATTTGAGGCTTTCTTTCGTAGCAGTAACGTAGATGCGAGGAGAGGTCTCGGCTTGGGGTTGTCCATCGTGAGAGAGGCCGTGATGTCATTAAACGGGAGTATTTCATTGAAAAGCGGGGTCGGAGATGGGACAATATTTCAAGTACAACTTCCTGTCGTTACTATTTCTGTACCAGAGGAACAATTACCATGAACTCAATTCTGATAATTGAAGACGATGCTCCATGCCGTAATTCTACGGCTCTGATTCTTCAGAAGGAGGGTTTTAATGTCCGGACAGCAGAAAACGGTGCCTTAGGCATTGCCATGATCAATGAACATTGTCCTGATCTTATCTTATGTGACATCATGATGCCGGAAATGGATGGGCACTCTGTACTTGAGTTTTTGAAGCAAGACAGCAGCCACGCCGATATCCCCTTTATTTTTGTTACCGCCCTATCGGATCGCAGCAACCAACGCAGCGGCATGAGCAAAGGAGCCGATGACTACCTGACCAAACCGTTTTCTTCCGAAGAGTTGATATCTGCGGTTATTGCGCGTCTGCATCGTTTTAAGTTAATTTATCGACACGATAAAACAACCGCTCTTCATGAGGAATTTGCGCAACTGACCCAACAGATTACTGAACGGGAGCAGGAAATCCTGATTCTGGTGGGCCAGGGCTATACTTCCAAAGAAATTGCCAATCGATTAGGAATTAAGATCAATACCGTGCAAGTGCACCGTGCGAACTTGATGAAGAAACTCGATGTTCCAAATGCAGCAAATCTTGCCCGCTGGGCGGTTATTACTGAATTAATGACCACTGTTTAATCCCTTCCTCCTTTTTCTTTTAGTAACAAATCCATCTGAAATTATTTTTCCTTCTAGTCATTTGTATGAATATACAGCTGGCAGAACTGCGGTTATTATGCACACACTAATGAATATTATTACAGCTATCTGTTAAATGCATGTCGAGGGCATCATCAATCTGCGCGGCAAGGTCACACAAAACATCTCCATGCGCAGGCGCTTCAATCTGATGGAGAGCGCAAAAAACAGCCAGACAAGAATAATTATCATGGATGTTTGTGGTAGCCTGACCGGTTTCATTGTGGATGCCGTTACCGGAGTCATCCGCATCCACAGCAGCGAAATCCAGCCGCCACCATCGATGGTGTTATCAGGTGGCGTCGGTCAGGAGTTCATTACGGGTGTGTTCAACCACGCCGAACGACTTTTATCATCATGGATATTGACCGAATGTTTTCGGACGACGAACGGGAGCCTTTTGGGGAGCTGTAGGAAAAGATGGCTACATAAAGATAAAAAATAACACGCAAAAAAGAGAGACATAAATGCTTACCAAGCTAAAAATCAGTACCCGCCTCATCGTCGCCTTTATCATCATGCTGTTGTTCATAGCCATTATCGGTGCCGCCGGTTACATCGGCATGGAAAAACTGGAAGCGCACCTCATTGATGTTGCACACGATGATGCCAAGCAGGTGGAATATGCTCAGCGCACCCGCGCCAACATGAACATCTTTCGCCGTTATGAAAAAGATCTGTTCCTGAACATCGAGGACCGCGTAAAGACTGACGAATACATGAAAAAGTTTGATGACAACGGCGAACGATTTCACAAGCAGATGGAGCAGTTGGCAAAACTTGTGGATACCCCCAAAGATAAAGAAACAATAAGCACCATCGCAAAGCTGATAAAAGAGTACGAAGCCGGTTTTGACAAGGTGTACGAAGAGATCAAAGCTGGCAAGATAAACACACCGCAAGATGGCAACATGGCCATGGGGCCTTACAAAAAATCGGCTGATGAAGGCCAAAAAATGATAATGGAATTTGCCGAGCAGATTGATGAACGGATGGAAGCGACTGTTAAAAATGCGATTGCCAGCAGCGGCAAAATTCAGAATACAATTGTTGCCTTGGCCGTTATCGCCTTCATCCTGGCCTTCACCCTGGCCACCATAATCATCCGCTCTATCACCAAACCTCTGGCCGTGTTTCTGGAACGCACCACTGACATCGCCCAGGGAGAAGGGGATCTGACCAAACGCCTTGATACCAGCGGCAGCGACGAAATCGCCCAGGTCAGCCGGATGTTCAATCTTTTTATCGACAAACTCCACAGCATCATAAGCCAGATTTCCAACACCTCCACCCAGGTGGCCGCCGCGTCCACTCAGCTCCAGGCCACCGCAGAACATATCGCCACCGGTGCCGAAGAAGTTGCCGCTCAGGCGAGCACCGTCGCCACCGCCGGTGAAGAAATGTCGGCTACATCAGGTGATATCGCTCAGAACTGTCAGATGGCGGCCGAAGGTGCCCAGCGAGCCTCCCAATCCGCCAGCGACGGCGGCATGGTTGTTGGCAGAACCGTTGCCGTAATGGAACAGATTGCTCAGAAGGTCCAGGAATCCGCCAAAACAGTAGAAGGCCTCGGGCAGCGTTCTGATCAGATCGGTGCGATTATTGGCACCATTGAAGATATTGCCGATCAGACCAATCTGCTGGCGCTGAATGCCGCCATCGAAGCCGCCCGCGCCGGTGAACAGGGTCGTGGTTTTGCCGTTGTCGCCGATGAAGTCCGTGCCTTGGCCGAACGCACCACCCGCGCCACAAAAGAAATCAGCGAAATGATTAAAGCCATCCAGAGGGAAACCAAAGGCGCTGTTGCCGCAATGGAGCAGGGTGTTCAGCAGGTTGAGACCGGCACTGAAGAAGCGGCAAAGTCCGGCCAGGCGTTACAGGATATTCTGCAGCAGATTAATGACGTTGCCATGCAGGTCAACCAGATTGCCACCGCAGCCGAAGAGCAGACCGCCACAACCGGTGAGATTTCTAACAACATGATGCAGATCACCGAAGTGGTGCAGCAGACCTCACAAGGCGCTCATGAATCGGCCACGGCAGCGGCACAGTTGAGCGGCAATGCCGAGGAATTGCAGCGGTTGGTTCGGCAGTTTAAGCTGTAGAATTCTCCATCGGAGCAAACATTGTATATTTCAGCAACACCAGAGATTCTCGCACTGATTGGAAGGTTTATATTGTTGAGTCGAGGAAAAACATCTTAAGGAAGGAACACCATGATTAACCCGGAAATTCTTGCCCAGCTTCAAACCACAGAAGAACAACTTATCAAGCTTCTTGATGTCGATGTACGGGAAATCTTTTCCACGATGGTTGGGATATCGATCTCGTCATGCCAAACAGCAGATGTGAAAACTAAATTCACTGATAGTGTCTCCGCGCTGGTCGGATTCGCCGGCTGCTACAACGGTATGATCGGTCTCAATACATCGAAAAAACTGGCGATAGACTTTACCAGCAAAATGCTCGGGATGGATGGTACGGAATGTGATGATGAAGTGAATGATGCACTTGGAGAAATAGTAAATATGATGGGTGGTTCATTCAAGCACCACTTTGTGAATGAAGGTCATGAGGTACGACTTTCAACTCCGTCAGTGATATCAGGAGATGAATATATGATGTCAGTAGGGGTCGCACTGAACACATTGGCGCTCATGTTTGAATGTGGTACGGAGAGCTTTTTGGTTAGCCTTTATCTGGAAATGGAAGCCTAATGCACGCTTATCGTTCTTATGTCACGCCTTTAATAGCATCAATAAAAAAGGAGGAGCATCCCTTATGGAAGAGACAGTAGAAGCAACCCAGTATCTGACATTCAAGCTTGACGACGAAGTCTTCACGGTTGATGTCGGGAGAGTACGCGAGATTTTGGAGATCACCACAATTACCAA
The DNA here is from genome assembly GCA_903875605.1 of uncultured Geobacteraceae bacterium. Taxonomy (GTDB): domain Bacteria; phylum Desulfobacterota; class Desulfuromonadia; order Geobacterales; family Pseudopelobacteraceae; genus JACRCG01. The sequence continues at coordinate 25,542 of CAIQWT010000044.1, read as the reverse complement.
GGTTCCGCAGACTCCGGATTTTATGCGAGGGGTGATTAACCTGCGCGGCAGTGTGGTACCGGTGATCGATTTGCGACTCAAATTCGGTATGAGTGAATCGGAGCGCACAGTCAACACCTGCATAATCGTAGTTGAGGTGGCAATGGATGGTGAGACCGTAGTACTTGGCTGTCTTGCCGATTCGGTACAGGAAGTTATCGAGATGGAAGCGGAGCAGATCGAGGTCGCGCCTCATATTGGCACACAGTTGAACACCGATTTTCTCAAGGGCATGGGAAAACATGACGGGCGCTTTGTGATGATTCTGGATATTGATAAAGTCTTTTCAAGTGAAGAGCTGGCTGCTGTTTCCGATCAGGAATAATTAGATTCAAAAACTATACAGGAAAAGGGAGGCATTATGAGTTGGTACTACAATCTGAAAATCAGTGTGAAGTTGTTATCGGCGTTTGTTGTTGTGGCGCTTATTGCTCTGGTAATCGGCGTGATTGGCATTGTCGAACTGAAGAAACTCGATGACAACGGTGATAAAATGTACAACAAAATCACCGTGCCAATTAGCGATCTGGGCGATATGTCGACTGCTTTTCAGCGTATTCGCATAAATATTCGCGGGCTTGTGGAGGCTGATAATGCAGCTGAGAAGCAGGTGGCGATTGACACTATCAAGAAGTTACGAGCTGACATGTCAGAAAAATCAGCTGCATTCGAGAAAACAATTTTGACAGAAGAAGGTCGCAAGCTTTTTGAGGAATTTAAAAAGAGTCGGGAAGGGTATGGCCAGATCATTGATCGGGTAACCCCTTTGGCAATGGCCGATAAGGACAAGGAAGCCCTTGATATAATAAAAGTTGATGGCAAAAAGGCGGCTTTTTTTGAGCAGGAGATGCTTGATAAACTTCAGGAAGCCAAGATGAAGCAGGCCAAATTGACTGAAGAGGAAAACGGGGTTATTGCGAAGAATGCGAGTAACATTATGATCGGCCTCTGTATCGCCGGCGTTCTCATTTCCATCCTTTTCGGTTTATTCATCTCCAACATCATCAGCAATCCCCTGCGCAAGGGTGTCCTTTTTGCCCAGTCGGTTGCTGCCGGAGATCTGACCCAGAAGATTGATCTGGATCAGAAGGATGAAATAGGCCAACTTGCTCAGGCGCTCAACGAAATGGTGGCCAAGCTTGGCAGCATTGTTGGCGACGTTACGGCCGCCGCTAACAACGTCGCCTCCGGCAGTCAGGAGCTTTCTGCTACCGCTCAGCAGATGAGCCAGGGCGCAACAGAGCAGGCAGCTTCCGCCGAAGAAATTTCATCCAGTATGGAAGAGATGGCCTCCAGCATCCGTCAGAATACCGATAATGCCATGCAGACCGAGAAAATCTCCATCAAGAGTTCTGTCGATGCCAAAGACGGCGGCAAGTCTGTTATTGAGACCGTTGCCGCAATGAAGGAAATCGCTTCCAAGATCAGCATCATCGAAGAGATCGCCCGACAGACCAACCTTCTGGCTCTGAACGCCGCCATTGAAGCGGCCCGCGCCGGAGAGCATGGCAAAGGTTTTGCCGTAGTCGCCTCGGAAGTTCGCAAGCTTGCCGAACGGAGCCAGTCCGCCGCCGGAGAGATATCGAGCCTATCTACCCGCAGCGTCGCGATTGCCGAGCAGGCTGGCGACATGTTAACCAAGATGGTTCCCGATATCCAGAAGACTGCACAGCTGGTGCAGGAGATTGCCGCCTCCAGTAAAGAGCAGGATACCGGCGCTGAGCAGATCAACAAGGCGATTCAGCAGCTTGATCAGGTTATCCAGCAGAACGCCTCAGCATCTGAGGAGATGGCCTCAACTTCGGAAGAACTCTCCAGTCAGGCGGAGCAGCTTCAGGATTCGATCAGCTTCTTTAATATCGGCAATCAGACGCGGAGTTCGATGGCTGCAAGTAGTCGCAAACCGGCAAAAAAGATGCAGATCGCGCACGCAAAAAGCTCGACAAGTCCCGCCAAACGAGCATCAGGCGGCGTACATCTTCAATTAGGCACTGCCGGGCCGGATCATCTGGATGATGAGTTTGAGAAGTTCTGAATTTAACATCTTAGGATCACTTGAGATGTTAAATAGTAGAGGATGATTTTATTTCGCGGCAAATTCTGAACAAGTTGCTGGCGGAGTATTTTGATTGCGTTATCGCTGTCAACCATGAAGAAGCGCTGCGTTACATTCGCGAGTTCGAACGGAGAATGACTCAATGCAAAACAAGGCTCTGGTAAAAATCCTGGCGGTTGATGATGAGACCGCCATTCTGAGCTCACTACGCAAAGTTTTGGTCGATACAGGTTGCATCGTTGTTACCGTAGAATCAGGTGCGGAGGGACTTGCTGTTCTGCAACATGGTCGCATGTTTGATGTAATTATTTCCGATTACCGGATGCCAGGCATGAATGGCATAGAGTTCCTGGCCGCCACTTGCGAGTTGCAACCGGATTCATTCCGCATTCTCCTGACAGGTGTAGCACCGGGCAAAGATATTATTGCCTCGCTTAAATCCGGTGTAATCTCCACACACATTCCAAAACCTTGCGATAGCGATGTTTTGCTTGCTGTGGTGAACAACTGGATTGCTGATAATATCAGGGGAAAATCCTATGTATATGAATAAAGCTGCACGTAATAAGTATTCAAGGCGTAAGAGCAAAGGATAAAGATCTGGAGATAGTCTGTGTATTAGACCCGCGTATTGTTTTGAGGCTCACATGAAATTCGCAGGAATCAAAAAAAAACTGGTTGTAGCTAATATCGCCTTTGTATCCTTTCTACTGATAGCTATTTCAGTAGTGACGTACCTCTGTTTCAAAAATATTATCCGGCAACAAGTTTTTGATCATCAGTTCACGACAATCTCGCGAGAAGCACATACCCTCGATGATGAGATGCTCAAGGCTCAAAATATTCTTGCTGCCGTTGCGGCTAATACTAAACCGGCACTTGTGTCACAAGGTGCTGATGCAGAGTTGTGGTTAAAGAGCCACATTGCCACACGTACCATTTTCAGATCGAGCCTGTACATTCTGGATAAAAACGGCGTAATGATTGCCGCTGCCCCCGCAAATCCGAAACTATACGGCACCTCTTTTGCCTATCGGGAGTATTTTCGCTCAACCATAGTTACCGGCAAACCGTATATTTCTAAGCCGTTCGTGTCATTAACGAATAATCAGCCTGCCATTGTCATGACTGCACCAATTTATGATGCCGATGGCACTGTTGCCGGGCTACTCTGTGGCAATATTAGCCTGCTAGAAAATGACAGCCTGTTCGGCTCCCTGAATGATCTCAAGCTCGGTGCAAACGGATATATGTATCTAATCGCACCTGACCGTACCATGATTGTCCATCCGGACAAATCACGTATCATGAAGCAGGATGTTAAGCCCGGTTTAAATAAACTTCTTGATAAGGCTATAGAAGGCTTTGAAGGATCCGGAGAGAATACCAACTCCAAAGGGATCAACTACCTGACCTCTTTCAAGCGCCTGCACACAACCGGTTGGATACTGGCAGCGAACTATCCGGTAGAAAATGCCTTTCATCCGGTAGCCGAGTACAGAAATGTATACATTGCTGTTGCTATAGCGGGGATAATGCTGGCAGCTTTATTCAGCTATTTGGGCGGATCGACCATTACCCGACCGCTGGAAGTATTTACCCGCAGGATTGGCGAATTATCACATCTTGATTCAGACAAATCACGGCGTTTTGATTTGATAAGCTCGGACGAAATAGGTCTGTTAGGCGGAGCCTTCAACGCTCTTCTCGATGAAACCAAGCGCCGCGAAATTGAACTGGAAGAGAGTTCGACCCGTTTTCGGCAACTCTTTACCGAGTCGCCGGATGCCTATATTATCTCCAAAGATGGTGTTTTTATTGACTGCAACAGGGCCGCGAATGATTTGTTTCACTGCAGTTGCGAACAGTTCCACGGTCTGTCAATTGCAAATTTCTCCCCAGAATATCAGCCGAATGGCCGCAGTTCCGCAGAAGTGGCTTCAGAAAAGATTGCTGAAGCACTCCGCACCGGGAGCATCGGTTTTGAATGGCTACACCGTCGTCTTGATGGTACAGAGTTCTGGGGGTTCGTTTCACTTAAATTAATGACTTTACAAGGTCAGAGAGTAATTTTTTCCTCTACACACGATATAACCAAAAGCAAACAGGCCGAAGATGAACTACAGAAGAGTGAACAGTTTATGCGTGCCACCATTGACGGGTTAAGCGCCCATATCTGCGTTATTGATTCTGCGGGAAAGATTGTTATCACCAATCGGCAATGGAATGCTTTTGCTGAAGAAAACAACGCAGTAGTTAGCAGTTGTGGCGAGGGGGCAAACTACCTGGACGCATGCTGTTCGACGGACCATCAGGATAATTCGGGTGCTGAGGAGTTCCATGCAGCTTTAAAGTCGGTATTGAATTGTACTCAAAGGGAGTTTGCCAAAGAATACACCTGTGATTCGCCGACAGAAGAGCGCTGGTTCCTGTGCAAAATCAGTGCGTTTGCAATATCCAGTGAAACCTATGCCGTGATTTCACATGAAAACATAACGGAACTTAAGCTGACCATGTTTGAATTGGCCAATGCTCGCGACAAATCCGAAGCGGCAAACGAGGCAAAAAGCTCATTCCTTGCTACCATTAGTCATGAAATCCGCACTCCGATGAATGGGGTCGTCGGCATGTCCAGCCTTCTTTTGGAAACTGATCTGAGCGTAGGACAGCGTGATTATGCTGAGATTATCTCTCGAAGTGGTGAAAATCTACTGATACTGATTGATGAAATCCTCGATTTTTCCAAGATTGAGGCGGGCAAGCTTTATCTGGAGTTGATATACTTCGATCTGCGTCTGATACTGGATGATATTAATCGCTTATTGTCCTATCGGGCTGACGAAAAAGGGATTATTCTAACCTATAATATCGAGCCTTCTCTGCCCAAAGTTATGAAAGGCGACCCTACCAGAATCCGGCAAGTGATTACCAATCTGGTTGGTAATGCCCTGAAGTTCACCGAGCGGGGTGCCGTTACTGTCGCTGCGTCACTTGTATCAGATCAAGATAACTTTCTGACAATCATGTTTAAAATTAGCGATACCGGCATCGGCATACCGGAGTCCCATTTGAGCTCCATCTTTTTCCCTTTTACCCAGGCAGACAACTCTACCACCCGTAAATATGGAGGCACAGGCCTGGGGTTGGCCATCTGTAGGCAACTGGCTGAGCTTATGGGGGGGGAGATAGGTGTTGTCAGCGAGGATGGACAAGGTTCAACCTTCTGGTTTACTGCCCGATTTGAAAAGCAAATCGCTGAAGCCATAAAATCTGCTCAAGATGTTCCCAAGCTTACACTTGGCACAGCGCCTCGCAGTGTTGGCAGTTTGGACGACCTCACCGCACGTATTCTTCTGGCTGAAGACAACAGTATCAATCAAAAAGTCGCTCTCCATATATTGAAATCGCTCGGATACACCGCTGATGTGGTTGCAGATGGCCAAGAAGCGGTGGATGCACTGACGAAGGTTAACTATGATCTGGTGCTGATGGATTGCATGATGCCTAACATGAACGGCTTTGAAGCGACAGGCATAATCCGTGCTCAAGATTCGGGGGTTCTCAATCATCATCTACCGGTAATCGCAATGACAGCCAATACGGGTAAGGAAGATCGTGACAAGTGCCTTGAAGCTGGGATGGATGACTATATACCCAAGCCGGTCAAAAAAGAGGTGCTTGCTGCTGTCCTTGAGAAATGGCTCTCACCGGCGAAACTGTTACAGAGAAAAACCATTGAAGTCGGTAATCAGAATCTGGATCAACTGAAGAATCTTACCGTTTTATATGTTGAAGATGATGAAGTAACGCGGGAGATGTACAGCTTGTTCCTGACTGATCTTGTAGGTAAATTGATTACCGCAAAAGATGGTGCTGAAGGCCTGGCTGCCTACCATAAACACCAGCCAGATATAATAATTACCGATATTATGATGCCGGTGATGGATGGTCTGGAAATGTTGAAGCATGTGCACACATCAAATACTTCAATCCCGGCTATTGTTTTGTCGGCTGTTGAGACATCTGATCGTTTAAATCAACCTCAAGACTTTGGAGTTGTCAGGCATGAATCAAAGTCTCTTTCCAGAACAAAGCTGAAAGTAACACTGCTTGAATGTGCTCATGAGTTAAAGGGGAGGTCAGCACCCTCGCTATAGAATTTTTGATACTTATATTGCACAGCGTTATTCCGTAGCATCAAGGCGCGCTACAAGCGCTTTGACAAAGGAATTTTAAATTTTCCTACTGAAAACTCGTAATCCTTTGATAGTTTTTGTTCCCTTCTAAAGTCTCCTTTAATAGGATCCTGTAAAGTATTCCTCTAATGCTTTACAGGTTGTGCCTGATTTCTTCGACAGAGTGACAACATTTATTGTCATTTCACAGAAAATACTTGACTCAATCAATCTAACAGAGCTAATAGGAATGAATATTCATTCTTCCAATATAAGGGGGTTGTTGGTATGACAAAACCTGACAAGCGGGCAGAAATAGTTCGTGCAGCATTGGAGCTTATTGCTGAAAACGGTTTTCATGGCGCCCCAATGGCGGCAATTGCCGAGCATGCAAATGTCGGTGCCGGGACAATCTACCGCTATTTTGAAAACAAGGATGTGCTAATAACCGAACTCTACCAGGATCTCGAAGAGAGGATGTTCCCCGGCATCCTGGAGGAGTACGCAGCCGACAAGCCGGTCAGGGAGAGATTTCTTCACCTTGGTACATCGCTAATGCATTTTTTCATCGAGAATCCACTGGACTTCCGCTACCTGGAACAGTTCCATAATTCCCCTTACGGTGTGGAACATCGTCGGGACAAGATACTAGGGAAGAAGGAGGGATGTAATGTCTTCCGCGAACTTTTTGAACACGGGGTATCCCTGCAGGTTATAAAAGATCTGCCACTGGTAATCCTGTTTGCCCTCTCTTTTGGTCCCATTCTGGCTGTGGCACGAGATCATATCCTCGGCTTTGTCAACATGGACTCCGCTATGATCGCCAGAACCGTTGATGCCTGCTGGGATGGCATCAAAAGGTAAGCTATTTCAGCTTGCTGCTGTTTTTCCACCAAATAAGAATGAACATTCATTCGTAAATATTTTTAGAGGTGTCTATGCAAATCACGTACAGAACAACATTACTTGCCAGTTGTGGAATACTCGCCATCAGCATTCTAGTCAGCGGTTGCGACAAGAAGAAGCCTGCGGCCCAAATGCCGCCAGCCGGTCCGCCGGAAGTCGGCGTGGTAACAGTGCAGCCGCAGCGAATGGCAATTACCACCGAATTATCAGGAAAAACAGCGTCTTTTATGGTGGCTGAAGTACGGCCCCAGGTAGGCGGCATCATTCAAAAGCGGTTGTTCACAGAAGGTTCCGATGTAAAAGCGGGGCAGGCTCTCTATCAGATTGATCCGGCGACCTATCAGGCTGCCTTTGCCAGTGCCAAGGCAGCTGAAGCAAAAGCTGAGGCCAACCTTTTTTCGGTGCGTCTCAAAGCCGGGCGTTATCAGGAACTGGTAAAGATTAATGCGCTCAGTCAGCAGGATAATGACGATGCTCAGGCAGCCCTGAAGCAAGCCGAGGCCGACGTTGCTTCAGCTAGAGCGGTTGTAGAAACAGCCAGAATCAATCTGGCTTATACCAAGTTGACGGCCCCTATTTCAGGGCGTATCGGGCGTTCGGCTGTAACTGACGGCGCACTGGTAACCGCCAGTCAGCCGGCAGCTTTAGCCACTATCCAGCAACTCGGTTCCATGTACGTTGATGTTACTCAGTCAAGCGCTGAATTACTGAAATTAAAACAGAACCGGGCCAGTGGTATGCTAAAAAACGGCGGTGCTTCACAGGCGCAGGTCAAGTTGGTGCTGGAGGATGGTTCACTATACCCTTTGACGGGAATCCTGAACTTCTCAGAGGTTACTGTTGAGCAGAGCACCGGCTCCATCACCATGCGAGCGACTTTCCCTAACCCGAAACAGACCTTGCTGCCAGGCATGTTTGTCCGCGCCATTCTTGAGGAAGGGATCCGTGAGCAGGCAATACTGGTTCCTCAACGTGGCGTCACCCGCAACCCCAAGGGTGAAGCCATGGTAATGGTTGTGGGAGCGGAAGAAAAGGTAGAGCCGCGACCTATTAAGGTGGTTCAGACCATTGGCGAAAACTGGCTGGTAAGTGAGGGCCTGAAAGCTGGAGATCGCATAATACTGGAGGGGCTGCAGAAAGCCCGCCCAGGTACCGCTGTCAAGGCCGTACCGTTTGGCGCCTTACCTGCCACGACCACTCCACAGCCAGCTGCCAAAAAGTAAAGGAGGCGTTTCATGCCTAAATATTTCATCAATCGCCCGATCTTTGCCTGGGTGATAGCAATCATGATAATGCTGACCGGCCTTTTGGCAATTAAAACGCTGCCGGTCTCCCAGTACCCTCCAATCGCACCGCCGCAGATCACAATCAATGCCATGTATCCGGGAGCTTCTGCACAGACCGTGCAGGACACCGTGACCCAGGTTGTGGAACAGAAGCTGAACGGGATTGACAATCTGATTTATATGTCCTCCACCAGTGACTCTGCTGGAGCGATCGCCATCAATCTCACCTTTAAGGCCGGTACTGACCCTAATATCGCTCAAGTTCAGGTGCAGAACAAATTACAGCTTGCCACCCCGCTTCTCCCGCAGATAGTTCAGCGACAGGGGATTCAGGTAGTCAAATCCACCAAGAACTTCCTCCTCATAATAGGGCTTGTTTCGGAAGACAGTTCCATGGATCGTAATGCCTTGACCGATTATGCCGTATCCAACATCCAGGATATAGTCAGCCGGGTTGAGGGGGTCGGAGAGTTACAGATGTTCGGTTCTCAGAACGCCATGCGTATCTGGCTGAACCCGATCAAACTGAACAATTTCCATCTGACAACCAATGATGTGATCGCCGCGCTTCAGGCACAAAACGCCCAGGTTTCGGCAGGACAGTTCGGTGGTACTCCTGCAGCTGCAGGACAGCAGCTGAACGCCACTATTACCGCCCGTACTTTGCTGCAAAGTACCGAGCAGTTTGATGCCATTATCCTCAAAACAAACAGTGACGGCTCTACTGTTAAACTAAAGAATGTTGCTGAATGTAAAATAGGCACCGAAAATTACGATGTTGAGGCCCGCTACAAAGGCAAGCCGGTGGGTGGCATGGCAATCCGGCTTGCAGCCGGAGCCAATGCTTTAGAGACAGCTAACAGGGTCAAGACAAAGATGGAGGAGCTGTCTAAGTTTTTCCCATCCAGCATGAAGGTAGTCTATCCATATGACACAACACCATTTGTCAAGATCTCCATCGAAGAGGTTGTCAAAACCCTTTTCGTGGCAGTTTTTCTGGTCTTTGTCATCATGTTCCTCTTCTTGCAGAATATCCGGGCTACCCTGATCCCGACTATCGCAGTGCCGGTAGTTCTGCTGGGCACCTTTGGAGTTTTGTCGGTCAGCGGTTTTTCCATCAATACCTTGACTATGTTCGCTCTGGTCATTGTCATCGGCCTTCTTGTTGACGATGCTATTGTAGTTGTAGAAAACGTGGAACGAATCATGTCCGAGGAGGGGTTACCACCTAAAGAAGCCACCATCAAGTCTATGGGACAGATCACCAGTGCTCTTTGGGGTATTGCCACCGTACTGACGGCAGTCTTTCTTCCAATGGCCTTTTTTGGTGGTTCCACCGGCGTCATCTACCGCCAGTTTTCTATCACCATCATTTCCGCCATGGTTCTCTCAGTGCTGCTGGCCATGACCCTGACTCCGGCCCTCTGTGCCACCCTGCTCAAGCCGGTGTCAAAAGGCCATACCGCAGGTGAATCGGGGTGGTTCAAGGGATTCTTCCACTGGTTCAACGCCTGGTTTAACCGTAGAGCAGGGGAATATCAATCGATTGTCGGTCGCTCTTTCAGCAAGCCGGTGCGCTATCTGGTCGTTTATGCCGCTATCGTTGCCGGAATGGTGTTTCTCTTTCTCCGTCTTCCTACCGCCTTTCTGCCGGATGAGGACCAGGGTTTCATCGTCTGCCAGATTCAGCTTCCTGCCGGTGCCACTCTGGAGCGAACTCTGAAGGTAATTGAACAGGTGGAGCAGCACTTTAAGGAGCATGAACAAAAAACCGTTGATTCGGTAATCACGGTTGCCGGATTCAGCTTTGCCGGACGTGGGCAGAATATGGGTCTTGCCTTTGTCAGACTGAAGGACTGGAAGCTGCGCCAGACCCCTGACTTGAAAGCACCTGCCGTGGCAGGTCGTGCTATGGGTGCTTTTTCGCGTATCAAAGACGGTCTGGCTTTTGCCTTTTCACCACCAGCGGTAGTTGAATTGGGGCAGGCTAACGGCTTTGACTTCATGCTGCAGGATCGCGGAGGTCTGGGTCACACTGCGCTAATGGAGGCCCGTAATCAGCTGTTGGGAATGGCCGCTAAAAATCCGAAACTGATTGCAGTCCGTCCCAACGGTCAGGATGACAGCCCACAGTTCAAGCTTGATATTGATGATGTGCGGGCCGGTGCTCTGGGGGTCTCCCAGGCTGATATCAACAATATCCTTGCCACCGCATGGGGCAGCTCCTACGTAAACGACTTTATCGAAAATGGGCGGGTGAAGAAAGTTTTTGTCCAGGCGGCATCTCAGTACCGGATGCTGCCGGAGGATATTAATTCGTGGCGGGTTCGTAACGCCACCGGCGACATGGTTCCTTTCTCGGCCTTTGCCACTGCCCACTGGCAGCATGGCTCACCACGGCTTGAACGTTATAACGGTATTCCGTCGGTGGAGATCATGGGGCAGGCAGCACCGGGCTTAAGTTCCGGTGATGCTATGGCTGAGATGGAGAAGATGGCAGCCAAGCTGCCGACCGGTATCGGTTTTGAATGGACCGGCCTTTCGTACGAGGAAAAAAATGCCGGCGCCCAGGCCCCTGCGCTTTATGCCATCTCGCTGTTGGTTGTTTTTCTCTCGGTAGCGGCACTGTACGAGAGTTGGACAATACCTTTTGTCAACATGCTGATGATACCGCTGGGACTTGTAGGTGCAATTACAGCTGTTAAGCTACGCGTGCTACCCAACGATGTCTATCTGCAGATCGGGCTTCTAACAACCATTGGACTATCAACCAAAAATGCGATTCTGATTATTCAGTTCATTAAAGAAGAGATGAGACACGGGCTTGGACTGACCGAGGCGACTCTGTCTGCGGTAAAAATCCGACTCCGTCCGGTTATTATGACATCATTGGCGTTTTTCTTTGGCACACTGCCACTGGCCCTGACACGAGGAGCCGGGGCAGCTGCCCAGAACGCCATCGGCACAGCAGTCACCGGAGGTCTGCTCTCTGCCACTTTCATCGACTTGATCTTCATTCCATTTTTCTTTGTGCTGGTGTCACGGATTTTCAGCAGGAAGCAGCAAAAGGAATCTGACAACTCAAAAGCCACCTTAGAGGCAAACGGAGTTGAGGCAGATTAAACCTCCCTGCGAGTCGCGCCGGACGGAAATGTTAATCAAGTTACACTTTTCTTTTTCAGATCATTGCTGTATATTTTTACTCTATTTTCAGCATTCAAAGGATTCACGTGGTTCAGGCACTTGGGCATAAAACCATAACAATAGTGCGCGACCTAGGACGGGTGGGCTGGTTTCTACTCTATTCTCTCTACATGATTGTCCGTCGTCCGGGCAGTCTGGTACATGTGTTGAAACAGTTGCGCTTTATCGGCACAAAATCTCTGTTCGTAATCGTATTGACAGCAGGATTTACCGGAATGGTTCTTGGCCTGCAGGGGTATTACACTCTGGCAAAGTTCGGTTCCGAGGGGATGCTGGGCACAGCGGTGGCACTCTCTCTGATCCGTGAACTGGGACCGGTACTGGCGGCACTTATGGTGACAGGTCGGGCCGGCAGCGCCATCACGGCTGAAATCGGCATTATGCGCATCACTGAACAGATCGACGCGCTGGAAACCATGGCTCTTGACCCGTTCAAATATCTGGTCACGCCGAAGTTTATTGCCGCTATGATATCTCTTCCTCTTCTTTGCGCCATCTTCGATGTTATCGGCATCTATGGGGGATGGTTGGTAGGCGTAAAACTCCTGGGGGTAAACCCTGGAGCCTATTTTTATGAGATGGAAAAGTCTGTTGTCTGGCGTGACGTTTATTCCGGCTTCCTGAAGTCCTTCTCCTTCGGTGTGATCATCGCCTGGATCGGCTGCTACAAAGGGTATTATGCCGGACATGGTGCCGAGGGTGTATCCAAAGCCACGACCGAGTCAGTGGTTCTGACCTCCGTCATTATTCTTGTGTGGGACTATTTTCTCACGTCGGTACTGCTCTGATATGATTATGCTGAGAAATGTACATAAATCCTTCGGATCACAGAAGGTACTCGACGATCTTGACCTTGACATTCCTGCCGGCAAGATCACTGCCATAATCGGCCCCAGCGGTGAAGGCAAGAGTGTGCTGTTAAAGCACCTGATAGGTCTGCTGCAGCCAGACAGTGGTGCGGTTGAAGTTGAGGGCGAGAGCATTATTGATCTGCGTCGTTCTGAACTTAACCGGATCAGGGAAAAGTTTGGCATGTTGTTCCAAAATGTAGCCCTATTTGATTCAATGACTGTTTATGAAAATGTCGCCTTCCCGTTAGAGGAAAAGACCTCTTTTTCAAAAGAGGAGATCCGTGTCAGGGTTCTTGCTGCTCTGGAAGATGTGGGTCTAAAAAACATTGAGAACAAATTCCCGGATGAGTTGTCAGGCGGCATGAAAAAACGGGTCGGCCTGGCACGGGCGGTTGTACTTAACCCGAAAATAATCTTGTTCGATGAACCGACAACAGGACTTGATCCGATCATAAAGCGGGCTATTCATCAGCTTATTAAGGAGACTCACGCCAAGTTCGGCTTTACTGCAGTGATCGTATCGCATGAAATACCGGATATTTTTGATGTGGCCCAAAACGTAGCCATGCTGTTTAGAGGTAAAATACTGCAGCATGGCACACCGGATGAAATAATAAATTCTGCCGATCCTGCAATCCGCCAGTTTATCAGCGGCAGCCTGGACGGCCCGATTCAGATGGTATAGATTTATAACGAGGTACGAAATATGAACATGGTAAAACTTGAAATGATGGTCGGCTCCTTTATGCTGATCGGAATCCTCTGCCTGGGATATGTCTCTATCAAACTGGGTAAAATGGAAATTGGCGGTGGCGATTTTTACTCCGTTAAGGCCGGTTTTGATTCGGTTTCGGGACTAAAAGCCGGAGCACGGGTAGAAGTTGCCGGTGTTGAGGTGGGCAAGGTTGACCGGATAGCCCTCGATACAAAAAGTGGTGATAGGGCACTTGCATATCTTAAAATCAAGACCGGTGTAAAGATAACTGATGACGTTATCGCCTCTGTACGCACGAGCGGTATAATCGGCGATAAATTCATCAAACTCAGGCCGGGCGGTTCTGAAAAGATGTTGAAGAATAATGATACCATCCGTGAAACCGAGTCGGCTATCGACATCGAAGAGCTGGTCAGCAAATTCATCCACGGCAAAGTAGAGTAAACTACGCAGGGGAATATACCGATGAAAACTTTTTTTTATACCTGCTTGATCGCATGGGCGCTGATTGCTGCTACCGGCGTAAGTCTCGCAGCCGAAAACCCCGCACCGCAAGCCGTTATGGGGCTTGAAGAATGTATCCGCATGGCTTTGAAAACTGCCCCGGAACTGGGCGAGGCCGATAGTGACATTGCACTGGCTAACAGTAAACTTGACGAGGCCAAGTCATACCGTTTTCCTCAGATGGATGTCACCACACTGGTAGGACCGGCGCCGATCGCCTACCGTTCTGATATTTACCCAAGCATCAAAACTGATAGACCCTTCAGCTTCAATGCCCTTACCTGGTTTACCAGTGCCGATGCCACAATCATCCAACCTCTTTACACCTTTGGAAAAATATCGGAAAACATGAAGGCCGCGACACATGGTATCGAGGTGGATCGTTCCCGCAAGCAGCAGCGGGCCAACGAGATCGTCCTTAAGGTGCACGAATACTATAGCGGGTTACTCCTGGCCCGTGAGATGAAAGAATTGGTATTGGAAGTTGAGGAGATTCTGATCAGGGCTCGTGAAAAAGCCCAGAAGCTACTCAATCAGGGGTCGGATACCGTTGACGAAATGGACCTCTATAAGCTTGACGCCTTTTCTGGAATGGCCACAAAGTATCTTGAAGAAGCAAAAAAAGGGGAGTCACTCGCACTCGCTGCTCTGCGAGCACGGCTGAACCTTCCTGCCGATGCACCGCTGGAAACCGGAACCGAGCGCCTTGTAATAGTTGATGTAGAAATACCGCCTCTTGAAACCTATATAGCTGCTGCCCGCAGCCGTCGCCCTGAATTCCTTCAGATTGCCGAAGGGCTCAAGGCCCGCTCAGCCCTTGTTGAAGCAGCCAAAGCTAATTACTATCCCGATATTTTCATGGCCGGCCTTTTCTCCTGGGCCTATTCTGATGAGCGTGAACGTATTCAAAATCCGTACTTCAGCGACCCGTTCAAACATCTTAATGGCGGGGTTGCTATCGGAGCACGCTGGAAACTGGATTTCGGCATTACCGGTTCTAAAGTGGCCGGAGAACGCGCTCAGTACAATCGCCTCCTCAGCACCCGTGATTTTGCTGAGATCAACGTTCCGCTGCAGGTGAAGAAATATTATCTGGATCTGGTTGAAGCCAGAAACAGTGCCGCAGCAACGCGTGGCGCTTACTTGAATGCTAAAAAATGGGCGGTCACAGCCATAGCGAATTTTGACTTTGGCATGGGTCCGGCCAAAGACATTTTCGAAGCGCTTCAGGCCTATTCCACCATGCGCTCAGACTTTTTTAAATCAATTTACAACTATCGAATTGCTGCTGCCAATCTTGACTATGCCACAAACGAACCGTTGCGCATTAGTGATAAGTAATTTTATGGAGGTCTCATGCTGAAACGAATCATACTGGTACTGACTGCGTCTCTTTTCTCTGTTTCTCTTGCTTGGGCGACCCCGACAGAGGAGGTTAAAAAAACTGTTGATGAAGTCGTGCGTATTGTGGCCGATAAAGAGCTGAAAAAAAATGAGGTCAAACGGCGCCAGTCTCTTAAAAAGGCCATCAGTGTGATGTTTGATTATTCTGAAATGGCAAAACGTTCGCTTGGAAAACATTGGAATGTACGCACAGCCGGAGAGAAAAAACAGTTCGCGGAGCTTTTTGCAACCCTGCTAGAGAATTCGTATGCCGGGAAGATCGAATCATATAATAATGAAAAAATAGTCTACATTAAGGAGATTGTTGAGGATGAGTTTGCGGAGATAAAGTCGAAGGTCGTCACCGCTTCCCGTGATGAGTTTACTCTCGATTACCGCCTGTTTAAACATGAAGGCAAATGGATGGTATATGATGTTGTTATCGAGGGGGTAAGTCTTGTCTCAAACTATCGCAGCCAATTTAACAAAATTATCACCGCGAGCGGTTATGAAAAGCTTGTAAAAAAACTACAGAGCAAAAATGAAGAATTGAAGTCTCCATAATCAACTGGTGAACGACTGTAGTCTGCGTTTTTATGGATGGAATTCAACTTTACTGTTTAGTTGAGGCCGTTGTGAATTGTCTTGACACCCGCTTTATGGCTGTGATAAACGACTCGAACACGTAGTTTCGGAAGTTTTTGCAGAACGTTGCAAGTAGCACGTGTTTGACCAGGCTTTGCGCTTTTCCTGCATCAGACTCCGGAAACTTAGGCGGTAACCAATCGTTCCGGCGTAGGATCGGACAAAAAAGGAGGCAGGAAATGGCACAGGGTAAAGTTAAATGGTTTAACGACACAAAGGGTTTTGGTTTTATCGAGCAGGAGGGTGGAGAGGACGTTTTTGTTCATTTCTCTGCAATTGGCGGTGATGGTTTCAAATCACTTGCAGAAGGCGATGCGGTGACATTTGAGATCACCCAGGGTCCTAAAGGCCTGCAGGCAGCTAACGTAGTTAAAAAATAATAGCGACCAGATATCCGGTTGTTGCTAAAGCCCGCTGACTCAGCGGGCTTTTTTTGTTGGTTTATTCTTTCGAAACGCGGGAGTGCCGCGATCCGTTTCTGCTCCAGCTCCCCATAGAAGTCCCGCGTCTCCTTCGCGACCAAGCTCCTTCAATGCCTCCAGCACCTTGATCCTTTCTGCCGGGATATGCCATAGTAATAAAGATTTCTGCAACCCCTTTTCACGGTCGCTTGTGGCTGAGTAAACGGCCTTACCTGTCATTGGATCAATGCCGCTATGGAACATACAGGTTGCAATAGTACCCGGAGTTGGAGTGAAGTCCTGAACCTGTTCGACCTTAATACCCATTTTTTTGAGTACCAGTGCAAGCTCAAACATATCGGCCAGCGTACAACCGGGATGCCCTGAAATTAGGTACGGCACTATATACTGTCGCTTGCCAAGCCGATCGTTTTCTGCACGAAACCGGGCAAGGAATGATTCGAATGTTTTTTTGCCAGGCTTACGCATGATATCAGTTACGCAATCGACAAGATGCTCCGGAGCAATCTTAAGCAGACCGCTGACATGGTGAGCAGTCAATTCAGTGAAATATGCGGCTTGACGTTCAAGTAGATCGTAGCGCACCCCTGAGGAGACCGCCGTGTGCTTGATACCATCCAGGGATCGTGCCGCCTGCAGCAGCATTGTTGCGGGTTTATCACCGGTACGCAGGCTTGGGCATATACTTGGAAATATACAGCTTTCGCGCTGACATTTTTTCATGGCTTCAGCGTTGTCACAACCAAGACCATACATATTAGCGGTCGGCCCACCGATATCACTGACGCTGCCACGAAACCAGGACTTACGGGTCATTGCTGACAGTTCTGTGATAATGGAACTTTTGCTGCGGGACTGGATAGTTTTACCTTGATGCATTGTGATAGCACAGAACGCACAGCCACCGAAGCATCCGCGATGACTGGTAATGGAGGTTTTGATCTGCTCCCAGGCCGGAATGGTCTCACTATATGATGGATGTGGATTTTTTTCGAACGGCAGAGAATATACAGCATCCATCTCGACTTCTGTCAGGGGTAACACGGGAGGGTTACAGACCAGAACCCGGTTGCCATGTTGTTGTGTTACAACTTCAGCCGACCATGGATTCTGCTGGAGATAGGCAAGGCGAAAAGCCTCAGCAAATTTTTCTTTGGAGGCCACTATCTCCTCAAATGATGGGATAATGACGTGAGCACCACCTTCATAGGCGCCACAGCAATGTGCTGTACCGCGCACATCGTGTATTTTATCAAGCGGTTCGCCGTCACGCATCCTCTCGGCAACGGTCAGAATTGCTCGCTCGGCCATACCGTAAATCAACAGGTCCGCTTTGGCATCAAGCAGTATCGATCTGCGTACTTTGTTTTCCCAAAAATCATAGTGACCAAAACGGCGCAATGATGCTTCGATACCGCCAATCACTACCGGCACGTCTTTGAAGGCTTCCTTCAGGCGGGAGGTGTAGATCATCGTGGCACGATTAGGTCGGGCGCCATGGCGGTTGCCGGGTGTGTATGCGTCATCATGGCGCAGTTTGCGCGCAGGAGTGTAGTGGGCCACCATTGAGTCCATGGCTCCGGCCGATACGGCAAAAAACAACCGGGGGCGACCTAGTGCCATGAAGGGTTCTTTCGAGCGCCAGTCAGGTTGAGCGATAATTCCGACACGAAAACCGTGGTTCTCAAGCCAGCGCGCCAAAAGCGGTACGCCGAAAGCGGGATGATCAATATAGGCATCGCCACTGACAAAGATAATGTCGAGTTCGGCCCAACCCCGCTGAAGGAGTTCTTTTTCTGTGGTAGGTAGAAAGGACATAGTTCAGGGAAACAGCGCCAGGCCTTCAAGTCCCATCGTTTCAGGGAACCCGCAGATAAGATTCATATTCTGTATCGCCTGCCCTGATGCTCCCTTTACCAGATTATCAATAGCTGAAATAACTATAATACGACCGGTACGGGCATCCACAAGAGGAGCAATATCACAGAAGTTCGAGCCGCGAACAAATGCTGTAGAAGGGAGAGTGCCAGCTGTTAGAATCCTTACAAAGGGCTCTCCAGCATAAAATTCGCGGTACAACTTGGCAATTGTTTCCGTATTGACTGATTTTATCGGCAGCGCATAAATCGTGGCAAGAATACCTCTGTCCATCGGCACCAGATGCGGAGTGAATGTAATTTTCAACGGTTCACCAGCCAGCAGTGACAATTCCTGTTCGATTTCTGGAGTGTGCCGATGAACTCCGCCTGCCCCGTATGCTTTAAAACCTTCATTTACTTCGCAATATAGGCTGTCAACCTTGGCTGAACGTCCGGCGCCGGTAACTCCGGAAGCAGCGTCAGCAATGATACTTGACAGATCAATCAAACCCTTCTTCAGTAGTGGAGCCAGGCCAAGAATAATACTGGTAGGATAGCAGCCAGGATTGGCAACCAGTTTCGCGCTTTTGATCTTTGCCCTCCTGACTTCCGGCAATCCATAGACAGCTTTTTTCAGGTTGGCAGGATTGAGATGAGTCTCGTACCACTCACCATAAACAGCCGGATCGGAAAGCCGATAATCAGCCGAGAGATCTATGACTTTTTTACCAAGCTTCAAAAAGGTAGGCACCACCTCCATGGCCGCTTTGTGAGGAAGTGCGGTGAATATAATATCAGCCTTTTCGGCAATCCGTACCGGCTCCAGATTTTCCAGCACAATGTCACAACGTCCACGCAGAGTTGGAAACACATCCGATATACGTTTACCAGCACTCTGTTCGGAGGTGAGGCAGGTTACCGAAACTTCGGGGTGGCAATGGAGGATGCGGATCAATTCAAGCCCTGTGTAGCCGCTGGCTCCGACGATTGCTATCTTTAACATGAAGGAAACTCCTTTAAATTACTAAAAAAGGGGAAACCCTTGCGGATTTCCCCTTGTAACATACCAGTGTGGTCTAATCCAACGATTAACGCTTGGAGAACTGGAAACGGGCGCGGGCTGCTTTCCTGCCGTATTTTTTACGCTCTTTTATACGTGAGTCGCGGGTGATGAAACCGGCTTTTTTGAGGACTCCACGAAGTTCCGGCTCATGCAGCAACAAAGCTTTGGTAATACCATGCTTGATAGCACCGGCCTGACCAGTGTCGCCACCGCCAGAAACTGTTACGAACACATCAAAAATGCCCACTTTTTCAACGAGTTCAAACGGCTGGCGAACAACCATCTTGGATGTCTCGCGACCGAAATATTCATCAAGAGT
This sequence comes from uncultured Geobacteraceae bacterium, assembly GCA_903875605.1. Lineage (GTDB taxonomy): Bacteria > Desulfobacterota > Desulfuromonadia > Geobacterales > Pseudopelobacteraceae > JACRCG01. The sequence continues at coordinate 6,115 of CAIQWT010000044.1, read as the reverse complement.
TTTGTGGTTGACGGTAAAAGAACCTACACCCGGCTTAAGCCAAACACGAGCAATTGAAGTCTTGCGTTTGCCTGTTCCATAATAACTGACTGCTGCCATATCGTTTTCTCCTTAGTGAATATTAAAGTGCCAGATTCTTTGGCAGCTGAGCTGCGTGTGGATGGCTTGGTCCCGCATAGATTTTAAGCTTGCTGAGCATGGCCCGTGCAAGTTTATTCTTGGGGAGCATCCCTTTTACCGCTTTCTTGATGAGTTCTTCAGGCTTTTTTTCAAGCAACTTGCCAGCTGAAATCTCTTTCAATCCACCAACGTAACCGGAGTGGCTGTAATAGATTTTATCGGCTAATTTGCGACCGGTCAGAGCGATCTTTTCGGCGTTCACTACGATGACAAAATCGCCGGTATCAACACTGGGTGTGTAGAGAGCCTTGTTTTTACCGCGCAGAACATTTGCAATCTGGGTTGAAAGGCGACCTAGAACTGCGTCCTGTGCATCAACAATATACCATTCACGCTTTACATCTGCTAGTTTAGCTACTTCTGTTTTCATAAATTCCCCGCCCACGGTACAACCTGTAGACAATACAGGCCATGATTTTTTTGAAGAGGTGTAACTTACTTAAAGAGCGTGGCCGTGTCAAGGGAAAAAAATTATCAGGGAAGTAATTAATTTGATCGATGTTGTAACGGAGTCTATTTTATGTTACAACCACGCGACAATTATCAGATTTATTTGGAGCCGGCACTATGAAAATGACGATAGCAGACGTTGAGAACGTGGCACGTCTGGCGCGACTTGAGTTAAGCCCAGAAGATAAAGAGCTCTTTGCAGTTCAGATGGCGGCGATCCTCGGTTATGTGGAAAAACTAAATGAGCTGAATACTGAGGGTATCGTGCCTACCTCTCACGCCGTTCCAATGGAAAATGCGTTCCGCAAAGACGAGGTGCAGCCTTCAATCGGCTTAGGTAGAGCACTGGCTAATGCACCCCGGAAAACTGGGACTTTTTTTGCCGTGCCAAAAGTTATCGAATAAAGCAAGGGACACTTTATTATGAATATTATCGACATGACCATCCATGAAATGCATGCAGCTCTAAAGGGTAGGCAGATTTCTTCCGTTGAAGCTGTAACCTCAATGCTTCAGCGTATTGAATCAGTTGAGCCTAAGGTGGGCTCTTTCATAACGGTGACTTCGGAGCAGGCTCTGTCTGCAGCCAAATCCGCTGACGACGACATTGCGCGTGGAGTATGCGGCCAGCTAACCGGTATACCGTTGGCTATTAAGGATATCTTTTTGACCGAGGGCACCCGTACAACTTGCGGATCTCGTATTCTGGAAAATTTTGTGCCTCCATACAGTGCATCTTCCTGGGAAAAACTTCACCAGAGCGGAGCGGTTCTGCTCGGAAAGCTAAACCAGGATGAGTTTGCTATGGGTTCCTCAAACGAGTCAAGCGCTTACGGTACGACCCGTAACCCGTGGGATACGTCGTGTATCCCTGGTGGATCCTCGGGCGGTTCTGCCGCAGCGGTTGCCGCCAGAGAGGCCACTGCAACACTCGGCACAGACACCGGCGGCTCCATCCGGCAGCCCGCATCTCACTGCGGTTGCGTCGGCCTTAAACCTACCTACGGCAGGGTCTCCCGCTACGGAGTCATTGCCTATGCATCTTCACTGGATCAGGTAGGACCGCTGACCCGAGATGTGACTGACAGCGCCATCATGCTCGAGGCAATTGCCGGCTACGATCCCAAAGATTCCACCAGCGTCGACACGCCGGTCCCTGACTACAGATCAGCCCTGACACATGGCGTAAAAGGTTTGAGAATCGGCCTTCCTAAAGAATACTTCATCAGCGGACTTGACCCTGACGTACAAAAAGCCATGGAATCCGCCATTGACACTTATCGGCGCCTGGGAGCAGAATTTGTCGATATTTCGCTGCCACATACCGACTACGCAGTCGCAACCTACTACCTGATCGCCACCGCCGAAGCCAGCTCCAACCTGGCCCGCTACGACGGTGTACGTTTCGGCCACCGTGCGGAGGCTGACGGACTGCTCGATATGTACACCAAAAGTCGCAGCGACGGATTCGGCACAGAAGTAAAGCGCCGCATCATGCTCGGCACCTACGCCCTGTCGTCCGGTTATTATGACGCGTACTATGTAAAGGCACAGAAAGTCCGTACACTTATTATGAATGACTTTATCAAGGCATTTGAAGATGTTGATGTCATGCTGACCCCGGTGGCTCCGACCCCGGCGTTCAAAATTGGAGAAAAGATTAACGATCCGCTGCAGATGTATCTGTCCGATATTTTCACAATACCGGTCAACCTGGCCGGCACCTGCGCCATGTCGCTCCCGGCCGGTTTTTCTGCTTCCGGCCTCCCGATCGGGCTGCAATTGATCGGTAAACCTTTTGGCGAGGAGACGATACTAAAGGCCGGGTATTCTTTTGAACAGGCAACTGAGTGGCATAACAGGAAAGCAACGATTTAACTTCCGGAGCAAATATATGAAATACCAACCAGTCATCGGTCTCGAAGTTCACGTCCAACTCCTGACTAATACCAAAATTTTCTGCGGCTGTTCTACAAAGTTCGGCGCCGAGCCCAATTCACAGACCTGCCCGGTCTGCCTGGGACTGCCTGGCGCGCTGCCGGTCCTTAACAAAAAGGTAGTGGAGTTTGCTATTAAAGCAGGCCTCTCCACCAACTGTTCCATCACACCGCGCAGTATTTTCGCCCGGAAAAACTATTTCTATCCCGATCTTCCAAAGGGTTATCAGATCAGCCAGTTCGAGGATCCGATCTGCCAGTGGGGATGGCTGGACATTAAGGTTGAAGGGCAAGAGCTCAAGCGGATCGGCATCACCCGCATCCACATGGAAGAGGATGCCGGCAAACTGGTTCATGGTGATTCCGAAATGAATGACGGTTCGGGCGTTGACCTAAATCGCGCCTGCACTCCGCTGCTGGAAGTCGTTTCTGAACCGGATCTCCGCACATCCGACGAAGCCGTGATCTACTTGAAGCAGTTGCACCAGATTGTGACATGGCTCGGCATTTGTGACGGTAACATGGAAGAGGGAAGTTTTCGCTGTGACGCCAACGTTTCTGTTATGCCGGTTGGTTCAGACAAGTTGGGCACTCGTGCAGAGATCAAGAACGTCAATTCCTTCAAATTTGTCAAACAGGCCATCGAATATGAAATCCAACGCCAGATTGAATTGATCGAAGATGGCGGAACAGTAGTACAGGAAACGCGTCTTTTTGACCCCAACAGCGGTAAAACCCGCTCGATGCGGAGCAAAGAAGAAGCTCACGACTATCGTTACTTTCCAGATCCGGATCTGGTACCGCTGGTCATCAGCGACGAATGGATTGAACGCACGCGACAGGAACTACCGGAACTACCGGAACAGCGGCAGCAGCGCTTTATGGCTGAACTCGGCCTTCCTCTCTATGATGCCGAAGTACTGACCGCAAGCCGGGCTCTGGCAGATTATTTTGAAGCCGGAGTTGCCGCCCATGACAACGCTAAAGCGGTTGCCAACTGGGTCATGGGTGAAATTACCCGTGCTCTTAATGACAGCGGTGCAGCCATTGAAATCTGTCCGGTCTCACCGACACAACTGGGGGGACTCCTGAAGCTAATCGATAGCGGCACTATTTCAGGTAAAATTGCCAAAACTGTTTTCGATGAAATGTGGAAAAGCGGCAAGGCGGCACATATCATTGTTGAAGAGCAAGGCCTGGTTCAGGTTTCAGACAGCAGTGCTATTGAAAGCATCATTGACGGAATAATGGCTGCTAACACTGGACAGGTAGAGGAATATCGCGGCGGCAAGGAGAAAGTTTTCGGTTTTTTTGTTGGTCAGGTTATGAAAGTCAGTAAAGGAAAGGCCAACCCGTCGGTGGTAAACGAACTACTGCTGAATAAATTAAAGGGGTAGTACGGAGGTTTTTATGAGCCAGACCGTGATGATTGTCGATGACTCTCTTTTCATACGTAAAATTCTACGCGGAATTCTTGCCGAAAGAGGGTACGATGTAACTGCAGAGGCGGCAAGCGGGATCGAGGCGATGAGAAATCTGCACTCCAACCACCCGAATATCATTTTACTGGATATTATCCTGCCTGATTCAAACGGCCTTGATCTTCTTGAATCAATCATTTCGGCCTGCCCAGAATCTAAAGTTGTTGTCTGCTCTTCTATCGGTCAACCACTGGTCATCCAGAAAGCGATCGACCTGGGCGCCAGGGCATTCATTCAAAAGCCTTTCACCCCTGAAAAAGTAGCTGAAATCCTGAAAGAGCTAGAGGATTAAGCAATGGACATGTCTCCCTATAGGGAACTGTTCGTTTCAGAGGCGCGCAACCATCTGTCCGCATTCAGCGAGCTGATTGTACATCTCGAAAATACCCCTGACGATAGGGCCGCTATCGATGAGCTCTTTCGCCATGCACATTCTTTAAAGGGAATGTCTGCAACAATGGGCTATGAGCAGATTGAGGGCATAGCCCATCTCATGGAGGATCAACTGGGCCGGGTTAGAAGTGGTGACTCACCGCTGTCACCCGCTATGGCAGATCTTCTGCTGGAAGCGGGCGATGTGCTGGCTCGACTGGTGTCCCGGATAGACGTTGGTAGTGTTTTTTTTGAGGAGACCACCGGATTGGTCGGGCGACTGACGACATTTGACCCCTCCGCTGAAGCGCAGACAGATATACACACCGATCCTCAAACCGAGGTAGCAGTAACTACGCTTGAAGCCGGCGCTTCCCCGCAGCACCAGTTCCGCCAGAACGATTCCTTCAAAAGTATCCGCATAAAGACTGAAACACTCGATAATCTTGTCAATATAACCGGAGATTTGATTACCAATCGCTATCGCCTGGCTGAATCTGTTCGTCTGGCAGAGGCCGACGAATGCCTGGAACCCCTTAATCAACTGGGGGCATTGCTGCGTAAACTGCGAGACGAAGTTTTCAAGGTACGCATGCTGCCGTTTGCATTTATCGCCGACCGTTTCCCACGCATGGTACGCGACCTGGCCCGCAAGCAGGGAAAAGATATTCAATTCCTTCTTGAAGGTAAAAACATCGAACTTGACCGGGGCATTCTGGAGGAGATTGCCGAGCCGATTGTCCACCTCCTGCGTAATGCTGTCGATCACGGACTGGAGAGTGCCGACGAGCGCCTGATGGCAGGTAAGCCACCGGGCGGCACAATTACTCTGACAGTAAACCGTGACAAAGACCATGTTGAAATTATTATTACCGATGACGGCCGCGGTATGGACCCGCCGCGCCTAAAGCAGAAAGCTCTGGAAAAGGGAATCATAACATCGGAGCAAGCCGAGTTGATGACACAGCAAGAGTCATATCAGCTAATCTGCACACCCGGGTTTTCAACCTCGACAAACGTAACTGAAATTTCCGGGCGTGGTGTCGGCATGGATGCTGTCCGCGACGCAGTTCAGTCCCTGACAGGAGTTTTGACAATTCATTCTCAAGTTGGCCAGGGTAGCCGTTTTATATTGCGCCTACCGATAACAGTTTCTATAATTCATGCTCTTATTGTACGATGTGGACCTTTGGAAATTGCTTTTCCACTCAATGTTATCAAGCGCACGTTAGAGCTAAAACGTTCAGAGATTATCGACGATTCTGCTCGTTCTACAATCTTTCTTGACGACAGTGCCATAGTGTTGCACAACCTGCGACAGGCGCTGGACCTGCCGACAGAGTCAGAACCGGAAGACTCTCTACAGTCAATAATTATCTGCGATGTCGGCGGGACTTTACTTGCCTTCAGTGTAGACAGCATCTCCGGTCAGCAGGAAATCTTTGTCCGTCCCTTGCGCTCTCCTCTTGCTCGTCTGCGGGGAATGAGCGGTGCCACAATCAGTGGCGACGGTCGTATACTTTTTATTGCTGATGCCGCCGCACTCGTCTGATAAGCGAGTGAATCAAATACAGTCGTCATTATGCCAAGTCCACGGGAAAACCAACGACTTCAGTCGTTGGATGAAAGGGGGAAGTTGTCTTTGACCTTTCACTTTAATCCGAAATATGGTATTGTTTAAACATGGATATTAAG
>CAIQWT010000043.1 GCA_903875605.1 uncultured Geobacteraceae bacterium | reverse complement strand
GCAGCTGAGGGGAAAATATTAAGTTCCATTGTGGATTTTCCTTTTTACGTAAGGGTACTTGTTTCGGGCAATGCAATATTTGAATACTGTCGTCTCTCTTTTTTCCCCACAGGTATCAACCCGTATATTGTTATACCCAAGCCACTGCCATACGGCTATTTAGTTAAAACAATCACTGTTGCCGCCATTTCGCTGTTTATGCTGCGCATTTCACAGAGGAAGCCGGCAATTGCTGCCGTCTGGTTCGCTTTTATCGTCCTGCTGTTACCAACTCTTGCCTTTATTCAGGCTGGTGATGATATTGCTATGGCGGCTCGGTACACATATCTCCCCGCTATTGCACCCAGTTTTGGTGGCGCAGCAGTATTTATGCTTCTTGTAGCGAAGGCTAGGGAGAAGTGTCACAAGTTTGTAGTGGTCATTATGCTGATCAGTATTAATATCTTCATTGTCTTAGCTGTCAGTACAACGGTAAAGCTGATATCGGTTTGGAAAGATACCGGCACGTACTGGTCCAGAGTTATCGAGGTCGAGCCGGTGGGGCGTGCTTTCGGTGATCGGGGCGTTTACTATCTCATCAACAACAGGAGCGTAGATGCCGCTGCTGACTTCACAGCAGCAATTGGCATTGCGACCGAAACTGGTTGGAAAAAAATGTATAATTTGTATGCTTTCCGGGGCGTTGCCTTGAGCGATCAGGGTCGATATGCTGATGCTATTGACGATTTTGATCGGGCTATCAGGATATTGCCGCATCCAACGTATTTTTATCTGCGCGGTGAAGCCTTGAAGACCCTGGGAAGAACATCCGAAGCTGAGCTTGATTTCCGCCGTGCGGGTCCGCATCCGTCACCGATAGACTGGTTCTGAGGAAGACTCTTTTTGAGATCCATTTCCTGATAAAACAAGTTTGTCACTCTAAGTATTTAATATTAATAAAAGATATGGGGCGTGTGAAGATGCTGAGTAAAGGCAGGGGAAAATTATATATTATTGCTTTTTCAGCAGGTCTTATGTGTCTTCTGGTGTATGTGAGGTCGCTGCAGTGCGGGTTTGTCAACCTCGACGATGCTTACTACATAGAAGGGAACCCTCTCATCAAGAGCCTGGACGGTAAAGCACTGCTGAAAATTTTTACCGAGCCCCATCTGGCTGCCTGGATCCCGCTCACCTATGTTTCCTTTGCTATTGACTACTTTTTTTGGGGTAATAATCCTGTCGGATATCACCTGACCAACATTATGCTACATGCTACAAATACCATGCTTGTTGTCCTGCTTGCTGACCGGCTATTTAAGAACGGACGAGGTTTGAAGGTTGATGGAAAAGATGTAAGTGCTCAAGGTGGATATCTGTATCTCGCAATGCTCTTGTTAACAGGATTGTTGTGGGGACTTCATCCCATGAGAGTGGAGTCGGTTGCATGGTCTTCAGAGCGTAAGGACGTTCTTAATGGACTGTTTACCCTTGCTTCTGTTTTTTATTACCTGCGCTATGTACAGAAGCGGGCACTTCAATCAGCGAGGGGTGCCGCATGGTGTGACTATTCCATTTCTATCTTCATGTTTTCCCTCTCTCTCCTATCAAAGCAGGTAAGCGTGGTTTTACCGTTGATGCTGTTGATTATCGACTGGTTCCCATTGGTAAGAATAGTCAAGGGAAGGGTTGTTGCAATCTTGATCGAGAAGTTACCTTATTTTGTCCTGTCGTTGATGGTGACGTATATTACTATTTCATTAGCCTCCAATGGAAATGTCATGGTGGCCGCTGATACTTTTCCACTCTATGCACGTTTTTTTGTTTCTGGCAATGCGGTGTTCGAATATTGTCGGTATCTGCTTTACCCAGTCGGTATAGTACCTTTCTTTCCAATAGGCGACACTATTTCTTACTCCTTTATGGTGAAAACGGCAATAGTTGCTGCCTTCACAGTGTATTGCGTATACGTCTCCAGAAAGTTGCCATTTATTGGTGCAATCTGGTTGTCTTTTGTTCTCATGCTGCTGCCGGTACTAGCCTTTACACAATCCGCCGAGGATACATTATTTGCATCACGCTACACATATCTTGCTTCAATTTCGCCGAGCATTGCCGCTGGAACTCTACTTCCAATTGCGTATCTGACAGCAGAAAAAATGAAACAAAGGGCGGCACGCATACTATTACCCATAGTAATTGTTGCGCTTATCTTCGGTTATGCTGTGTTGACGTTGCGGCTAATAAAATCCTGGGAAAATTCCGGAACTCTCTGGACGCGTCAGATCAAAATCCTGCCATTAGGAAGAGCGTACATCTACCGAGGAAGATATTTGTATTCGATTGGTGACTATAGATCGGCATTGGATGACTTTACCTCGGCAATAATTAGTGCTCAACAGTTTGGTCGGGATGATATTTTTAACATTTACGTGTACCATGGGGAAACCCTTCAGGCGCTAGGATTGCATGAAGAGGCAGTGACGGATTTCACGACAGCTATAAAATTGTCTCCTTATCCTGAGTATTATTATTTGCGTGGCTGTGCGCTAAAGTCACTTGGAAGGATTGCTGATGCTGAAGATGATTTTAGACGAGCCGGCACTCATACCGGGCCCATCCCATGGTTCCCGGTGAAGTACAAGTAGAACATATGAAATATATGTTTAGGAGAAACTCTTGGCCACAATAGAAACAATTAGTTTTGCAAACAGGCTCTTTGCGATTATTATTCCCCATGATTTCAGTCAGCCGGGCGTTAATTTCTTTACTCCTCACAACCTCTCGCAGCAACTGGCCTTTATCAAGCACCCGCCAGGTTGTTTAATTGAGCCGCACATTCATAACCCCGTGCCGAGGGAAGTTCTCTATACTCAGGAAGTGCTGTTAATCAAGAGCGGTAGGCTCAGGGTTGACTTTTACGATGATGACAGGGTGCTTGTCACCAGTAGGGAACTGGGAGCAGGTGATGTCATTCTGTTGGCCGAAGGGGGTCACGGCTTCGAGGTGTTAGAAGAGGTTGAAATGATCGAAGTCAAGCAGGGGCCGTATGCGGGAGATAGTGACAAAACGAGGTTCTTATTAAAGGCTGATGAAGGATGCTGAGATGATGGTTGAGGGATTGAATTCAGCCGAAAAGACTGTAATATCTTGGTTTCTAAGTCTGAAAACGGTGTAAACTCTGAATGTTGAGAACTGAGGGATCGACAAAATGATACCGGTAAACGAGCCACTGCTTGACGGTAATGAGGGGCTATACCTGCAAGAGTGCATCAGCTCGGGATGGCTTTCCTCAGAAGGACCTTTTGTGGAACGGTTTGAAACTGAGATGGCTGCAAGGGTGGGGCGGAAATTTGCCGTTGCGGTTAGTAACGGCACCGCTGCTCTAGAGCTGGCGCTGGCCTCCATGCGTCTGGAGCCGGGGAGCATTGTTGTTCTGCCAACGTTCTGCATAATTTCCTGTGCGGCAGCGGTCATAAGGAACGGCTGCGTTCCCCTTTTTGTTGATGCTGACCCACTGACTTGGAATATTGATACGGAGAAGCTCGCGGAACTTCTTGAACACGAAATAGTGCGTAAAAACAACACAAAGGTTAAGGCCATAATGCCCGTGCATACGTACGGTCTTCCGGTAGATATGGACAGAATTCTGAAGATTGCAGACCACTATGGACTTGCTGTTATAGAAGATGCTGCAGAAATGCACGGTCAGAGCTATCGGGGGAAAGCCTGTGGCAGTTTCGGAGGCATCAGTATCTTTAGCTTCTACGCAAACAAGCTCGTTACTTCCGGTGAAGGTGGAATGGTGCTAACCGACGATCCATTGCTGGCTGAACGCTGTAGAAGTCTGCGCAATCTCTGCTTTCAATCAGGCCGACGTTTCGTTCATGAGGAACTGGGATACAACTTTAGAATGTCTAATCTGCAGGCAGCGGTGGGTGTTGCCCAACTGGAGCGGCTTGATCTGTTTGTAACCCGTAAGCGGAGAATGGGGGAGCGATACGATGAGCTCTTTGATGGCTGTAAATATTTGCAGCTCCCTTTACCACGGACGGAGTACGCAGACAACATATACTGGGTCTACGGATTGGTTCTTGGCGATGAAGTGGAATCGGATGCTGCCGCGATGATGCAGAAGCTTGCTGGAAGGGGTATAGGCACAAGACCATTCTTCTGGCCGATGCATGAGCAGCCTGTTTTCAGGCGCATGGGAATCCTGAAGGAAAATAGCTACAGATATCCGGTAGCGGAGCGGTTGGCAAGACGAGGTTTCTATCTCCCGAGCGGTCTTGGATTGCGGGATGAGAATATCTATACAGTCGCTGAGGTTGTTATCGAAGAGATTGGAAAGGTTTTGTAAAAATGTCATCTGACGATCTTTTCGTAAAAACAGAGTGTAAGCTTAGCGTTTCACTTGTTATGCCGACCTACAATGAGGCAGGTAATATTGCCGATCTTATGCAGGAGGCTGTGGCACATGTTAAAAGTTGCGGCATCAGCGACATCGAGGTGATTGTTGTTGATGACGATTCGCCTGACCTGACATGGAAGATCGCAGGTGAAACGGTCTGTGTAGGTGCTGTCGTTAGGGTCCTTCGCAGAATGGAGAACCATGGCCTCACTGCATCACTAAATGATGCTATAGCGTTAGCCCAAAATGATGTCATTGTCTGGTTTGATTGCGATTTTTCACAGCCGCCGGATCGGATTCCACAATTACTATGGAAAATTAATGACGGCTTTGATGCGGTGGTTAATTCCCGATATCTAGAAGGTGGTGGCGAGAACCGTTCTGGAGATGGATCATGGCTTCATCTCTTGTTGAGCAGGTGTCTTAATTATACTCTATGCCATCTTCTCGACCTTTCATTTACTGACTACACCAGTGGCTTTATTGCAGTCAGGCGTGCGGTGTTCAGCGATCTCCGTCTTAGCGGTGATTACGGCGAATACTTTATCGACTTGATCTACAAAATACTTATCGACAAACGCTACAAGGTTTCTGAGTTACCTTACGTTATGCAGGCCCGCCGGAGTGGCATTTCCAAGACCGGTACCAATCTACTCCATTACTTAAAGCGCGGGCGCAAGTACGTATCAACGATCCTAACTCTGAGAAAACTTCAAGCAGGAGGGCGCTAAGGTGGAGCCCTTGCTTTACGAGAGGATATTCCAACTCCAGAAAACCCACTGGTGGTATCGGAGTAGAGAGCGCTTCCTCGATGTCCTCCTACGAGAATTGCCTAAGGATGGTAAGGTTCTGGATGCTGGCTGTGGGCCCGGTTCCATGCTGCATTATTTGGGACGGTACGGCAAGGTTACAGGGGTAGATAGTTACGCTCCGGCGCTTGCCATGGCTAGTAGCCACTTTGCCGGAACGCTTATTCAGGGAGAGCTCAATTCTCTCCCCTTTGATGATGGTACTTTTTCTCTGGTTGTAGCGTGTGAAGTTCTTTACCATAGAAATGTTGCAGACGTGGCGGATGTTGTACGGGAATTGACACGGGTAATCAAGCCTGGAGGGACTCTTCTCATAATTGATTCCGCATACACCTCCTGTTCTTCTGATCATGACCTGACGGCTCACGGAGTCAGGAGATTTACCAAAGTGGAACTGGTAAACGTTATGCGTATTGCTGGGCTTGAAGTCGTCCGCGCCACTTACGCTTATGCTCTACTGCTCCCCCTTGTCTGGTTGTTGCGCCGCTGCAAGTCTCTGTTTGGTGTTAGGGGAGAGCCTGGGGAAGAGCTGCACGAAACATGGGGGCCGCTGAATTCGCTTGTCATCGGCTGGTTTAGCATAGAGGCATATCTGGCCGGGTTGGTGGGGATTCCATTTGGTTTATCTGTCCAGGTTCTTGGCCATAAGTACAATACAACTGACTCAGAGTTCAAAATACTTGTGTCTGATGAGGAGGGTGATGCGATTTAAATTGGTCTTTAAAACTATAATATTCTCATTGATTCCATTGTTATTGTTACTCGTTGCAGCTGAGATTTTTCTTGCCATATTTGGCATAGGCCAACCGTTCATACGAGAATCGCAATTTTGGACGAAGAGTGTAAAGCTTATGCAGCCCGATAAGTATACGGGATTCCGTATGAAACCATTTTTTTCGGAAGGACCGGTCCGGTTGAATTCCCTTGGTCTCCGTGGTGAAGAACCGGATTCTAAAGCTACAATAAAAATTCTGTCATTAGGGGATTCCTGCGCATTTGGGTGGCTTGTCGATGATGCGGAACGCACGTACGCCAGGCAACTGCAGCACAGTCTGAATTTTGAGCTGATGAAGCAGGCTAGTGGTGCCCGTGTTGATGCCGTTAATGCCGGTATACCTTCATACACAGTTTATCAGGGTCTGGAGCTGTATTTAAACTATCTCAAGCCCCTTGCAAGATGGGACTTCATGCTTGTGACCTTTGGTTGGAATGAAAATCCTGACCTTGAGCTTGATCTTGAGTTCACGATGCGAAATGTTCCAATTGAAAGCCACACACTGCACTTTTTGCGCGATAATGTTGCGAGACGATTGCGTCTGTACAACGCCTTGGAGTCAATGTGGTACCGAATGATAATAACTAATGTGGAAGACCCTTATTTACAAGCGCAGGTGCAATACGAAAAATTTTATACACAACTGGTAAGGATTGCAAAAAAAAGCGGAACTCAGGTTGTCATTATGCCTGTGATTATACCACCCGATGCTAGTACGGCTAACGCCGACAGAATGAGGGTGTTCAACGCAATAACCAGAAAAATTGCGATGCGTGAGGGAGTGCTGTGGATTGATCTTAATGACGAATTTAGCAAAATGAAACGAACGATCAAGTGGTATGATGAATTTCACTACAATGAAAAAGGGCATGAGGTAGTGGCCAATGCGCTAAAGGGTCTCTTGCTGCAGCCTTGCCTGGATAAGTTGGGCAGGAAATGATTGAGCGTAATAATCGCTTTGACCGCCCTGAACTAGTAACGCTTCTCGACCGTTCCGACCTTACTCTTTGCTTGGGGGATTGGTGATGCGCATCTTGCTCCTTAACCCCCCGGCGGAACACACTGCCAGAGAGTATGTGGACCCAGATAATCCCTCGGACCATGGCCTGCTGGAAACGGAGGACTTTGGGCTGTTCCCGCCGCTGGGACTCCTCTATATTCTGGCGGCACTCAAGGAGAATGCGCCAGAGCATGAAGTTCTGTTTCTGGATTGCATTGCCGAAAAAGTGGGACACCAGGATTTGGCGCTGAAAATTTTGGCGATCAAACCTGATTTGGTTGGCATCACCAGCTTTACCATCTCCATGTTCGACGTATGTCTGGCGGCACGCACGATCCGAGAGCCGTTTCCACAGGCCCATATCTGTCTCGGTGGTCACCATCCTATCGCATTCCCCTTTGAGTCAGCAGAGCTTCCCGAGTTTGACTCCATCATTGTTGGTGAAGGTGAAGAAGCATTTGTAGCCCTGACACATGCCGTGGCATACGGCGCTGATTTTACTGGGATTCTCGGTGTCTATACCAAGGAGTCGATCAAGCGCCAACGGCATTGTGCAAACGATCCGCGTTTTCTCACTTCGGTTATAGTGCCGCCAGCATATATAAAAAACCTCGACCTGTTGTCGTCCCCGGATCGCAGCGTGATCCAACATTTGAAATACCGGAGTATTGTCGGTGTATCGGATCGGCTTGCCACCATGATCAGTAGCCGTGGTTGCCCATGCCGTTGCAGCTATTGTGATGTTCCCTTCAAAAAGTACCGACAGCGTTCCATTATCTCAGTAACTGACGAAATCAGGGGGTGTCTGGAGGCCGGATATACAGAGGTTCATTTTTACGATGACCTTTTTAATATCACGCCCGAACGGGTAGTCGCATTTTGTGATGAGCTGACTCGCCGTGGATACCGCTTGCATTGGGATTTCCGGGGCCGTGTGAACAACGTAACTCGCGAATCGCTTGTACGGGCTAAGGCGGCCGGATGCCGAATGATCTCATTTGGCGTGGAGACCGGTAGTGATGAGGGGCTTGCTCTGCTCAGGAAAAACACCACAATCGATCAGGCTCGAAAGGTTTTTGCATGGTGTCGGGAACTGGGTATCCTGACGATTGCTGACTTCATGATCGGGCTCCCCTTTGAAACGTCTGCGGACCACGTGCGGCGGAATGTGGACTTTTTACTGGAGCTGGATCCTGACTACGCACAGTTTTCCATCCTCTCGCTCTTTCCCAACACGGAATTGTTTGCCGATGCGGCGCGTCGCGGCCTTATTGATCCCGAACGCTGGCGGCAGTTTGCCGCCGCGCCACGGGCAGACTTCTCCGTTGATCATTGGGAGGAATTTCTGTCGTTGCCGGAACTTTTGCGGCTGCAGAAAGAGTCGTACCGCCGTTTCTATCTGCGCCCGCGTTACATCTGGCGTAGCCTGATTGCAACGTGCAGCTGGCATGAATTTTCCGCAAAAATGCAGGGAGCAATTAAGCTGTTCAGGTAATTAACTATAGTGAGGCAGAGGAAATGCTCATGGCCTTTTGCAGGAGCTTTACGTACATAGTGTCAGGGATGTTTATTTTGCTGTTCCCGGCATTTTTAGATGTCGCCTATGCGCTGGTTGATGATCGCACTGTTACACTAGTGACGCCGGCAGCTGTCCTGAATAAGCGTAAAGAGCTCATTCGCTACGTTTGGGGTGCATCCGGATTTCCGCGCAATGGCGTGCCTCAGGCCGTAGAAAAAAATCGTACCAGTCCCGTCAGTGGCCTCAAAAATTTGGAACGGGTGGATACCCTTCATATCCCCATGGAATACGGTATTAGGGGGTTAGCGCACCATTTTATCCCTAAAAGGATGAATAACCGTCTAGTTGTCTTACATCTCGGCCATACCGATAATTGTACCTTCAATGATGGCGTTCCTGGGGAGCCGGATATTGGAATGCGAAGGACTCTGAACGTGCTCCTTGTGAAGGGGTTTTCAGTGCTTGCGGTTTATATGCCGCATACAACTATTGAAGATTGTAACGGAGGCCATGAAGAGATGTTTTCCCTGGCAACGTCTGGCAGTCCGATGAAGTTTTTTTTCGAAACAACGGCGGTAAGTCTCAACTATCTGCTGAAGGGTTCAGATCGCTATGCTGATGTCAGCATGGTCGGGCTTTCAGGTGGAGGTTGGACGACCACGATATATGCTGCCATTGATCCAAGAATAAGGCTGAGCATAGCTGTAGCAGGTACTGTGCCGCTTTATCTGCGCTATGAAGGATACAATCATGATAGGGAACAGTTTCTGGACAGTTTTTATAGACGGGCCGGCTATCCTGACATATACGTGATGGGAGCCTTCGGAGTGCGCAGGAAACAAATTCAGGTATTGAACCGTTACGATGATGTCGCCTTTGGCGAGCGTCAACACGATACAGTCAAAGTTGGAATTCCATTCAAGGCAGCCGTAAAGGAATACGAAAAGAAGGTCAGAGCCGCGTTAAAGAAAGCCGGTTCAGGTTCGTTCAAGGTTTATATTGATGAAACTGCGCAACGCCACATGATCTCGGATACCGCATTGGAACAAGTGATTATCACGTCATTATCCGATTCCAAATGAAACTATTTGCAGGGGCAAATTATGAACGACAATAACATATCTGTAAATAAAATTGCCCTGACAGTTGGTCTGATTTCTCTGCTAGTGTACCTGCGTGCCTTGTCATGCCAGTTTGTTAATTGGGATGATACGGATTATGTGTTGAATAATGAGTTAATCCGCTCCTTGGACAGTAATTTCCTGCGGTTGATATTTACAACGCTCCCTTTCGATTTTTACATTCCCATTACCTGGATTTCATTCGCTATTGATTATTTTTTCTGGGGGCTTAACCCCTTTGGTTATCATCTGACCAATATACTTATTCACGCAGTTAATGGTGGTCTGGTCGTCTACCTTGCCAACAGACTTTTGCAAGGTGCAAGCTCTGTCCAGGAGTTTGTACCCCGTAAACGGTCTCTGTATGCGGCAACATTGCTGTTATCAGGTCTCTTCTTTGCGCTCCATCCACTCCGGGTTGAGTCGGTAGCATGGGTTACGGAGCGCAAAGATGTACTGAACGGTTTTTTTACCCTATCTTCTATTATTTGCTACCTGCGCTACGTGAGAGGGTGGGATGACGGTGAGGGGAGGACGGCGATCTATCGGGGATATATTCCTGCATTTATATTGTTTCTCATGTCGTTAATGTCCAAACCTACCAGCATTGTTCTCCCGTTCATGCTGCTGGTTCTCGACTGGTACCCTTTGGCGCGTCTGCAGAAAAGTCGATTACAGTCGGTGTTGTTGGAAAAACTACCATTTGTAATTTTTTCGTTGGCTATAATCCCGGCGTCCATTGTCTGGTATGCCAAAGAAGAAACCTTCCACTCACTCAGCTATTTTCCGCTTTTTGTTAGGATAGTTGTCTCAGGAAATGCCCTGTTTAAATATTTTGCGCTGATGCTCTTCCCGATCCATCTTTTGCCATTTTACAACCTTCCCATGGCAATACCGAAGGTTTATATTCTGGAAACCGTTGTCGTGCTGATGGTTCTGGTTTGCTCAGTCTATTGGGGAAGAAAAAGGCCATGGATTATTGCCGCATTGATCTCGTTCATTCTGCCGATTATACCGGTTCTGCCTTTTCTCGGCAATGGGGCCTCCCTTGCACTTGCTGCCCGTTATACCTACCTGCCTTCCATTTTACCGGGTATCCTGGT
Source organism: uncultured Geobacteraceae bacterium (assembly GCA_903875605.1). Classification (GTDB taxonomy): domain Bacteria; phylum Desulfobacterota; class Desulfuromonadia; order Geobacterales; family Pseudopelobacteraceae; genus JACRCG01. The sequence goes on along the minus strand of CAIQWT010000043.1, from coordinate 57,109 downwards.
GGCGTTGCTGATAACCAACTACTATTCTCGGGCGAAGACAGCCGTGGGCAGGAGAGTTGCTGCTGCATCGGTCATTGTCTTGCTGCTGTTTTACGCCGGCATGACGCAGAATATGATCAGTGTTTGGATAAACTCAGGCACAATGTGGTCCAGAGTCATCGAATATGAACCCTTTGACCGGGCGTATTTTTATCGTGCGTTGTACTATACCGACTCGGGTAGTTATGCCTCAGCTGTAGAGGATTATACTTCCTGTATTATTATAGCCACGTCGCAGCAACTATCTGAAATATACAATTTGTATGCTTTCAGGGGTGAAGCCCTAATTCTTGCGGAACGTTATGAAGAGGCTGTGGAAGACTTCAGCGCCGCGATCTCACTGTTTCCCCACAAACTCTATTACTATCATCGCGCCATTGCGTTAAATAAAATGGGCAAACAAAGGGATGCTGAGCAGGATTCACTGCTGGCGGGACGAGCTGCCGGGAAGATGCATTGGTTTCCGAAAGGTTCTGCCGTTAATTGAAGTAGCTGACTGTGGGTATGGGGCTGAAGCTGTGATTACGCCGGTGGAAAATGGTTGGGGAGGATTTATTTCGGCTGTTCTGCAGAAAGAGCCCCAGCTGATAAATAAGCCATAGCCGCTGTGAGTGGTCCTGGCGTAATGCCCGGTGGTCCTCAAGCAAGGTCATGATCTTTTGAAGGTCAATACCGAAATTATCACAGGCATTGGCCAATATGCCGGATATTCCGGCACCCCATGCCCCAGCAAAGGCGGTTGCCAGTGGCGGTTGAAAACCTTTTTTAGTGCCGTATGAAATTTGATGGGGGAGATACGCTTTCAGAGACGTTCTCATCAGGTATTTGGTGGTTCCATGGCGCACCTTGAAGCGTGGTGGCAGGGAAAAGGCGAATTCCATCATTCTGCGCTGCAGGAAGGGGGCGCGGGTTTCCAATGAATAATGCATCGACGCCCTGTCCATCTTTTCTAACACCCCCGGCAAAAAGAGGCGAAAATAGGAGCGGCACATTGTGTCTGTCGGGTCGTCACCGCTCATTCCCATTAGCCGGCTGGAGATAAAAGCCTGGAAAAGTCCCGGCGTGCTCTGCTTAAGCAGCGTAGATGTCTCTTCGGGCGAGAATATACATAGCCAGCGGGCGAAGGCCATGCTGTCTGGATATCCCAACCCCTGAGAAAGCTTTTGTATCTTCTTGTCCAGGGAGTAGGCACTTTTCGAGAGAGGCAAAAACTGTCCGATGGTGTTACCGGCCAGACGAAACAGGTTGGGGCTTTTTTTGATTAAAGGCCATAGCGGCAGAATTCCAAAGGTAGGATAGCCTCCGAAGAGTTCATCAGCACCATCTCCGGTGATGGCTACCCGGCTGCTGTCTGCAACGGCTCCGGATAACTGCAGGGCAGGCAATATACCCGGATCCCCGAACGGTTCGTCGACAATTCCCCCGAGCGTTTCCAGCTGTTCTTCAAAGCCTTTTTCGTCAAATCGGAGCAGCTGATGGTGAAGCGATAGATGCTTGGCAATGGATGTTGCCGCTTGTGATTCGTCATAGCCTTTTTCAGCAAAAGAAACGGTGAAAGCGGTTATTTTGTTTTTTTCCGGAAGTCTGGAGAGTTCACAAGCAAGGGAGGCTGAATCGATACCGGAGGAGAGAAGAATGGATACCGGTTCGTCAGCAACCAGCGTTTCCGCAAGTGATGATGAAAGAATTTCGCGGTACTCTTCAAGCAGTGAGCTTTGCGATACGGTCTCGTTGCGTACGGGAATGCCGAAGGGTGACCAGTATTCAAGGATGCTCGTGGTAGTGCCATTATGTACCAGGTAACTGCCGGGCTGGAGTTTGCGGGTATTGCTATAAATGCTGTACGGAGCCGGAATAACGCGAAGATTGAGGAACAGCTCCGCTGCTTCCTGATCAAGCTGGCGATCAAACCATGAGAGTGATGTAAGGGCGCTTAATGTTGAAGCGAAGGCAAAAAATGATTTGCCTTTGTCTTCGGTGAAGTAGAGCGGTTTCTGGCCGGCGGGGTCGCGCGCCAGGATGATCTGTCTTTGTCGCGGATCGGCCACGGCAAAAGCAAACATGCCGTCGATTCGTTTCAATAGTCCTTCTATGCCCCAAGCGTGATAACCGTGCAGCAAAACCTCCGTGTCACTTCGACTGCGGAAAATACAACCAATGCTCTCCAGATCGCTACGCAGCTGAAGGTGATTATAGATTTCTCCGTTGCAGACAAGCGATACGCCGCTTTCCGCCAACGTCATGGGTTGGGTGCCGCCGATACGGTCAATGATGGCAAGCCGGGTGTGCCCAAGGACGCAGGTGTAATCGCCTGATCGTATGCTGCTGATCCCGGAATCATCAGGACCGCGCAGGCGCTGGATTTGGTTCATTAATGCGACTTCCGGCTCAGCAGCCCCAGTCCTGTTTGAAAAAATACCGCAGATACCGCACATTATCTTTTATGAGTGTCAGGCGCGCCGACGGAATGTTTAACAACAAAGATAGTCGTTGCTACAAGTCCGAGAGCAAAGATTATCAGCGAAGTCATTAGGCTTGCCACCGCCGTGAGTCCCAAGCCCAGAGCGAGAAGCGGGTGGTTGAGCAGGGCGGCTGTAAGGGTGAGGGGGGCTAAAATGAGTAACAGTAAAAGCAGAAAAAAACTGATAGGAAGAAATGCCTTGATCGGGTTGTATTTGAGGATGGCATGAGTGATAATCTGGAGTGACCGTAGAGTGTCACGGTAGTAGTTGACATGACTTGTACCGGTGCGGGCCGTGTAGGTTGCCGGCACAAATTTGATGGTGTAACCGCACATCATCATCGCCAATGTAATGCTTGTAGTGAAGGAGAATCCTCCGCAGAGGGCATCAAAGAAGCCGAGAGCGGCATCCCTTGGGAAAATGCGTAATCCTGAATTTACATCGGGGACTTTTGTGCCGGTGGTGAATTCCACAAGAAAAAGTTGGAGACGCCTACCGGCTCGTTTGAGTAGACCTCCAGTAAAATGGACGCCACTTCTCTGACCAACAATCATGTCAAACCTTGCAGCTTGTTGCACCAAAATAAAAATGTCTTCCGGGGCGTAACTCCCGTCGGCATCAATTATGGCTACCGTTTTGTACCGTGCATTGAGGATACCGGTCTTTAGGGCGTTGCCATAGCCTTTGTTGATATGGTGCTCAATCACAATCCCCCCCGCGGCGGCGGCAAGAATGGCGGTGTTGTCAGTTGAACAGTCGGAGACGACAATGATCTCCCATGCGTCTGCGCATCGCGATAGTGTCGTGACTGCACGAGAAACAATATCACCGATGGCAGCCTCTTCATTATATGCAGGGATCACAAGGCTGAGTTCATGAAGCCGTTCTTCGGTACATTGTTTCTTCAAGCAGTGTCCTTTTTGTAAAGGAATTGAAAAAAAACCTTTATACCTTATTTAACTGTGTAATACAATCTGTAGCAGAAAACGCTCGGCATCGCTATGTTCATTTCAACTAACTGTTTTATATGCAAGGTTCCTGATAAATGATTAGAACATTACCTGTCTCAATCGTGGCATTCGCAGCGGCAATTGTCACAATATTGCTCTATCTCCCTGTGCTGAAGTACGGTTTTGTTCACATTGATGATCCTGCCTATGTTCAGAATAACCCTCTCATCACCAGTTTGAACCTGGATACGGTCCTTTCTGCTTTCAGTCGCTCTCATGTGGGATGGTGGATGCCGCTAACGTGGTTGTCTTTTGCCGTTGACTACCATTTCTGGAAACTGAACCCATTTGGGTATCATCTGACCAATATTCTATTGCATGCTGTAAATTCGGCGCTAGTGGTCTTTATTGCAGATCAAGCCTGCAAGGTAAGGGGTGAAGATGGGGAAAGAGCCATTCGGCCTGGATATTTTTATCCAGGAATTCTTCTTGTTGCCGGCTTATGTTTCGGGACACATCCGCTACGAGTCGAGTCAGTTGCCTGGATTACCGAAAGAAAAGATGTGCTTAACGGCATCTTCTGCTTCGCTTCGATTCTCTTTTACCTGCTCTTTGTGGAACAGAAGGGTAATACTTCTGGAAAGAGCCGTGCAGCACTATACTATCAGCTTTCACTACTCTGTTTTGTATCCTCGCTGATGGCAAAATCAACCAGTGTGGTACTTCCAGTAATGTTGCTGGTATTGGACTGGTCTCCTCTGGGGCGATTTGACCGTAAAAATGTGCGGACTGTTCTGTTAGAAAAGGTGCCTTACTTTGTTGCTGCGGTTCTGGTAACCGTTTTTACCCTCTCGATTGCCTCACAGAATCAGTATCTGGTGACATATGAATCTTTCCCATTCACTCAACGGTTGGCAGTGTCCGGCAATGCTATTTGGGAGTACTGTCGCCTGCTACTCTACCCCGCCGGGCTCAGCCCATTTAATATTATACCGGATCCTGTTCCCGTCGTTTATACAATGAAAGCATTTCTTGTTGTAATCGCCGCCGCGTGGATCTTGTTTGCCGGGATATCGACTCGTTATAAAGCGTGTCTCCTTTTCTTCATACTACCGCTTTTGCCGGTGCTTGCTTTTTTTCAGAACGGCGACCAGTCGTATGCCGACAGGTTTACCTATCTTCCCTCATTGTCAATTGTGATCTTTTTTACCATTTTCCTTGTGGATAGAGCCTCACTTGTTGGTACTCGCCGTGAAGTTCTTATTCTTCTTGTCGCAGTTCCTGTTGTATTTTTTTTCATGTTTACCACCGCCCGCCAACTGGCGGTTTGGGAATCAACTGAAACTTACTGGACGCGAGTTATCGATATTGAACCGCTTGCGATCAGTTACAAGGAACGGGGGAGATATTACCACCTTATTGGCCGCTATGATGCCGCTGTGGCAGACTTTAATTCAGCAATAGAACGAGTCACCACAACCCTGAAACCATATGAGTATAATTTGTATGCCTATCGCGCGGAATCGCTACAGTGTGCCGATCATAACGATCTAGCGGTTATTGACTTTACCAAGGCTATTGCCGGGTTGCCACATCCGGCTTATTTTTTCCACCGTGGGTTGGCCTTACGGGCTTTAGGCAGGGCGAAGGATGCTGACGATGATTTCCGGAGGGCCGGCCCAAATCCAGGGCAAATCGGATGGTTTGATAAGGGCATTTGAACTACGTATGACGCGGGTAAAAGAATAAATGATAAGTGAAATGGATAACATAACCAGACGACAATTTAATCTGTTACTGCTCGAATTGGTAGCTTTGGCGTATCTGCCTGGATGTCTGAAACATGCTCCGGTATTCGGGAAAGAGGCTGTCCAGGCTCCTCTGGTCATAGAAGATCATGGCGATGCTCTGATGCATTGGGCAAAGCAGGGAGTTGCCGATGCTATACTGGTCAATATTGATAAACACGATGATTTTCGCTTTATTGCCGATGGCAAGATTGAAGAGTTACGGCAGATATACCGGAAAAAAGAATGGCAAAGCTTTGCAAATGCCGGTAAGGGAGGCGATGGAAGTCTGTATGGTATCGGCAACTGGATTTATGCCGGTGCTCGTCTTGGAGTGTTCAGGGAAGCTTACTGGGTTGTGCCCTTTGACTGCTTTTCACGAGAAAATGCAGAAGTGTTTCTGCGCGGCTTTTTAGAAATTATACATTTCAGTGACGAGGATATTCGTACATTTCACCTGCTCGACAACCGATTCTGTGGTATCTTTAGAGGTATAAAGGTAACCATCTGTGGCATTGAGTCGCTTCCAGATATATCTTCTCCCCTGCTGTTAAGTTTTTGCATGGATTTTTTCCCAGCATTTTCTGATGCCTACCGCGTAAGTTATTTGACGGCATTTTCTCATACGTTTGAAGCGCTTTACCGCAAAAAATACCAAATTCAGGATGCTGTTGTCAGTTATTCGGTTAACGGTGACTATTACCTGCAACCTCATCATCGGTGGCTTGGTGATGCCGTAGTCAAAATACTTGGTAACCCGGAAATGATCCGCACTCCACCAACTGAACTACTTACCTTGCTTCAGCAGATTGAAAACGATTATCGCTCTGTGGATGGCGAAGGGATGCTGCAGCTTGTAGACGGGCATCTGGTCGCATATCCGACAGCGGCTCTGTTCCTGTATAAGGCGTATGCTCATCTGTTGCTGGGAAATTCTGAAAAGTCGTACCTGGCGGCCATTGAATGCTGCCGGATTGACAGATTATATTCAACTGCGTTGCCATTTATGGGAATTATGTATTACACAAAAGGCAACTATACCGTTGCGGAGAAGTTTTTCAGAGCTGGGGTGGCAAATAATCCTCAGATGTCGAACGGGCTGTTCCAATTTGGGCACTGTCTCAGGAAGACCGGTAAACTTCGAGAGGCTCTTCTAGTGTATGAGAAAGACGCGTTTTTGCAAGGGGCTTTTCCCACTCAATTTCTGGTTGCAGAAACTCACATTTTCCTCAACGATCCTGCGGCCGCTCTCAAGGCGCTTAACACGGCAATGACTGCTCTGAAAAAAAATATATATGCTCAGGTGGAAAATAGTGAAACGGCTCAGGCGATGTATTCTTTGATCGAGTTTTGTAATAAAGCAGGATTTGCAGAAAACGCGACAGCAATGTTAGAGAACCCGGTTATACGGAAAATGTTTACCATTTATCCGAAACGACTAAAGGGATCTACTCTAATGCCATAGCAAGTCCTTGGCACAGTTGGTGAATGGCAAAAATGAAAATGATTGATGAAATTGAAGGAATACACTTGAAGAGTAAAGTTCTGTTTCTGATCGCTATACTGGCTAGTGTGGTATGCATAATAGTCTATATGCGGGCGCTCTCCTGTGGTTTTGTAAACTATGAGGACCCGGAATATGTAATCAATAATCCAGTAATTAGACACTTTAACAAAGATTTCTGGTATTGGGCATTCACAACAGTTCCTTTGAATTTTTGGGTACCATTGTTATGGATATCGTATGCGTTGGACTATTATTTCTGGGGTCTTAATCCATTAGGATATCATCTTACCAATTTGATCCTTCATGCTATTAATACAGGCTTTGTGGTGTTTATAGCGGACAGAATTTACAGAATGAGTCCACTTAAAAGGTATGCCTTGTTGGAGTCAAATCTTTTGTATTATGTGATGCTGTTACTTGCCGCCCTTTTATTTGGAATCCATCCAGCAAGAGTGGAATCAGTAGTGTGGATTACCGAAAGAAAAGATGTTCTGAATGGTTTGTTCACTTTTGCATCAATTTATTGTTATCTGCAATATGTGGAGAGGAAAGAAGCAGCGGCGTCTGGCTGGTCCAAAAATGGGCTCTATATTGGCTCAGTGACTCTTTTTCTGGTCTCATTGACTGCAAAACCGGGTAGTATATTTATCCCACTCACTTTGTTAATAATGGATTGGTTCCCATTGGATCGATTTGGGAAAAATAAATGGATGACTCTGATAATAGAAAAATTACCTTATGTTGTCCTTGCTCTGCCGATTATTGCCGCAAGCATAATCGGCAGAGTCGTTCAGGGTGGGTACAATTCCCTCTCAGACCTTCCCTTTACGGTACGGTTGGTTGCAGCAGGCAATTCAATTCTTGAATATTTTAATCTAATGCTGTTTCCTGTAGATATTCTTCCCTATTATCACTTGCCAAGGCCAATCCCCGAAATTTATATTTTAAAGTCTGCTCTCGTTTATGTTTCATTGTTAGGCATTACATGTTTGGGGCGAAAAAAGTTTCCTTGGATTGTTGCAATAATTCTCTCCTTCGTGATCACACTTTTTCCTGCTCTTCATTTCTTTGCCGATGGTTACCAGGTAATGTTGGCACCTCGTTACACATATCTTGCATCGCTCTTGCCGGTTGTAATCATCTCAGCCATGGTTATCGATGGATATCAGAAGTTAGAATCATTACAAAAATCCGCTAGCAAAATTTTTGCCGGGTTTGTGCTGGCGCTGCTGGGGTTTTATTCAATTACTACCTATCAGCTTATTGGTGACTGGAAAAATTCAAATACCCTATGGTCAAAAGTTATTGATCATCAACCACTATTTGAAAAAGCGTACTTTTTTCACGGGGAAGCTCTTGCAGAAAACGGTTATTACATCGAAGCCGTTAACGATTTTACCACATGTATCAGCCTATCCGCCGGTCTCAACGGTCCTACAATGTATAATGTGTATGCGTTTCGCGGAGATTCCTTGATGAAAGCCGGATATTATGAAAATGCTTTGGTGGACTTCAATACTGCAATTTCATTATATCCGCATCCGCTTTATTTTTATTATCGCGGGATTTTGATGAATAAGTTAGGTAGAGTAGTGAGCGCAGGTGAAGATTTTAAACGGGCCGGTTCTGTTAATGGGCCAATTTATTGGATTGAATGATTTTCTCCTGATATCCGCTGATACAGGCTTAGGTTGTGAATATAGGTAGTTACAGATGTTATTGGAGTCAGATGAAAATTTATTTTGCCGATTTAACACATACAGGTCACACATGTAACTCCGTTCCCTATGGAATAGCACTTGTTGCGGCGAATGCAATTGCAGAGATCGGTGAGGAAATCTCTGTCCGATTAGTTAAAAAACCGACAGATCTTGCGTCTCTTTTTGAAGATTGCGAACCCGGAATGATCTGCTTTTCTATGTTTGTATGGAATGCAGAAGTCTCATTGTCATTTGCTTTACGTATTAAAAAAAAATACCCAAAGTGCATAATTGTTTTTGGCGGCCCTCATTATCCGGTTGATGTCACCAGTCAGCAAAGTTTTCTGGAAAAACATCCCGAAGTAGATTTCTTTGTGTATCGAGAAGGTGAAAACGCATTTGTGCAACTGTATAAGGCATTGAAGGATTTCGACTTTAACGTCGAAGCGTTGAAGACTCACGGAAATCATTTGCCAGGATGCCATTATTGTCAGGATGGAGTCTTAATAGCCGGGGTTCCGCTGCAGCGCATTGATTCTCTTGACCAACTGCCATCTCCTTATGTATCAGGACTATGTGACCAGTTTCTTGAAGAGGGGCATGCGGCCGTTATTCAGACAGTTCGCGGTTGTCCTTTTGGATGCACCTATTGTCAGGAGGGTGACGCGTATTTCAATGCCACTAAACATTATAGTAATGCCAGAATTAAGAGCGACTTAGAATATATTGGATCACTTGCCAAGTCATCTACACTGTTTTTGGCAGACTCCAATTTTGGAATGTACTCGGAAGATATAAATTCCGCTTTAGCACTGGCAACTGTTCAGAAAGAACACGGCTGGCCGGAATTTGTTGTCAGTATTTCCGGTAAGAATAACAAGGAGCGGGTACTCAAAACTGTTGCAACGATTAAAGGTGGCATGTTCAGTGCTGCGATTCAATCATCTGATATTGTGGTGCTGGATAATATAAAGCGTCGAAATGTTTCTCTCAAAGAGTTGATTGAATCGGCTACAGAGCTTGATCTTGACAAAACACACAGTTTTTCCGAGATTATTGTCGCCCTCCCCGGTGATACACTGGTTGCCCACTGTAAGTCGGCTGCAGATCTGATTGATGCAGGAATCCATGTAGTTCGCTCTCATCAGCTAATTATGCTTCCTGGGGCAGAAGTGGCTTCAGCAGTGAGTCGTAAGAAGTTCGGATTACAGACAAGGTTTAGGGTAATACACAATACGGTCAATACCTATTCGATTTTTGGGCAATCATTTTGTGCCCCTGAAGTTGATGAAATTTGCGTTTCCAATAATACCATGTCTTTTCAAGATTATCTTGGCTGTCGCTGTTTTGATCTGACGGTTGAAATATTTTATAATAACGGAGTTTTCTCAGAACTCCATGCTTTTTTGAAATATCTGGATATAACTATTTCTTCTTTTATTATGCAGCTTAACGCGTGTGTTTGGGCTGTTCCAGCGCTTGCAAATCTTTATTCAGGTTTTTTGAAGGATACTCAGGAGCTGTGGGGAACTCGCGAAGAGTTGACAGTATTTCTTCAGCAGCCGGGCGTTCTTGAACGATATGCAAACGGGGAGCTAGGTAGAAACGAGCAGCTAGCCTATAAAGCGGTAGCCCTCTTTGAAAAAATGGACGAACTTATTGCTCTGGCGTATGGTGTCGCTACAGATCTGTTACGGTCGTCTGGACATTTGTCTCCCCGTGCCGTTGATTATCTTGACCAGTTGATGCGTTTTGATCTGCTGAGAAAAAATGATCTGTTGATGATTCATGAGGAACGTAGCGGTCTCTTTCACTATGATTTTTTGGGGTTAGGCAAGTTGGGACTGAATAAAATACCATGGGCTTACAGGGCTAGCGGTGAGACGCAGTTTCTCTTTTCCCATACGGATAAACACAAGCAATTTATTGCAGAAACGGAATCATTATTGAAATCTGGGCTTCATGGTTATGCCACGGTAATAGCAAAAAATCCGAAAATATGTGAATACTTTAGAGCTGTTTCTACAATAGAAAGCGTTCTTTGAATGGATTGGTAAATAAATGGCGAAAGTTCTGATAATAAAACTTGGCTACTCCGAAACCATTGACGCCGGAATCGGAAAAGTAACCAGTCTGGGAGATGTGCTCCGTACATCGGTTGTTCTTTATCCTTTTGCTGACGACAATGTAACATGGCTTGTCGATGAACAGGCATATCCGTTACTGGAAGGTAACCCATATATAAATCGTATATTGACCTATGATCTTTCTTCAGTTCTGCAGTTACAGCGGGAACGATTTGATACGGTCATCAATCTGGAGAAAGTACCGGGCGTTTGTGCCCTTGCTGACTCCATTTCCGCCTGGAGGCGTTACGGTTTCAGATTTGATGAGATGCATGGGGTTGCTGAAGCTTACGATGGTTGTGAAAAAGTTTTTTCTTTATGTAAGGATGATGACTACAAAAGAACCTACCAGGGAAGCTGGCAGGAGTCTCTTTTGCAAATTGTTGGTGCTAAGTGGGAGGGTCAAGAGTACATCCTCGGCTATCGACCTGAATCAAAAGAAACATTTGATGTAGGGCTCAACTGGGCTGTCGGCTCCAAATGGAAAAACAAATCCTGGCCAGCTGGGAAATGGGATGAACTCAAACAATTAATGGCCGGTAAATACAGCTTTTCGATGCAACAAGGTATGGACAATCTTTATGCATACATGGACTGGATCAATTCATGTCGTCTTCTGGTAACGAATGATAGTCTGGGGCTGCACATTGCGCTTGCACTGCGGAAAAAAATAGTTGTTTTGTATGGACCGACCAATCCAAATGAAACCTGCTTTTATGGCAGGGGAGAAGCTCTGTATCCTGACCTTGACCGGCGATGTATACCCTGTTTGGAGCCAAACTGTTCTAATGAATCCCACTGTATGGAATTTATTGCTGTTTCAACCGTCATGGGGGCAGTAGAGCGTCTCTTGAGTCAGGGAGACAGTCATTGACGGACACTTTGCAATGATGCTATTTTAACAAGATGCCTCCAGCCAGTACCTTTAGAATTGACAGTCACAAGCTCATCTTTCATCCCCGTCGAGTTGTTCAATGGCTTAACGGCACTTTGATTTATCCCGTTTATATGGAGATATCTCCTGCCGGAATCTGCAATCACCGCTGTAAGTTCTGTGCTGTTGATTTCGTCGGATATAAAGCACATTTTTTGGATACCGGTATTCTCTTGCAACGCCTGAAAGAGCTCGGTTCCCTTGGTGTTGCCAGTATTATGTATGGCGGTGAGGGAGAGCCGCTTTTGCACCGTGATATCGGGCAGATAGTAGTGCAAACCCGATCTGCCGGAATCGACGTTGCTATGACGACTAATGGTGTATTTCTCTCACCAGATCTGGCAAGCCAGATTCTCCCGCACATGAGTTGGATTAAAGTAAGTGTCAACTCTGGCTCACCCGAAGGCTATGCCGCCATTCATCGTACGAAACCGGAAGATTATAACACAGTGTTTGCTAACATCAGGTCCGCATCGCGTCTTATTGCGGAAAATAGGTTGAAATGCACTCTTGGTGTCCAGGCTGTGTTGCTGCCTGAAAATGCAGCAGAGATGGAGATGTTGGCTCGGCGTTCAAAAGATGCCGGAGCGAGATACCTGGTAATAAAACCATATTCTCAGCATCATAAAAGCCATGCCCGTTTGTATGAGGGAATCGATTACTCTCCCTGGCTGAATCTGGCAGAGAGCCTCAACTGTTTTAACGATGATACCTTCACAGTGATTTTTCGCACAAATACCATTAACAAGATGCAGCGGGCAGAGCGGGGCTACGGGCGCTGTATGGCGTTGCCATTCTGGTCTTATATTGATGCAGCGGGTAATGTGTGGGGCTGTAGTTCATATCTTGGAGATGAGCGTTTTCTCTATGGGAATGTTTTAGAGGAAGATTTCAGCAGGATCTGGAGGGGGGAGCGGAGAAGGTCATCGCTGAAAATGATTGCCTCTGAACTTGACCCGGAAGGCTGTCGTATGAATTGCCGTATGGATGAAATAAATCTTTACCTCTGGGAACTGACACATCCCAATGGACATGTAAATTTCATTTGAGAGGTAACTAGTGATTGCGGAACAGTTAGAAGATAAGGCACGCAGTATAAGGCGAGATATCATAGAGATGGCGCATCGTTCCAGTAGTCCTCATGTTGGGTCTGCCCTTTCCTGTGTAGATATCTTGGCATCGCTCTATTTCAGTGTGCTACGTCTAGAACCATGGGAGAGACGAGATGTTTTTATTCTCAGTAAGGCCCATGCTTCCATGGTGCTCTATGCTACGTTGGTAGCCAGAGAGATTATGCCAGAGGGGGTACTTGAGACATACTGCCGTGCAGGCGGACGACTTCCTGCTCACCTTGATAAAACCACCGGTCGTGGGATTGAGTGTTCGGCCGGTTCGCTTGGCCACGGTTTCAGCATTGGCCTGGGTATGGCTTATGGGTTTAAACAGCAGCGAACAGATCGCCGTGTCTATGTGATGATCGGTGACGGTGAATCTCAGGAAGGATCTATCTGGGAAGGTGCTTTATTTGCTCCTCGCATGGGGCTTGACAATTTTACTGCCATTATGGACTGCAACGACCTTCAGGGGTATGGCCGCCCCACTGAAATCTGCTCATTTGAACCAGTAGTCGAAAAGTGGCAAGCATTTGGTTGGCATGTTTGTGAGGCGGACGGCCATGACCACGACGCCATTCTTTCCGCACTTGCCGAAGACAGCTGTGGCAAACCAAAGATTGTTGTTGCTCGGACGGTTAAGGGTAAAGGCGTTTCATTTATGGAAAATGAGCTAGTCTGGCACTATTATATTGTTACAGACCAACATAGAGAAGCTGCATTAAAGGAGCTGTAATAAAATACATTATATTAATATTGGTGAGTGGTATTATGATTAATACATTCAAAGCAATCATGAATATCATATTTATCGATGCCAAAATAACACATGGTGGATGACAGATGTTTATAATTTCACCCTTGAAAGTCGGTACCAATCTTGTTTTGCATGGCGTCGTCCCTAAGATCAAGGCGACACGGTCATATATTGCGTTATTGATTGTTTTACTGCTTTCATGCACATTTTTTATTCAAGTCTTTTTTGCTAGCAGGAATATGTCATTGACGTGGGATGAACCAAGTTACATTGCTTCTGGATACAACTATCTAATGACGTATAATTATGGTTTTAATCAATCACACCCACCATTTATGAGATCGATTGAAGCGCTCCCTCTTTTGTTTATGGATATAAAGGCTTCTCAGCCAAATTATGCAGAACTAACTACATCAAAAAATCCTCAAGCAGAGTACGGGTTTAGATTTATTTATAGCAATGAAAATGACCCCGTGAAAATTTCAACATGGTGTCGCTTACCAGTAATGATTATTGGTACGGGTCTTGTTATAGCTATATTTTTTTGGGGAAGAGAGCTTTACGGAGACGTTCCGGCATTACTCGCTACCGCATTAGCTGCGTTCTGTCCAAATATAATAGCACAATCAAAAGTAGCGACTGAGGATATAGGTTGTACGACCTTTGTGTTTGTTTCTGTTTTGCTGTATTGGAAATTTCTTCATAAGCCAATAAAAAAGTATATTTGTTTATGTGGACTTGTGACAGGTATAGCTTTTCTTGCTAAATATACATCTCTTTTATTGGCGCCCATATATATAGTACTAGCTGTAGTAAAATATTTTGAAGCAGATAAAAAATATCCAATAAAGACTCGCCTGTTACAAACAGGCATTATTATGTTATTCGCTATGTTTGTCGTTTCGTTAGCATATAATTTTAATCCTTTAAATTATTTCGCGGGGCTTAAATACTTATATTCAGATCTGGAGTCTTCACCAACCTGGTATTTTTTTGGTGAAATATCAGATAAAACCAGATGGTATTATTATATAGTTGCCTTTTTTATAAAGACACCAGTCCCAACCCTTTTATTTATATTAGCTGCTGTTATTCTTTCTTTTCAAGACTCCCGATATCGAAAGCATACGTTTGTATTGTTAATTCCTCCGGCGATAATAGTTGGAGTCTCTTGTTTTGATAAAGGTAATTTTGGTGTAAGAAGAATTTTGCCAGCCCTTCCATTTCTATATCTTTTTGCGGCAAGGGTCGTAATTGTAGATAGTAAAATGATAAGATATGCGTCTTTGTTGTTAGTTTTGTGGCTGTTAGCAGAAATAATATTTATATATCCGCACCATCTTTCATATTTTAATATTGCCGTAGGAGGGCCTAGTCGCGGACCTTATTTATTGACTGGTGACGATAGCGATACTGGGCAGGATTTGCCTGCACTTGCAACTTGGCAGAAAAATCATCCAGAGATTGGTACCATAAAGCTTGTTTATAATGGGACTGCAGATCCTACCTCTTATGGTGTATATGCAACACGTGTTTCATTTCAAGAAATTGAAAATCCATTCCCAGGTATTTATGCAATCAGTGTTACAGCACTTGTGGGCACACCATGGCTACGATACGCTACTCCGATTGCACGTGCTGGATATTCTATATATATCTATAAATTTTGATAAGATTTCAGAAGCTGAAGTTACGCACACGCTATTTTGTTTTTAATATATGTAACGGGAAAGAAAAACTATTCTGATGAGAAATTCGTTTATCAATACCATATTAGATGCATGCCGAATGCGCGACGATATCTTTATTCTCAGTGGAGATGGCGGGCTTGGGGTTTTCGACCGGTTTCAGGAGGAGTATCCGGATCGTTTTAGAAACATGGGCATAGCAGAACAGAACACCATCAGCTTTGCAGCCGGTTTGGCTCTGACAGGCTATAAGGTTTTTGTTTATAACATTATCCCTTTTGTTCTCTACCGTTGTTATGAGCAGGTTCGTAATGACATCTGTTATCAGGAATTACCAGTGGTACTGATTGGTACAGGCAGCGGTATTACTTACGCCCCAATGGGGATGAGCCACTACTCGGTTGAAGATTTAGGAGTAGTTCAAACGCTACCCAATCTTGTGACAATTTCGCCTATGGATCCGGTTGAGGCAAGCGCAGCGGCGGTTTATGCGCTGAATAGTAATAAGCCGGTTTATATTAGGTTGGCAAAACGTGGAGAACCAATCTTTTGTCGTAATGATATAGTTGACATTACAACTCCCAATATTGCAAGGGATGGCGTTGATACGGCAATTGTGTTTTATGGTTCCATTGCTAATGAAGTTATGGTAGCAGCCGATCAGCTTCTGGCTAAAGGTATTGTGCCACTTCTAGTTTCGATTCCAACTTTGCAGCCCCTTGATAGTGTTTCAATACTAGAGCTTCTGGCCAATGTGACGCAGGTTGTATGCGTGGAAGAGCATTTTGTCAATTGCGGTCTGGGCAGTATGCTTGCTCGTCTCAAATCGGAGCATTCAGTCAAGTGGGGGCTTTCTCTTATGGGGATCGCCCCTCATTTTATTCACGAAATCGGTACAACTGAAGGACTGCGGTCGTCCTTTGGTATTTCCGCCCTGGATATCGTACATACAATTGAAACATTGCAGAGAGGATAGCGGTGGGATCTTTAAAAAACATAATCAGTACTCTTCACAATAGTACTTCACGCGATTATTTGGCCAGAATGTTGGATGCCAAAGTAGAATGTGTGCAGGTTGCGCGCCGATACGATAGTGATTATTGGGATGGCGATCGCCGCTACGGATATGGTGGCTACCGATACGACGGTAGATGGAAATCGGTCGCAGAGAGGCTTGTTGATACTTACCGCCTGAGTCCGGATGCAACGATACTCGACGTAGGTTGTGGTAAAGGATTTCTGCTTTATGAGCTACAGCAACTTCTACCAACTGCCAGAATCAGCGGTTTTGATATTTCTGCCTATGCCATTGCTAATTCCAAGGAAGAGATTCGCGATCAACTCTTTATCCAGCGCGCCCAGGATCCCTATCCTTTTGCTGACCAGGAATTCGACCTAGTGATTTCCATGACCACCCTGCACAACTTACATCTACCGGATTTGAAGCTGGCTCTGCAGGAAATGGAGAGGGTAGGGAGGGAAAAGTATCTAGTAGTTGAAGGGTATCGCACTGAGCAGGAACTGTTTAATCTACAGTGCTGGGCCTTAACCTGCGCT
Source organism: uncultured Geobacteraceae bacterium (assembly GCA_903875605.1). Classification (GTDB taxonomy): domain Bacteria; phylum Desulfobacterota; class Desulfuromonadia; order Geobacterales; family Pseudopelobacteraceae; genus JACRCG01. Next base: position 40,490 of record CAIQWT010000043.1, on the reverse strand, counting down.
GCGTTCTTGTCCCCGGAAGAATGGATCTGGCTCTTTGGAGAATTCGGCTACAGCGGCGATTATGAGTTTATCTATTTTCAATAGGATTACCAGTCAGGGAGAGCGGGATGGGATTGCTGTATACTAGGATGAAGATATTCCACTTTAGGGAAAAGCTGGAGTCGCTCTCGCGACAGTCCGATATAATTTTACCACCGATCAATATCAGAATAAAACCGACAAATATCTGTAATCACAACTGCTCCTACTGTGCTTATCGGGCCAAAGGGCTGCAGCTTGGCCAGGATATGGATTTAGAGGATTATATCCCTCGGGATAAAATGCTCGAAATTGTTGAAGATATTGCTGAAATGGGAGTACGGGCGGTCACTTTTAGCGGCGGTGGTGATCCTTTCTGTTATCCGTATCTGCTTGAGACTGTTGAGCAATTGGTCGAAAAGGGCGTCCGTTTTGCGGCACTGACAAATGGTGCCAGGTTGAGCGGTAAGCTGGCGGATATTTTTGCCGGTCATGCCACTTGGCTCAGAATCTCTATGGATGGATGGGATGGTGCCAGTTATGCGGCTTATCGCAGATGCCCCGATGATGAATTCAGTCGGGTAATGACGAATATCTCTAACTTCAAGAAGCTAGGTGATTCCTGTCAACTTGGTGCCTGTATAGTGGTTGACAAGAACAATTGTGGCCACATCTATGATTTGATACGTAGTCTGTATGATGCTGGTCTTGACAGTGTTAAGGTCGCCCCTTGTATTGTAAGTAACAGCGGAAGCGAAAATAATCTGTACCACCAGCCGTTGTTTTCAGTAGTGAAAGAACAGATTGCCAACGCCATGGCAGAATTCAAAGGTGCAGGGTTTGAAATTTTCGACTCGTTTCATACCCAATTGGAGTCATTTGCAAAGGGTTATCGTTGGTGCCCGTATCTGCAGATATCACCTGTTATAGGTGCCGATCAAAATGTATATTCATGCCATGATAAGGCCTACAACCAAAAAGATGGTCTACTTGGCTCAATCCGGGATATACGTTTCAAGGATTTTTGGCACAGAGAAAAAGGCGGTTTTTTCGATATTGATCCTTCTAAAGTGTGTAATCATCATTGCGTCGTTGATCCTAGTAATCGACAAATTTTGGAGTATCTTGACGCTGACAGGGAACATTTGGAATTTGTGTAATGAAGAGGATTTTGTACAATGAAAATTATTGTCACTGGTGCGAGTGGTTTCGTTGGACGGATTATTGCGGAAGGACTGCAAGCGAATGGTAATCACACCATTATCGCTCTTTACCGGAATAAACCACCGGAAATGTGCGAGAACGGTGTGCTTTGGCTGAAAAATGATTTGGCCAGAGAGATTCCTCTGGTAGGCGATGCTGATTATATCGTGCACTGTGCTGCGGTGCATAATTTTCAAGAGATGTCATTACAAGAATTTATCGATATAAACTTGGCAATGATGGGAAACGTTATCCTTTGCGCAAAGAGAGCGGGTGTTAAAGGAATCGTCTTTACTTCCAGCATTGATATTTACGGAGAAGTTAAGAGTAAATTCGTGGATGAGAAAACAGACAGAATCAATCCGACAATCTACGGCGTTTCAAAATATCTGTGTGAATGTATGTTGCAGGATTGTCAAAATATTTTGCCATCCGTTTCGCTGAGGCTATGCGGTATAGTCGGGCCCGGTGCAAAAAAAGGATGGATTGCCAAAGTGCTTGCACAGGCTGTCTGTGGGGAAGAGATAGGCATTGTTAATGAAAATGGATGGTTTAATAATGTAGTCCATACGGACGATCTTCTACAATTTTTACTCACGCTTATATCTAATGGTTTTTATGGGTTCAATGCCTTTCCAGTTGCCTCGAAAAATTCTGTCACCATAAAAGACGCTGTAATTGAGATAATTAAGGTTACAGGTTCTTGTTCAAAGATAATTAACAATGGATTGTCCGCCAATTCATTTGTTATAGGCAATGAATTGGCCATTAATTATTTTAATTATGGACCGGCTGATGTTTTAGCAAATATAATAAAATATGCAAACGAAGCCTGCAGGCATTCCGTTTGTTCAGAAACGGAGTAATTATCAATTTGGAAAAAAAAATACGTCTGCTGAAAAATATGAATGATGGTGAATTTGTTGCGGCCAACAGTTCAAATCTCTACAGCACTTATGCAGCGCGTATCCGCGAGCAGGGCGAGTCAGAAATGGACATTACGCTTTTTGTAGCCTGTTACAATGAAGAAGACAATATCATTGATACACTCGATGAAGTTGCAAAGGCTATGGCCAGGCTTGAGTTGTCTTGGGAGGTTATCATAGTTGATGATGCCTCTAGGGATAGGTCAGTGCCGTTGATTCAGGAATATATGAATGTGCATCCTGATTACCCGCTGCATCTGGAGGTGCTTAAAAAAAACCGCGGACTTGCCCAGAATTTTATTGAGGCGGCTTTTCTCGGGAGGGGAAAGCACTACCGGCTTATTAATGGTGACAATGTGGAAGACAGTGCTCAGATTACATCCATCTTGTGCCACTTGGGGGAGGCAGACATATTGATCCCGACCCATATTCAAAGTCCTAACAGGACCCTCTTCCGAAGGTTGCTGTCGCTGCTGTTCACAGGTCTTGTAAATGGAATCAGCGGGTACAAGATCAATTACTATAATGGCTGTTCGGTGCATTTGCGCTACGACGTGATGCGTTGGCACATTAATTCGCAAGGTTTTGATTTTCAGGCAGATCTTATTACCAGGCTCCTGGATCAGGGCAAAACTTATGTGGAAATCCCAACAGTCTGCGGAGAGCGACAACATGGCAGTTCCAGTTCACTGACCTTGAGAAATATCGTTTCGGCCGCGCATTTTCTTTTTGGGCTCGTGTTGCGCAGGATCTGGAGAGGGAATGGTTAACAGCCCTTGTCTTTTCGCTATGGATTTTTTTTGCCTATGACATCTCAGGAAAATTTAGAGAGTTTGTGTTCCGGTACGCTTAAGCAGATTGTCCTGCCGGACAGTTACAACTATATTGCTATGTTTATCACACTTGACTGTAATCTTTACTGCAGTTACTGCATTAACCGCTTTGGTGAGCTGAATTTCAAGCGTAGAGTGCTAGATGGAGATGAGTGGCTAAGGGGAATAAACCGGATAGTTTCCAGTCATGATTTACCCGTTACTCTGCAGGGGGGTGAACCGACACTGCATCATGATTTTTTTTCGATAGTCAACGGTATCCGCCCAGGTCTTGCTATTGACATCCTCACCAATCTGGAAGTTGATTTGGGGCAATTCATGGAAAATATTGTTCCTGGACGGCTCAAAAGAGACGCACCCTATGCTTCCATACGGGTGAGCTACCACCCTGAAGTTATGGATATAAAAAAGCTGGCGGCCAAGGTGTTGTCATTTCTTGAGGCAGGCTACAGCATCGGCATTTGGGGCGTGTTGCACCCTAAATGGGAATTAGAAATTCTCAGAGCGCGGGATTACTGCCTTGGTTTGGGAATTGACTTTCGCACTAAAGAGTTTCTTGGTGAATATGATGGCGTAATGTATGGCCGTTTCAGCTACCATGGCGCCTTGATTAGAGACAAGGGTCCGCTTGTTAGTTGTAGGACGACCGAACTGATTATCGGGCCTGACGGAGGCATCTACAGATGCCACGGTGATCTTTATGAAGGCAGGGTTCCTATTGGGAACATCCTGGATCCGGAGTTTGTTTTGACCGATGAATTCAGGCGATGCGACTATTACGGCTTCTGCAACCCATGCGACATCAAATTGAAGACAGATCGTTTTCAAGCTTTTGGGCATACCTCAGTGGAGATTCTCGTACATGGTGATTCAAATGAGTAATAATATATTTTCCCCGTAAAATGATTGTTACCAATTATTGTTTGTTTGATTATAGTTGTTGAAATAGTTCATATTTATCAAAAAATATATCAGGAATCCGATGTGTTGAACGAATCAATAACCCAAAGTAACGCTGTTTCAGAAACTCTTACGCTATCAGTTGTTATTCCGGCTTATAATGAGGGGAAAAACATTCGGGCCGCTTTGGAGTCAATCATCACAGAAGTGTCAAAATGTAATCTTGCGGATTACGAAGTGATTATTATAGATGACGGCAGTGGCGATTCGTCGGCCGAAATTCTGAATGAGCTGGCTAACCAAAATGATAAAGTTCGAGTAATTATTCATCCGGATAATCTGGGTAAAGGTGCTGCTTTAACTACCGGGTTCAGGCAGGCGCAGATGGAGTGGATCCTTTTCACTGATGCTGATCTACAGATCGAAATGAAAGTACTTCCACTCTTTATCGAACAAATAGGGCAGTATGAACTGCTGGTTGGCTGCCGGGAGAACCGCGTTGACCCTTGGTCTCGCCGTATTATCTCTAAGTCGTACAACCTTCTGATCAGGAAACTATTCGGTGTCCGGCTGCGAGATGCCCACTGCCCATTCAAGCTATTCAAACGCTCATTTATAGATTCAATACATCTGGTTTCACGAGGTTTTTTTGTTGATACCGAACTTGTTTGCCTGGCTATGGCTCATGGGTGCCGCATTGGTGAATTCCGTGTAAATAGCTGCCGGCGTCAGAGTGGTGTTTCTTCGGTAAAGCTAAGTCACGTTTTTGAAACGGTAAGAGAGCTTCTGAGGTTCCTGCATAAATTGTCTACAAAGAGTGGCAATGAGGCATGATTAAAAACGGCTCTTTTATAATATGGTTTAGGCGGAATATGGCACCGATATTTCTTTCTCTTCTTGTATTGTGCATGGCTACCATCATGGAGATTTCGCATCCATTTTATTTTCTTAAAGCGGACAACCTCGACCAAAATCTGTCTTATTACGTTCACAATGCTCGCTCTCTTATGTCCGGAGAATTTCCTCTCTTCAATTTTCACCAGTTTTTAGGTACGCCGGTTTTTTCATGTATACAGTCTGCAGCTTTGTATATCCCTAATTATCTGGCACTTTATTGCAGTTGGTTGCTATTGGGCCACTATTACGGAACTATGGAGTTCATTGCCATACCGCATCTACTGTTCGCCGCTCTTGGCATTTATCATCTCCTACAGTTTTTGGGCCTCAATAAATTAAGCTGCTGTTTTGGCGCTATTTCATGGGCTTTCTGTGGTTCCGTTATTAATGTTGGTGATGGCTGGATTCAGGTCGTGGGTTATGCAGCCTATTTCCCATGGACACTTCTATATTCTCTGCGCCAGATTGGTAAATTCGAGCCCATTAGTTTTTTAATTCTGGTTATTCTGAGGGTAGGTGCCCTTTTCTTGGGGAATCCACCATATTTCATCTACACAATAACATTCGAAGCTGTTACCTCCGCCCTTATCTATTTTACAGTGGCACAAAAAGGGGAGTTGATACGACAAGATGTTACCTGTTTACCTGTCGTACGCTGTGGATATATGTCTTTTATTTTCAGACAGATAGCCAGTTATCTCTGCACATTACTTGTTGCCGCCCCGTTGCTTTTGCCTGCGCTTCATCAAATACAGCAGTCTGCAGGCAGAAACATGCCATTGTCATGGGAGGAGTACTCCCAGGCGAGCATTAAAATGATAGATTGGTTAAATGGACTAATCATGCCGTTTTCCTCTGCTAGCTATCGCTCTGCAGGGGAATTCCTTCTGACCTCTCATATTGGCTGGCTCACGATCGTTTTTTGTGGCGTGGCGTTGATGTTGGTTAGATCAGAAAGAAGACGGCTTGCTGTTTTTCTCGTTCTTGCTCTATTTTCGTTCCTCTGGGCACACGATACCTTTGTGACAAAAATATTTTATCATTTTCCGATCTACAACCGTCAACGATTCCCATTTAAATTACTGTTTTTTACAAGTTTTTTTCTTATTGTAACGGCATCTTACGGTTTTAACTTCTGGATATCTAAGCTAAAAGTGTCGCAATATATGAAGTATTCTGTCGGTGCTTTAATACTAATTTTCCATGTAAGTAATTTATTGGCAGTGCATATAGCAACACCATATGAAACAAGAAAAATTAAGAATGTTCCTTATGCAGAGCCGTTGCACGAGATGCTGCTACGCGGCAGAATAGTTACTGTGGTTGATAAAAGAACACCTGATGAAGATAAGCAGATACAACTGCTCGGGTTTGACTATGCCACTCTTTTGGGTTTATATCATTTTGCCGGTTACGAAATACTGATCTCTGCAAAAAATCTGCATACTTCGATGAATTTGAATAGCAGTGCGGATATGTTCATTGACACAGACACCGCCTTCAGCCCTTCGGCAGAGGATTTGGCGTACTTCAGGAAGTGGGGCGTGCAGTGGTATATTCTGGAGAAGAAGATTTCCCTGGGCGCACCGGGTGAGCTGTTGCTGGTTTCTAGCGATGCTGAGCGCTCAGTGTTGCGTGATACAGCGGCAAAGCCCTTTGTCTTCTGGCTTAATGATCCCGGTGCCGGCGAAGTGATTCATACATTCTCCACCAACTCCGTTAACATTGTGGCCGAGAGTGCAACCGGGGGGCAACTCCTCGTGAACGTACTGCATAACCCCTTTTTTCGGGCAACCATTGACGGGGAAAAGATTTATATAGCCGAAACTGTTGACAATCAGATGACTGTTAATGTGCCGGCGGGTCGTCATCTGCTCAAGATTACCTACAGCGATCCCTACTTCATCGCCGGTCTTTATATTGCATGCGGCTTCATGCTGTCTGTTTTGATGGGGTTAGTATCGTTTCGCTGCAAAATGGGGAAAATAAGCAAATGATGGTTGCATTGAGTCCTAATAAGTTTTCTGAAGGAAACGGCTTGTTAACAGCAAGCGTTGATGAATTGCACGCCGTCATTACTTTATCCATTGTTGTCCCGGCTTATAACGAGGAGAAAAACATCAGGGAAGCGATCGCTGCGATTCTTGCCAGCGCCTCCGCTGTGGTGACAGATTATGAGGTGATTGTCATCGATGATGGCAGCAGTGACGGGACTCCAGGGATATTGCGCGAGATGGCCGGCCAGAATGCAAAAATCCGTCCGGTGTTTCATGGGACCAATCAAGGGAAAGGGGCTGCCTTGCAATCCGGTTTCAAACAGGCAAAGATGGCGTGGATTCTATTTACCGACGCTGATTTGCAAATGGACATCAAGGAACTCCCCGGCTTTCTTGCCCAGACCGCTCGGTATGATCTGATTTTCGGCTTCCGGAAAATACGTGGCGATTCAATGTCACGCCGTCTTTTCTCGAGAGGGTATGCGCTCCTGATTCGGATGCTGCTCGGCATACGGCTGCAAGATGTTAACTGTCCGTTTAAAATTCTCAGGCGATCATTTGTCGACTCGATACATCTTCGGTCCCGCGGGTTTTTTATCGATACCGAGCTGGCTTTTCTTGCGCTGACCCGCGGGTGTCATGTCAAGGAGTTGGGGGTGACAGGTTACAGCCGCCGCCATGGCGTCTCTTCCGTAAAGTTTCGGCATGTCTTTGAAACCTTTGGAGAGCTCATTACCCTTGTGGAGAGAAGCCGTAAAGGTTCTGGAACAGTGCAGTGACACAACTTGTTTACTCTTGGTGTGGACGTTATCGAGCACCTTTTTATCTTGCACTGCTGACCATCGGCATGCTTGCTGTTATTGAGTTACAGCACCCCTATTTCTTCCTGCATGACGATAACGTGCATCAGAACCTTCCGTACTATATCCATAACCTTCGTGCAGTTCTTGCCGGTGAATTTCCCCTGTTCAATTTCCACCAATTTCTCGGGACGCCTGTTTTTTCCTGCATTCAGTCAGCAGCGCTTTATCTACCCAATTATGGTGCCCTCTGTCTGAGTAAGCTGTTTCTTGGGCATTATTTCGGGACCATGGAGTTTATCGCCGGCTTCCATCTGCTCCTCGCCGTCCTCGGTTTCTTTTGGCTGATGCGCTCTTTCGGACTCAATGAATGGAGCTGTTGCTTCGGGGCAATTGCCTGGGCATTCTGCGGATTTGTTATGACTGCAGGCAACTCATGGATTCAGGTAGTGGGTTATGCGGCCTATTTTCCGTGGATACTTCTTTTCTCCTTGCGATTGTTGGGGCGGTTTGAACTCAGCAGCTTTACTATTCTGGTTATTCTGAGGGTGTTGGCTCTTTTTATCGGCTATCCTCCCTATTTTATCTATACAGTTACCTTCGATATTCTCGCGATGTTACTCCTTTATTTCGTCTTTGCAAATACTCACCCTTTAAGCCGCAAGTATGGCACCGTCTACAGACCGGATCGTGGCGGTTTCATGTTTTTTTTGATCAAGCAGGGGATAAATTACCTGTGCGTAGCTTTGTTGGCTGCCCCGCTTCTTCTTCCTGCCATGTATCAGATTGGGTTGAACACAAAAAGAAAGGCTCCCCTTAACTGGGAGGAATATTCGCTGTACAGCTACAAGTTGTCTTACTGGCTGAACGGGCTTTTTACGCCTTTGTCCGATATGAAGTGTGATTACTGGAGCGAGCAGCAATTCCTTTCCCACATCGGCTGGCTGACCCTTTTGTTCTGCGTGGCTACGGTCTGGCAGAAAAGTGTCAACCGGAGGCTGGTCCTGGTCTTTCTCGGGCTTGCTCTCTTTGCGTTTCTCTGGGCAAATGACACTTTCGTGACGAGATTGTTTTATTATCTTCCATTTTACAACCGGCAGCGCTGGCCGTTCAAGTTGGCCTTCTTTACGAGTTTTTTTCTTGTTGTAGTGGCGTCGTTTGGCTTTGATGCCTGGTATCAAAGGATCAAAGGTTCTTCTGTTAGAAACAGGGCAATGCTAGTGATTTTATTACTGCTGCATTCTGGAAATTTTCTGGTGCTCTACAGCTCAACGCCGCAACGGGTATTTTCAAATAATTTTGAATATGTACCTTATGCTGAGCAATTGCAGGAGACGATGAAAACTGGCAGAATAGTGACCGTTGTCCCGAGAGATGCTAGGGATGAGGGCAAACCGGTAACGCACAGTTTCACCTTCCCTTTACTTGGTTTTAATTACGCCACAATCTTTGGGCTGTATCATTTTGCCGGATATGAACAACTACTGTCGGAGAAAAATTCTACGGCAGCTTTGGGTCTGTATTTCAGCGCAGATTTCTATGTAGACAGTGATACACCCTTTAACCCGCCAGCCGACGACCTGAAGTATTTTAGGAAGTGGGGGGTAAAGTGGTACATATTGGATAACAAAGTCCGTTTCGAGGGATCTAATCTTTTGAAGACGGTTTCCCAGGACGAGCATCGAACGGTGCTGTATGATGCCGCAGCAAAACCCTTTGTCTTCTGGCAGGATGATCCTAGTGCGGGGGGCTCAGACTATCTCTTTTCTACGAACAGAATAAATGTTGCGACAGAACGTAAAAACTCCGGGCAACTCCTCGTGAACGTGCTGTACAACCCCTTTTTCGTGGCTACGGTTGACGGCCGGAGCGAAAAAATAACCGAGACCGCAGATATGCAGATACTAATCCCGATTCCACCCGGAAGACATGTTGTCGAGATCGCATATGTTGATCCCTATTTTGTTACAGGTCTCTACATTGCGTCTCTTTTTTTGGTGGTTGTATTTATCCTGTATGGATTTAGGGGCAACCTCGGCAGATGGGTGAAGCCAACTTTAACCGATACAGAATCATGAGTACATTCCACAGGGCTTATCTGGTGGCAGCAAAGAAAATGGAGCAAAAGCAGTGATGCAGATTATTAAAACGTATTTTACTGCGGGACTGGTACGTAATCGTGCCCCCCTTCTGCTCGCACTTCTGACTATCTGTATGCTGGCTGTCATTGAGATACAGCACCCTTATTTCTTCCTCCATGACGACAACCTGCAACAGAATCTTCCCTATTATGTTCATAATATACGCTCCCTGCTTGCCGGGGAGTTTCCCCTGTTCAATTTCCATCAATTCCTCGGAACTCCGGTTTTTGCTTGCATCCAGTCGGCGGCGCTTTACCCCCCCAATTATGTCGCCCTCTGCATAAGCAAGCTGTTTCTGGGGCACTATTTCGGGACAATGGAGTTTATCGCCGGCTTCCACTTGCTCCTTGCAGCTCTCGGGTTTTACCGGCTTATGCGCTATTTCGGACTCAATGAGTGGAGCTGTTGCTTCGGAGCGCTTGCCTGGGCATTCTGCGGTTTTGTAATAGCCACCGGGCATATATGGATTCAAATGGTCAGCTATGCAGGCTTTCTACCCTGGATATTGCTCTTTTCCTTACGGCAGGCCGGGAAATTCGAAATCCGTAGCTTCAGCATCCTTGTTGTCTTGCGGGTTTTGGATCTATATATAGGTTATCCTCCTTATTTTATATACACGGTAACCTTCGACCTGATCACTGTTTCACTCCTCTATTTTGTTTCCGGAAAAGAGAACACAAAAGAAGAGGGTCATGATGTTTTCCCGTCGGTTCACTGCGGGTTCATAACTTTTCTTGTGAAACAGGTGATTAATTATCTGTGTGTGCTGTTGCTTGCTGCCCCGCTTCTTCTGCCGGCCCTTTATCAGATTGGAATGTCGGCAAACAGGAAGGCGCCTTTGTTATGGGAGCAGTATTCATTGGCCAGTTACTCATTGTCCTCCTGGTTACATGGACTCTTCAACCCCTTATCTGCCATTAAGGCCGCTGACTGGGCGCCGCAACCTTTACCATTTATCTCCCACATCGGCTGGCTGACATTGGTGTTCTGTTTTGCTGCATTCTGGCAACGTAGTGTCAACAGGAAGCTGGTGCTAGTTTTCATGGCACTTAGTCTCTTCGCGTATCTTTGGGCGAGTGATACTGTAATTACTAGGCTGTTTTATTCCCTCCCTTTTTACAACCGGCAGCGCTGGCCTTTCAAACTGGCTTTTTTTACAAGTTTTTTTCTCATTGCCACCGCATCGTTCGGTTTTGACGTCTGGTCTAAGAGGATTAAAGGCTCTAGTGGTAGAGTAACGCTAGTGCTGTCGATCTTTTTTCTGATTCATATTGTCAATTTTCTGTCACTCTACCTTGCTGCCCCGCAAGGGGTTTTTGCAGTGCAAGCGAAAAATCCCCCCTATTTAGAACCTCTTGCTGCAAAGCTGAACAGTGGTAGAATAGCGACCATAGTTTATGAAAACAGTCTAGAAGAGGCCAATCACAACAAAATCACTCCTTTACTTGGCTTTGATTACGCTACTCTCTTCGATCTGTATCATTTCGCCGGATATGAATTGTTGGTGTCGGAAAAAAATCTGCATACAGCAAACGATTTGAATTACAGTGCATATCTTTATGTAGACCGAGATATGCCTTTTAACCCTGCCGTGACTGATCTGGCACATTTCCGGAAATGGGGGGTGAAGTGGTATGTCTTGGCAAGAAATGTCCGGTATGACACCTTCGGTGCTTTAGAGCCGGTCTACCGGGATGACAACCGGGTAGTGCTGCGTGATCCGGCGGCAATGCCACTTGTTTACTGGGTGGACAGAGCACGTGAGATAGGCGTTAGTCACAACTTTACCCCGAGCTCAATCAGAATCAGTACCGAACGGGAAACCGAGGGACAGCTTATTGTTAACGTACTGCACAACCGGTTCTTCCAGGCTACTATTGACGGTAAAAAAGCTGAACTAGCCGAAACTGGGGATAGCCAAATGGCTGTCACCGTACCATCTGGCCACCATCTGCTCAGAATTACCTACAGTGATCCTTATTTCATTGCAGGTCTCTTTGTCGCAAGCGGCTTCATGGTGCTGCTCTGTGCGGCCTGGCTGTGGTTGCGCTTCAAGGGAGTAGTAGTAAAGTGGTGCTAACTTTGATACGAGAAAGCTACCGATCTGTCATGTCCTCAAAGCCGACAAACTCCTAGTGCGATACACCTAAACTAAAAAATGAGATTCGCTATGATTAGTTGTTTAATGATTAAATTCAAGGAGTGTCGTACTCACCTGTTGCCAGCTCTCATGCTAATCTTTGCTAGCTTGACCGTTTATGGCAGTATTCTCAGTCATGATTTTCTAAGTAACTGGGATGATAACAGGTATATTTTGGAGAATCCGGATGTCCTGGGTATTTCATGGCCTCGAATTCAGGCGGTATTCTCCAAATATTATGTTGGCAACTACGCTCCGGTTCAATTGCTCTCCTATATGCTCGACCACGTCATATGGGGGTTGTGGGCTGGTGGTTTCCTGCTTACTAACCTGTTGCTGCACATCCTCAACGGTTTGCTCTTGTACCGACTCTTGTTCAGGTTGGTCAAGAGTCGCCTGGCTGCATGGTGCGGTGCGGCGTTTTTTATGATGCATCCTGTTCAAGTGGAAACCGTTGCCTGGATATCCCAACGAAAGAATCTTTTAGCGATGCTATTTTTTCTCATTGCTTGGGAGTTTTACCTTGCTTACAGGGATGAGGGCACTGCCAAGAGACGCATTTATTATTTGACCTCCCTGCTGGCATTATTGCTGGCGCTTCTTTCCAAGTCAGTTGCTGTCATTTTTCCGGTAGTGATTTTTCTATTTGACTACTTCTATACTTCAGCCCCGGCTCGAATAAGGTATGTTGACAAGGTGCCGTATCTGCTTGTAGCTATCGTAGCCGCTGTGCTTGCCCTCCTCAGTCAGACTCCCGATTATACTGAGTGGGGCGCCGGTGGCGGACGTGCCGGTTTTCATGGTGGTAGTGCAATCGCGACTTTTTTCACGATGCTTCCTGTCTTCTGCAGTTACCTCCGTATGATTGTCTGGCCGACAGGTCTCAGCGCTCTTTATGAACCGGCAATTCACAATAGTTTTGATTTTTCCGTACTGACTGCTGCTCTTATCCTTGGTGGAATCACTTTTTTATTATACAGAATCTGCTCTTATGACCGTCGCCTTGCTTTTTGGCCGTTATTTACGATCGTAGCCATACTTCCGGTGTCCCAGATAGTGCCTCTGGTAACCCTTATGAATGATCGCTATCTCTATTTTCCGATGATAGGAGTTGCCGCTTTAACAGCCTACGCCATTAAGTTCATCAATCAGTTTAGTAACAAGTGGATCCATGTATTCACCTTGTCTGTTATTGCTACGCTTCTGCTCCTTTTGTCTGGTGCCTCTATGCAAAGAAGCAAAGTATGGCGGAATGCAGCGACTCTCTGGAGTGATACGGTCAAGAAAACTCCTGACAGTTATTTAGCTTGGGAAGGTATGGGTGAATCTCTCCAGTATGCGGCAACACCAAGACGTGGCGAGGCCATTGTTGCTTACCAGCGTGCCATTAAACTGAATCCGTCTGGTGAAATGAGCCGTTATAACCTCGGTATGGCGTACATTGAACTGTTCGATTATGCTAATGCCGACACGATTCTTAGGGAGTTGCTGAAACGAAGTCCAAACAATGTGATGGGATGGACTGCATTCGGAGATCTTGCTTTGCACCGTTTTGAGTATTCGGATGCGGAAAGTCGCTACAGGAAAGCTCTCTCATTGCAACCGGAAGCTGTTCAAGTACACCAAAAAATAGGCAACCTTATGGTTTTACTGGGAAGAATTGACGATGCGAGGAGCTCATATCAACGTATTGAGGGAATACAATGGAGTAACAACGCCCTTAATGCCTATGAGCTTGCACGTGTTGAAGCTATTGCCGGGAACACCGGTGCGTCAATAGTGTGGCTTGAGTCTGCACTTCAAAGGGGCTACAGCAATTATGCCGGGATAATGGCTGATGAGGAGCTGATGCCGATGATGCCTGATGCCAGATTTGCCGATCTAGTGAATAAATATTTTCCGCAGCAGCGTTAACTTCAGAGCTTTGTCATCTACGCCTGAAGATCGAAACAAATGATTCCGACTCGGGTTCATATCCTGTCATCTCTTCTCCCCACAGATATCGAGTCGGCTTGTCTCCAAAAATATCCACAATGCCAACCTCATCATACCTCAAGGGAATGTAGCTGTCTCCCCAGTCAAGCACCTTATTCAGGGAATTAGGTCGTAAAAGCCACGATGTTGAATTATGTACAACTACGATAAATGTAGGTGCTGTTGACTCAATATCATTAATGAGTTGACGCTGCATTTCTCCCGCATACTTGTGTTCCTCCATAAGGCCGTACATATAAATATGGCCGGTGGCCGAAAGCCTGTTTGCATAGAAGAGTATTTCCGGCTCTGAGCCTAAAATGGCAATACGATCTTTTTCAGTTGTCTGCTTACGGATGTATGAGGCAATCTCCATTGCTTCGGGAAAGGGATTAGTGCCATAGATCCCACGGCTTACTTCCAAAGGAGTAAAATTAAAATTATAGTCGTTTTCTAGGATAAAATAATAGGCAGAAGGTGTGATAATCAGAAACAGGATTAATGTGGCAGTTGCCCATTTTGGCTGAACTGTCCTGGCAAGGGTCTGTATGGCTGATGTAGTAGCAAATGCCGCCAGCAAGGCAATGGGTGGAAGAAGTAACACGAAATAATGAGGTCGGAAGTAGAGTCCGGGACAGATCATGATAAATGAAATAGCCAGGTAGCCGATGAGGAACAATCGTTCGTCACGAAATTTTCTCTCACGGCAGATAACTATAATACCTGCAGTCGCAAGGAGCCATACAAGAAGATTCGGTTTGATTATGGTGGTAATCTGACTGACAAACTCATTGAATCCTTCTGCGATTGATAGGCCGTTAGCATATTCAATGGCGTACTTGACAGTCCAGAACCAGAAGTTGCCAAATACTCCGATATTGTAGAGCCAGAGTGTGACAGAGATATAGGGAACCGTCGACCCGATCAGGAAAATAAAGCAGTCCCTGAGTAATAATATCTTATTATCTTTTCTTTGCGGCCAGATTTGCAGTAACAGGGCAAAGGGAATTAGTACAATGGCATGCTGCTTCATCAGAAATGAGATGCCGAAACATATTCCACCTATAAAAATGGTCTGGGCCTGCCGCTTTACTAGCCCGTGTCTCAGAATAATGAATCCAGACAGGGAAAAAAGGACGATGAAGTGAGTTGCATGGGCAAAAATGCCCATAACAGATTGGCTTAGGGAGAGTAAAGAGTAGAATACGGCCGCTAATATCGCTGTTTCAGTTGAGAATAACCGTCTTCCGAGCAGGTACAAAAGTCCTGTGCATGCGGCGTTGACAAGAATCAGTCCTATGCGGATGCTCGATATGTTCTGTCCGAATATTGACATGAATAGGGCGTAAACAATTGCAGCGCCCGGAAGTTTCATTGTATATGCGTGTGTATAAGGTCGCATCCCCTTAAGGATGAGCTGTGCGATGTAGGCATATTCACCCTCATCCCTTTCCAGAGGGGTGCAAATAAGCCTGATGCGTACATACAGTGATGTGGCAATGACTATTAGTAAGAGGGATAAAAGCAGGTACCTGGTGGTTATTTTAACAGTGGAAAGGCTATTTCTCATGACGGGGAGAGTAACAAAAAAAAACCTTATGGTCTAATTGTTATTAGCTACAGTCAATTGCATTAATCAGCATCTATTTTTGATTCAACTAACGTTTTTATGGTGGGAAAAAGTGCTAAAAGTGAAGGATATTTATTCCCAATGGCCAAGGCCTTTGCTGACTCTGCTGCGTAAGCTGACTGAACATCACTGGTAATCTCTGAAACGAACTTTTCAATAAAACGATCTTTACCACGTCCACGTACACGCAGCTTTCCAAAGACGGTGCGCGATATATCATCAACAAAAAAAACCCTGGCCCAGTTATCATTCTTACGCACTATAATCACTGAAAACTGTGCTTTAACCGGAGTACCGTTTTCACCTAGAAGTTGAAAATCAATCTCCTTTAATATACGTGGGGTTCCTCCCTTCTCGTCTCCTGATTCTTCCTTGGTGAAACGCCATGGTGCATAACGTGGATACCTATTTTCCAGCTCTTCAGTTAACTCAGAATATTCGTAGGTCTTGCTTTTTCCTGCAACGCTGAGAATGTGAACCTTGTCATCAAGAAGTGCCGCCTGGTAATTAACGTTCCACTGACTTTTCTGCTGAATCCTGCCCGCTTCGCTTTTTGGTTCCTGTAAATAGGGGGTGATCTTTTCTCTGTGTTTCAAAATATCTGCCAGATTTGCTTCTCTGAGATATTCCAGTCCGATGCTACGAGGGGCGGAAAACTCCAGATAAAGGTTGTCATCAGTATTTAGTCGTCCTACGCGACTGTAAGTATTTGCCATCTTGGTTCCCATTACAAAATAACTGAGTAAATCTGAAACAGAACCCATTTTCACCTGACGCAGATCACCGATAATATTCAGATTGCTAATTCTCTTCCCCAGCTCTTCCTCATTGATAATAATCGGGGAATTGCTGGCTATTATTTCTGCATCGTAGTGAGTGACCCAAATCATTGAATAGGTGAAATTGGCCATAATTGTTTTTACAACAGATTTTAAGTCCTCGGCAGTAAGTTCATAGAGTGGTAGCCACTGACACATTATGCCGCCAGGGTTTAGTTTTTGTGCTGCAAGATGGAAATATTCTGTTGAGTACAAATAGCCTGCGCCACTGAACCAAGGATGAACCGGGTCCGCTGTTATAACGTCAAACTTTTCGCTGGTGGTGAGCAATTGATTCCGGCCATCGTTAAAAACTATTTTTAGCTTTGGATTGGGTTTGTTGAGAATATAATGGTTGTCAACGCCGAATGTCTTTGCAACCCCTAGAACTCCAGGTTCAATTTCGGCGAGAGTTATCTCTTCGACACTCGGGTGAACAGATACTGCTCCCAGAGTCATGCCGCTTCCCGTACCCAGAACGAAAACTTTACGGGGGTTTTTGTGGAGTAACATTGGTAGATGTCCAAGGGTATATTGACACTGCATGTCCTGGTGGGCATTAGATGCCTCGACTCTGCCGTTCGTAATAAAATAGAGGGTGTCGGCTGATTGAACCGAGCTAACAATGGATTGAGCGCCTTCTGCATAGTATCTGACGTCTGTGTTATCAAGTATTTCTTTTATTTCCTCGGAGGTGCCGAACTCTTCGGGTTTATTGGATTGGTAGATTGCGTAAAGTTTCGGGTCCCAAAGCCTCCAGATGTTAGGTGTCACAAACGGAACCATAAATGCTGATATCGCGGCAAGTCCCGTTAGGTATTTTAAAACTTTCCCTTTTCTGATGCTTATAATTATGTATAGGCCGTAGCTGATATTAATCAGTACTATTATTTGTATTGAACGCTGAATCCCCATAAAATAAATGAGAATAAATCCGCTGCAAACTGCTCCCAGGATTGCCCCGATGGTGTTGGAAAAGAGTACCTCTCCGACCGCCCGACCAACCTGCATTCTGTATCTGCAGTGGATATCTCCGGCCAAAGGAAACGCAACACCCATGAAAAATGCCGGGATGAACATAATGGAAAAGGCAAGAAAGAAATTAGCCAGTTGGATGATTTGAAACTGATCAAAGACGAAAGGAAAGCCAATAAAATAAGCATGCAGTAAGGACACATATTCCGGAATGTTACGAAAAAGAGTGGACGCCAGAAGCGCAGTGACACCAATTACTACCTGAACTAATCCGAAAAAAATGATTGAATTTCTTAAGGAGAAAAAAGACACTCCGAACAAAGTTCCGGAAGTCCTGCGCATAAAACCGAATGCGGAGCTTCCAAATCCTATGCCGGAAAGAAATGCCATCAGCAGAATCGTAAATCCGTAGGTGCTGGCACCAATGGCAATACTCATAATCCTGCTCCAGAGGATTTCATATCCCATTGCGCAAAAACCACTTACTCCTATGCCCCAAAGTACCAACTGGCAAGGCATTGAATATTCATTTTCATGGTATAGTTCACGCGTCTCAGGTTCTGGTGCTTTAAGCGTATCGACTTTCTCTTCTCCAGTAACCAGCCGTTCCATTATGAGTGCAATAATTCCGACGACAATGTTTATAATGACAGCGCTAACTAGAGTATTTCGCATGGAAAAATTGCGAAGCATGAAGAACCCTGTGGCGGCGGCTCCTGAAACAGCTCCCAAGGTATTGCAGCCATAGAGGAAAGACAGACGGGTGCCTGGACCACTCATCACCCGCGTGGCATAAGTTGTTAGTACCGGTAATGTTGCACCCATCAATGCGGTTGGGACAATCAGTGCCAGTGTGGCAAATGTAATGCGGATAACGGAAAGATAAAGTGGTGAATCAGGAATAAATTGGGCAACTTTGATATAAAAAAATGGATAAATACGAATAAGAATTAAGAAGATGAGTGCTGAGCACGCTGTTCCGATCTCTAATAGTCCAAAAAGTCTCAACAGATATATATAATTATCAATTTTCTTGCCGATAAAGTAGCTTCCCAAAGCAAGACCGGCCATGAAAACGGAAAGTACGGTAGCGACAGCAAGGTGGGACCCACCAAAAATCAAGCCTAAATAACGTGTCCAGACGATTTCATAGGTAAGTGCAGCAAAGCCCGAAAAGAAAAAAATAAGGTAGATAAAAAATACAACGGATTTTCTCATTCAAGAGCCCATATTTACATGTAATTTATTGATACAGAGACGAATTGACTTAAAAATGGAGATCAGCAAAGGAACGATCGGTTCTCGCGGACATGATGGTGAGCCAAGCTGTTAAAGTCAATGATAGCTTGAAAAGCGCGGGTACAATTCTTTTAGCGTTTTGAATAATGTGTTGCGGCAAAATACTCAAAATATCATCTGGTTAATGTTTATTGCATCGGCTGAGGCGCTTGAACCACCTCAATTAATGACCATTTGCCATTATCAAGCTTATATACGGCATTGAAATAAAATTCATTTTTGTCAAGCGTCTCTTTTACAATAGGGTAATTTGCCAGAATAACGGGCTGTTTTGCCCACTCTGGAATGTTAATGATTTTTGTTTTAAGTGTTACGAAAGCCGTTTTTTGCCCACTTGCAGTTACTATCTTTAAATTCGAAGCGGATAAGGCTGAGTTATATCCCCAGGCGAATCCATTGACATTACTAATGTACTGCTTCTTGCCCTCTTCAGTAAGGTCGTATGTTACTATATTGTCCGTAACAGAATCATGGCTTGATTTGGAAGTAGATTTCTTACGGACGGAATTTAAAAAACCGACATCAACTAATGACTGCGCTTTGCCTTCTTTTCCTTTGTCTATCGTACTGAAATTAGCTGTAAGCGGATAAATGCCTTCACCGAGGGCAGGAGGGCTCTTTTTTGCAAAATCATTATAAATGGCAATTAGTTCCTGCTTGGATGCACCTTGTTCACTGCAGCCACTTAAGGTTAAAGCCACAGCAGAAACTAAAATTAATGTACTACCGATAAAAAACTTTTTCATAGAACTGACTACTACTCCTTATAATGTGGATGTTTGAAACAATGCTTTGCAACGTCAGGCGTAAAACAATAATTATTTGACGTCACTGTCTTAAATGTGGTTATAGTTTGCGCAAGCTTTTCTGTCAAGAAGAGTATGTAGCAAGTAAAGTCGCTCGCCTGCTTGTTAGCTTGGTTTCGAAACGTACCATTAAATTTTAAGGTGAACCGGGATTGTTATGAAAATTAAATGTGCTGTTATTGGCGTGGTTACTTTGTTTGCTGTGCAGGCTCACGCAGATAACTCAATGGTAAAGTTACAGGAAATGCTTGATGACCTTGGTGGAGATATGTCGCAGGTTTACAGCAACAATGGTAAAAAAGTGAAATGTGCTCAGGGCGGCACTAAAAAAATTACAATTCAATTTGGCGAAAGATCGTCGATATATTCAGCTTATTATGACAGCTGCAGAGAAAATAATGTTCTTCGGGACATAATTTATGAAATCGAAACAGTTGGCGACCAAGTGGTGCGAGATGAGGAAAAACCTACAAAAAACAGAGAACTATTTGATGCGGCGGTCTTAAATGACATTGCGAAGGTAAGGACTCAGCTAAAAAATAAAGCTGATATAAATATATCATACAAAATGCCTATTGTAGCAGGAGGGGAAACAGATGATTGGACTCCTCTCGCATCTGCAGCTCTGAATGGTAATCTTGAGATGGTTAAACTGTTGGTCAAGGAGGGCGCCTGGATAAATTATTTGAACGGGGATATCAGGAACGCTTTGTGGCATGGAACTTCTTCCGGGAATATCAGCGTGGTAAAACATCTGCTTGAAAAAGGAGCATATGTTAACAATTCTGACATTGCAAATACCACTCCCCTTATGAAGGCTGCTATCAACGGCGATTCTGAGATAGTGAGGCTATTGATCGGCTTTAAGGCTAATGTTAATATGAAGCATAAAGATGGGGATACTGCGCTAATGTTTGCTGTTGCGAATGGCCATTCAGACATTGCAAAGATTTTAATCAATGCTGGTGCTGATCTGGATGCAAGCAATAAACAGGGAATAACTGCATTGATCATCTGTGCAGTAGAAAACAATATTGATGTAGCAAAACTTTTAATTATGAATAAGGCAAACACTGAGATTAAAACGGATTTTGGCAAGACTGCATTGGATATTGCTACAGTAAAGGGGCATACTCAACTGGCACAGCTATTATCAGGGAAAAAATAAAGCATAAACATCATTAAACTTAAGCTGGAATTCTCTTCGCCCCGCATATCGGGCAGTCCTGCATGGAGAGTGGTTTCTCCAGGCGACACTGTGCCAGAAGTTCGCTGTTTCCAAATATCTCCAGTGGAGTGCCATCAGCCCATACCTCACCTTCATGCAGTACAATAACCCTTCCGCATAGCTCTAGTACCATGTCCAGATCGTGGCTGGTAACTATTCTTGTGTGTTTAAAATCCTTCATAAGTTTAATCAGTTGTCGGCGCGCAAACGGGTCAATGCCGTTAGTCGGTTCATCCATAACCAGGATGTCAGGTGACATGGAAAGGACGGTAGCAATAGCTACACGTCTCTTTTCACCGCCGGAAAGATGATATGGAGGCTTGTCACGTAGGTGGCCAGCGCCAACCAGTTCCAGTACCTCCGTCACCCTCTGTTCCACATCCGAAGGTGTAAATCCCAGATTAAGTGGCCCAAAGGCAACATCGTCAAAAACTGTCGGCATAAAAAGTTGATCATCCGGGTCCTGGAATACCATGCCGACGGTTCGTCTAATGTCAGGTAAGGTCCCCTTGGAAAGTGGAGTATGGCCAATATGTATAGAGCCACCAGTCGGTTCAAGACTGCCGTTGAGGTGCTGCAGCAGGGTAGATTTGCCAGCGCCATTGGCTCCAATGATGCCAACTGATTCACCGTGGGTGATTATGAAAGACACGTCCTTGATGGCAACTGTGCCGTCTGAATAGACGTGCCGCAGGTTTCTTACCTCAACAATATGGTGACTCATTGAATTAGCCTCGTAATACAGGATCCGAGAAGTAATGAAACATTCTGAAACCGCAGAAAAATAAAAAGTGCGGTCCATATCAGAATGAACCTGATTTCAGGCGCGCCAAAACATGATGTGCGACTGGCGTGGAATTCTCCGGTAAAACCGCGGGCCAACATTGCCATATGAATACGCTCCGCCCTCTGCCAGGTCCTTAATAGCAGGTGACCTGTCATGGAAGCAAAGCTGCTCATTTCCAAGCCTTTTTTCCCGCAAGAGCGTA
Source organism: uncultured Geobacteraceae bacterium (assembly GCA_903875605.1). Taxonomy (GTDB): domain Bacteria; phylum Desulfobacterota; class Desulfuromonadia; order Geobacterales; family Pseudopelobacteraceae; genus JACRCG01. Next base: position 18,916 of record CAIQWT010000043.1, on the reverse strand, counting down.
GTTCTCGTGCCCTGGAGGCTCTGCCGGATTCTTCTGTCAGTACAAAGATGTAACGATATAGAAACAGCAATTGCACGGCAAAAACCTGTGGCATACCCAACCGCTCAAGTGCCTGACATACTGCGGTGAATCCTGTCACTCCAACTAGAATAAAAGCGGCGCCGACCGTAAGGGCGGAGCGGGCCAGGATGGAGGCAAAAGAGATCCAGCCGCCTGAGATACCTAGTGGGCCGAGTTGAAGGAGTATAGTTCTGTCAAAAACCGGATTAAATATTCCGACAGCCAGTACGAACGGACAGAGCAGGGCGATTTTTTTGAGGATGAAAAGAGGCGGGAGACCTGCCAGAGAAATTATCACAATCGGAAAGATGAAGAAGGGAAACAATGCAGTCAGTTCATATCTGTTGTATGAGACAACGCAAAGGGTAAAAACCAATGTCACCAGAACCTTAGCGCGGGCGTCCAATCGGTGTATAGTTGAATTTCCGTTTGCCAGCAAATCCAGTTTTTTTAAATCAAGTACAGCATTATGAATTGAAGCCATTAGATGGCATCCTTGGCCGCAGTTGTTTTGTTCACACGTTTCAAAATTAAACCGATCAAAAAAGTGAGACCCAAGGTCATTAATCCACCAACTACCCCTGCGACGCTGGTTCCGAGTTTTTTGTCATGGCTTTTAGTATTCTGCTCAGTTTGGGCTGTTTGAATAGTATGTACTGTCTCTGCTACTGGTGCTTCCATCCTTGCTTCATCCTTTTTTCTGAAAGAATAATCCGGCAGGAAGGCAATTCTTTTCTGTAATGCAGTTAACGTCGCGTGCAGTCCATGCCCTTGCCCATATAACTCTTCCTGGCCGGTTACTTTGGTAATGGCCCATTCCAATCCGTCCGGATCTTTTGAAGCAAACCAGGAAACAAATCCTCCTGTTATAAGGGCTGCTACCAAAAAAGCTATGACAACATTTTTTATCGGGTGGTTACCTATCTGACGAGACTCCATGGCGCTTTGCATAATTTCGGGTCGAGCTTTATAGACAAAAGTCACAACTGAGGCAGTAACCACACCCTCAACCATACCGATGGCCAGGTGTATCGGTTGCATCATGGCGACAAACGTTGAGAAGGGGAGAGAGGATACTCCTGAAGAAACAGTTTCCAGGACAACACCAAAAGCTCCCAATTGTAGCCCGAAAATGGCAGCTATTATCGAGGCAGTTGATATTCTGGTCGGCGTTGCCTGGTTACAGATTATTTTTTTGTAAATAAGAGGAAAGGCTATGAATGCCGGGAAAAAACCGAGGTTGAAGATGTTACATCCCAGCGCCAGTAATCCGCCATCGGCAAAAAACAAAGCCTGTACTACCAACACGGAAGCAATGGAAAGAAATGCCGCATGCGGTCCGAGTAAAATAGTTAATATGAGACCTCCGCCCAGATGCCCGCTGGAACCGGTTACCGGTATGGAGAAATTGATCATCTGGGCGGCAAAAATAAAAGCACCCAGAACCCCCATAAGTGGGATCTTGCTGTTATCCATTTCCTTGCGAACTTTGCTGGAACAGTAGGCGATTGTCCCAGCTGAAGCTACCCACATTATCCCGCCAACTGCCGGTGATAGAAGTGCATCTGCCATATGCATGATTAAATTTCCATTGGAATTTAGACTAAATTATAAAAAACGTAGCACGATTCTGATACAATACTGGAAAAATAGTGTCAAGCACTATTATGTCATATTCGTGCTACCCTGGTTTTGTCTTCTGTTGCGATAATCGTATGTGCATCAATCAGAAAATATTTATTTATCGGCTTGAATCAGATACTATGTGAAATTAGTAAAATTATTAGACGATAGGAGTCTGGTATGGGAAATACTGTAAGATTCGGGATTTCGCTGGATGAAAAATTACTGGCAAATTTTGACGAGTTGATCGAACAGAAAAGCTATATGAATCGTTCCGAAGCAATCCGTGACCTTATTAGGGCTTCACTTGTTGAGGAGCGTCTTGGCTCCGAGGATCAGGTAGCTGTTGGTACGGTTACTCTTGTATATAATCACCATGTTCGAGATCTCTCCGATAAACTGACGGAACACCAGCATACTCACCATGATCAGATTATCTCGTCCCTGCATGTGCACCTGGATGCCCACAACTGTCTAGAGGTTTTGATTATTCGCGGCGTAGTTAAAGATATCAAGAAGATAGCCAATGAGTTGATCTGTGTTAAAGGGGTTAAGCATGGCAAATTGGTCATGACTACGACGGGAGAGGATTTGTGAATACTTCCGAGCGTGAACATGCTCCTGGGAAGCTAAACGTGATAGGAGCATTTGTCTTTCCAATAATATTACTTTTATTGATAACACTCCCGGCAGATGCTCAGGAATGTGTAGAATGCCACTCGAAGAGTCTTAATGGCAGAACTGATGTTGCTTCTCAGATGAAAGGACGATCCCATCATGTCCAGGGTGTCGAGTTAACCTCCAGACATTGTTACTCCTGTCACTGGGAAGCCACACAGGAAGGTCTTGTCGACGAACGTTACCACGCTGTCAACAAGGCAAAGGGGGCGCCTGTTAATTTGGTGCTCTGGAGCTCTGGTAAGCGGCCTACAATCTTTACGCCACAAAGTTCTGCGATATTGTTCCAGTCGTCTTACATCAACACGCCGCGTGAGCGTTCTGAAATTTCTAAGATAACGTTTCATTGCCTTTCCTGCCATAATGAACAGAATAATGAAATCCGTCCCTTTACCGGTGATGCAAATACGCCTCGTCAGTACGCCTGGGATGGTATGAGCGTAACAGCCCGCTACAGTCAGAAGGAAACTGCTGCCTGGGGTAAATATTCAACTTCACAAAGCAACCGCAAACAAAGAGTTTCCAAGGCCTTTTCGGCTCATGGTAATGCCTCAGCCAATCAAGGGGGATGGACATCTGCAGCAGGTTATGACGGTGATATTCCCATTACGCGTGGAGGGCAGGGAGCAAATAATGTTGAATGTTTTGACTGTCACAACTCTCATGGTTCCAGTGTGACCGGCATAACGTCCTCATATAGAACTATTGGTGGAAAGCAAGATGGTGCAATTCTCAAAGAAACTCAGGCCGGTTTTGGAGGGTATCGGGTTACCTATCAGCCATCCACTAACCCTGATAGTGCGAGTCAGAACCCTTACAATGCCGGTGCAGGTCTTTGTTTTGACTGCCATGAAACCGCACAGGCCGGCGTCACTCCATGGGGCTATAAATCCTCCTTTGGGGCTGTTCAGCCGATAATGGGATATAAGGACACTCTGCGGTTCGGCCCTGGAGCCAAGGGGTCTACGACCCGTTTTACCGGTCGCCAAACCCGTTCCAGTATTGTTGGAGGTCATTTAAAAAGTGGAAAGTTTTTAAACTACTCAACACACGGACATATCGGTGGACTTTGCACTCCTTGCCACGATCCCCATGGAATCAGTCCCTCGCTTGGTAATCTTATGCCTTATGCAATTCCCCTTTTAAAGGGTACCTGGCTGACCTCTCCTTATCGGGAAGATGCTCCGCCATCAACCATGCCCACAAAAGGTGCCTATTCTGGAAAGGCCACACAAATGGCTATGACATGGGAAAAAGGGGAGCTAAAGGGGAGTCAGGTTGATGCTAAGGCTGCGATCAGCTTCAATACTGACCGTAATACCTTTGGCGAAGGGAAGCATATCCATGAAAACGACGCCCAGTTTGGTGGCCTCTGTCTGAAGTGTCATCGTAAAGAAAGTTTCACCGGTAACCGAAACGATCTCGTACACCGTGCCGTTAAGGGGTGGGGTGCTAATAGGGAACACTCTTTCCCCTGTTCCAAATGTCATCAGACCCACAATTCAGGCTTGCCGCGCTTGATGCAAACCAACTGCCTGGAATCCGGCCCTTCCGGGCTCCGCGACAGCGGAGCGGCCCCATGGGTCTCTGGAAAAAACGGTAGCGGTAACAGTGTTGTCTCTCAGTCATCATCTGCCTCAGGAACAAAGAAAACAGCCAAGGAAGCCGTGGTAGGATGTCATGTCAGGAGAGCCGGTAGGGCAGGTGGCCCGCCAGAAGCATCTCCAGTAGAGTGGAAGAGTGTCACGCAATGGTAGTGGCTCATGTTTTTATCTCATTAATGGCAATTTTACTGGCGACTCCTTTAACGGTAGTTGCGGCAGGTGCGGAATTTCCTACAACCAGAGTTGTATTACTCGGAACCGGCAATCCTCAGCCCGACCCGGACCGGTCAGGCCCCGCCACAGCGGTTGTAGTGGGTGGCAGTGCCTATCTGGTTGACTTCGGTCCGGGGGTTGTACGCCGGGCTGCCGCCGCCCAGCTTGACAGGGGGATTGCCGCGTTGGAGCCGAGCAATCTGCGGGTCGTCTTTCTTACACATTTGCATTCAGACCACACAGCCGGTTATCCCGACCTGATCCTCACTCCATGGGTGATGGGGCGCCGGCAGCCCCTTGAAGTTTATGGTCCCAAGGGACTTAAATCCATGACGGAACATATTCTTGCCGCTTACCGGGAGGATATCGATATCCGTACCGCCGGAATGGAACATGCGTCTCCCGACGGCTGGCGCGTTAAAGCGCACGAAATTAAAGCCGGTGTTGTGTACAAGGATGCCAATGTAACAGTAACTGCTTTTCCTACCAGGCATGGTGATTGGGACGAAACGTACGGCTATCGTTTTGATACTGCTGACCGCAGTATCGTCATTACCGGTGATACCACTCCGACCCAGGCCACCATCGACGCCTGTCGAGGCTGTGATGTGCTTATTCACGAAGCGTTGACGGAGAAGTTTCTTAATAACCCCATGCGCCCCAATACGCAGGGTTACGATATCGGAGCTTATTCGGAAAAGTATCATACAACTACTACACAGCTGGTGCCATTGGCAACAAAGGCAAAGCCGGGCTTACTGATACTGACGCACAATTCAATCACGCTGCGTCCCCAGAGGCGCCCATTTGCTTCGTCACCCGATGATCTGCTGCAGGAGATGAAGTCTTACCCGGGGAAAGTAGTTGTTGGTCGTGATCTAGATGTGTATTGAGGGGAATAACAATTGCATGGAGTAGTTTCTTGTCATATGTAACAACACGATTTTATGCAATTATATTTAAACGCCCAGAAAGGGAGTCCGCTTTTTAACGTGCCTTTCGGGGCGTTGTCACGTGAACTAAGCCATAAAGGAGATATTCCGAGATGTCACACAATGAGAATCAGAATGAATTTGATTGTAAGTTGATAAATCGCAGGGAATTCATCAAGAAAACCGCTGTAGGTGCCGGTTTAGTAGCAGCAACCATGGCGATGCCAGGTTTTATGCTGGGTAAAGCGGAGGCGATTGACCTGTCGCAGATACCAATGAAATATAAAGATTACAATGTGATATTCGTCAGCTTCGATGCCTTGCAGGCTGCGCATGTTGGATCACTGGGATATGCCAGGGACGTGACTCCTACCATTGATGCTATTGCCAAAGAGGGCTTCTCTTTTGCCAACACGATATCCACGGCCTCGTGGACCGTGCCTGCCTCAATGACCTGGTTCACCGGAGTCTACCCTTCGGAACACCGCCTAACTAATAAGTTTGCTGTTTTCAATCCTCCGAATAATGTTCTTTCCAATCTCAAAAAGCTATCTCCAGATCTGATGACACTTGCCGAAGTGTTAAAAAACAATGGCTATGCCACCGGGGGGTTTACCGGAAATGCTGGTGTGAACGGTTTTTTTGGTTATGACCAGGGTTTTGATACTTATTTCTACGAAAAAGGGAAGTTCGGTAGCATGGGGGTCAGTATCCCCAAGGCGCAGGAGTGGTTAAAGGATAACGGCAAAAAGAAATTTTTCATGTTTCTGCACGGGTATGACATTCATGGTCAGGGTATCCCGGAAGGGGGCTTCGATTATCGTTTCGTCGACAAGGGCTATGATAAGCGATATACCGGTTCTAAAGAGGAACAGGAGGCACTCCGCGAGGAGGGTCTTGAAAAAGGAGAGACTACTCTACGCGAAGAGGACATCCGCTTCTGGCGTGCGATCTATGACGAGAAAATTCAGCGTACGGACGCTCTCTTCAAAAAATTTCTGGTAGATTTTGAAAAAACGGGACTAATGGACAAGACCCTTTTTGTGCTGACATCCGATCACGGTACGGAATTCCATGAGCACAAGAGGTTCGACCATGGATTCAGTCTTTATGACGAGTTGATCCATGTACCGTTGGTCATCAAGTTGCCTGGACAGAAGGCCGGCAGGGTTATCAATGATCAGGTCAGCAGTATCGATGTGATGCCGACTATTCTGGATCTACTGGATGTTCAGATGCCTGAAAAAGCCAAAAATCAGATCCGCGGTGCGAGTCTGACCCCGGCGTTGAAGGGGAGTAAGGTTGCCAAAGATGTCTTCTTCGAGACAGATTACCGCCTCTACACATTCAAGCGTGGTATTCAGACCGTTGATGGCTGGAAACTGATCTACACCATGGAGAATAAGGGACGCGAACTATACAATGTCAAAAAAGATCCAGGTGAAAAAGTGAATCTAGCAGAAAAGGAGCCAAGGAAGGCTTATGAGCTGGAACAGCGGCTGTTCGCCCATTTCAAATCCATTGGTCATGACCTTACTGCCCGCCGTTGGGAAACAGGTCTCAATCCGGTCTACGATTCACAGGCCAAGCCGGCAGTCAAAAAATGATAAAGGGTAGTGTGATACTACTTTCGTGTCTATTAGGCGCTGCAATCTGCGCCTATGGCGCAGATCCTGTTGCGAATGAGCAGCAACCGCACCATGAGCAAACCAATGTGATTCTGATCTCATTGCAGTGCTTGCGTGCCGATCATCTAGGTGTCTACGGCTACAAGAGGGATACGAGCCGGAATATCGACAGTCTGGCCAAAAAATCGGTGCTTTTTGAAAATGCTATCTCCCAGGCCAATTTGACACCAGTTGCCCAGATGAGCGTACTCACCTCCCAGTATCCTCGCGTGAATGGCATGGTTTCTTTTGAGGTTACAAAAGATGCGGTTACTTCAAGGACTTTGCCGGAAATACTCAAATATTACGGTTATACCACGGCGGCCACTCTTAGCTCCCCGGAGTTTTTCATGCGTTTTGACGCTGAATCCGGTACGATGATAAATCCTGGTGATGTGTTTTCACGCTCGTTTGACTATTATGGTCGCACAGCGAGAGGCCCACAGGGTGGCAGTATCCGGACGGTGCCTACCGACGCTTTTCAGTGGTTGAAAAATAATAAAGACAAGAAATTTTTCCTCTGGATTGGCAGTGGGTTGATCCATATGCCCTACGCCGCTGCAGTACCTGCACCCTATAAAACTATGTACGACCTCCCTGGTTACACACCTTTCTGGAAGAATCTTCCCGGAAATACAGGCGCGAGCGACTTGAGTGATGATCCTTCCTACGATATCTTTTCACGGGTTTACCACAATGATTATTATTGGGGATTCAAGCCGGTTTACCATCTTACCGACGATGATGTCAGCTACGTGAAAGGGCGTTATGATGCCGGTGTTTACTATACCGACCTCTTTGTCGGTGAACTGATTAAGCTCCTTGATTCGCTGCAACTTACAGAAAAAACGCTGATTGTCCTGCAATCAATGCACGGAGATGATCTGGGTGAGCAGGGACTCTTCTTTCATTATGATGTAACTGAACCGGTTATAAAGAACGCGCTCATGATACGTTTTCCAAATGGTGAGTCAGGCGGCAAGCGCGTTACTCAGCAGGTACAGGGACTGGATGTTATGCCAACGGTTCTGAACTATCTGGATATCCCTGTACCGCACGATGCGCAGGGTAGTAGTCTGCTCCCGCTTGTCAGAGGTGAAGCAGGTGCTTCGGGGAGCGAATACGTCTTCATCGATCGTTTGCCTTGGTGGGAATATACCCTTAGTAAGTGGTATCTGGAATTGCAGAATGCAAACGGTGGTCAGTTTGCACCTGCGGAAGATGCCAAACTTAAAGAATATCAACTGCTGCTGCAGAACAGTTTTGATAAACTCGGTTACCCTCCGGGTGATATTTCGGTGCGGAGTAACGACTGGAAGCTGATCCTTCGAAAAAACCGTGATCTTCTTGAAAAGGTTTCCTGGTGGCGTTTTATCACTGACAAGGTACAACCAGTGGAAGAAATGGAGCTGTATAACCTGAAAAATGATCCGGGAGAAATGAAAAATCTTGTCAGTGAACGGCCTGAGATCGTTAATCGAATGAAGAGCAAGCTGCTTGAATGGGACGCTTCTACGGAGAAACAGAAGGCTGTTTATAAAAAGTACGATAAGCGTTATATTATCCCGTACCCTTAAAAATGCGGTTGAGTCTGTGGACGCTTTCAGATTTATAATAGTGCAAACCAAAGCATGTTAACAATTAGCGTGGAAATATGATCGGAGCACATGCTTTATTCGAAGGTCAATAAATTTGTGTGGTGAACACAGTGATATTTAAATACATGGTTATTGCATTGCTGCTAACTGCTATGTCAGTCAATGTTTATGCAGATGCCGAAGGAAAGGGCTTTGTAAGTGGCAGAGCATTATTGGCTTCTGGAAAGCCGATGCAGAATGCAGTAGCGCTGTTTTACATTAGACAACAAGGGCCTGCACCGTTGCCGGATCGCTACTGGAGAGTTCCTGAGGCCATTGTTCCCATCGACTCTGATGGTACGTTTACTGCGGAACTACAGGAAGGAGACTATTACGTCGGGGCTATTGGAAGGGAATCTTCAAAACTAGCGCCAGGCCCACCCGTGGAGGGTGATTCCATTGTTCTTGTCAGAGGCAAGGATGGCAAGCCATTAATTGTTACAGTAAAAGAGGGTGCAACTGTCGATTTAGGGGCTCAAAAAGGGCACGTTTATCGTAAGCCCCGCCGAGATTTAAAAAACAAAATTACGACGGTTGAAGGAATAATTACTCTGGAAGACGGCACACCTGTCCCTAACGCTTTTGTTTTTGCGTTTAATTCTCCGGATCGTGGGAGTAAGCCGGTTTTTGCGTCTGAAAAAACCGATAAATCCGGGATTTATGTCTTGAAGGTAGACGGAGATGGTACTTTCTTTTTGAAAGCCCGTGATGCTTATGGTGGTGGTAAACCTCAAAATGGACAGCTTATGGGGACGTTCGGAGGTGACGACCCGACACCCGTAATTTTAACTGCGGGCAAGAGGATAAAAGGGATTGATATCAAGGTTAAGTCGATTCAAAGGCCGGACGGTAATTAACCTCCAAAAGCTTGATTGGTTATCGTTGGTGCGTGGTTATAAAAACTGATTTTTTAAGTGAGATCAATGACCTCTAAACGGATGCACATATTTTGGTTCTTACTGCTTGTGATTTTGGCGGCTCCTTCTATAGCGTTCTCTGAAGTTTTCACCAAGGATGTTACGTGGGAGGGGGAAGTCAGGGTGCTAGAAGACATCCTCGTACCTAAGGGGATAACTCTTACAATTCGCCCCGGGACAATAGTTCGCGTAACCTCTGCTGAGAGTACCAAAACTGACCCTGAATACATATCGCCTTTAACCGAAATAACCATACGCGGCACTCTGAATATTGAAGGGACTGAAAAATCACCGGTTAGCTTTTCTGGGGATGATAAAAAACGAGGAAGCTGGGCAGGAATAATTATCGATCAAGGTGCTGCTAATGTTTCATCTGTTCAAGTTATGGAAGCCGAAACGGCTTTTCTCGTTCTGGACGGCACGCTAAATCTCACGATGTCAGTTCTTAAAGATAATCGCTATGGGGTAGTGACTCAGGGCAATAAGGTTTCAGCTCGGATAGAAAAATCACAAATTACCGAAAACGATTATGGGGTATTTACTTTACAGGGTTCGCACCCTGTTTTAAAGGCAACAGTGGTTGCCGGAAACAGAAAAAAAGACAGCTATACAGCATCTGTGAAGGAAGTTACTCCTCCAGTTTCTTTTACAACAGGAACCGAAATACCGGTTAGTAGGCACTATCAGGACGAGGTCTTCAGAGGGGACACTATCTGGCAGGGGCGGATTGAAGTTGCAGGTTTAATAAGGGTCCCTGAAGGAAGCAGGCTTTTTATATTGCCAGGAACAATTGTTGAATTTTTGAAAAAGGATACTGCCGGTTTTGGGATTGGTGAAAACGGTCTTTTGATTCAGGGGCGACTGATTGCTAAAGGTACTGCTGAAAACCCGATAATTTTCAGATCTGCCGAGAAGGTCAAAAGGATGGGAGACTGGGATTCCATAAATATAATGAACAGTGCCGGGACGCAGAACCTCATTGAATACTGCCGTATCGAGGATGCTTATCGTGGGCTGCACTTTCACTTTTCACATGTAGGACTGTTCAACTCTCAGGTAACAAACAATTATCGTGGTGTACAGTTTCAAGAGTCTCTGGTTCTACTAAAAGGTAATAATATTTTCAATAACAAGAGTGGCCTACAGGGGCGCGACTCTGATGTCACCCTGACTGACAATGTCATCTCAGCAAATAACATGGGTGCAAATTTTTTCAGAACTAATTTGACTGCTCGTGGCAATCAGATTACTGCTAACGGTAAGGAAGGGTTACGCATACGTGAAGGTGTTTCGTCACTACAGGAAAACCTTATTGATGGTAACCGCTTCGGCCTGATGGTTGCAGATATGTTCTATGGAGATTACAGCAAAAATACGATCACCAATAATCTTGAAGTTGGTCTTTCTCTCAAGAATGCTGATAACTTAGTTGTAGTGGGTAATTTTATCGCTGGCAACGGGTTTAATGGCATGAATATTCAAGAATCGCGTGCCAGCATCAAGGACAACCAGATCACTGATAATGGCGAGCGAGGGATTGGCATTCAGTCATTTGATGGTGAAATAGCGGGAAATAATATTGCAAAAAACCGTTTATATGCAATTGATCTTGAAGGCCCGCAGGATGTTAGTGCTCAGGAGAATTGGTGGGGTGGCGACGACCCTGCAAAGGTTGTTTTTGACAAACGAGCAGACGCCGCCAGGGGTAAAGTTGCATGTAGTAAGGTGAGTGAACAGCCGTTTCGATTTAAATGGCCTCTACAAACAGTATCTACCGATGTTACCTGGCGCGGTCACATTGCGATAATACAATCCGCCTCGGTTCTTTCCGGGGTAAAATTGATCGTAGCACCAGCAACTACGGTTGAATTTTCTGATGGTGCCGGCATGTTGGTTAAGGGGCGTCTGATTGCAAAAGGGCTAGAAAAGGAAAAAGTAACGTTTACTTCGAATAGTAAGAAGGGTGCAGGAGACTGGGATGAAATTCAACTTGAATACGCAACCGGAAGCATCATTTCCAACTGCATCTTTGAATATGCAACATGGGGGTTGCATAGCCATTTTACCAACCTGGTTGTAGCGGACAGCTATTTTGCCAATAACTACGGTGGAATGAGGTTTAGGAGCGGCCCCGCTGAAATCAGGAACAGCACTTTCGAAAACAATGTGATTGGTGTCAGGGCCTATATAGGGAATGCTGTCATCAGAGAAAACACTATCAGAAAAAATGAAATCGGTATTTTTATCAGAGAGAAGGGTGGCGGTCTTGCTATTGCCGACAACAACATACTTGACAATAGCAGTTATGGTATCAGGGTGGGGGATTTCAATAATGAGGATATTAATGCCCAAAGGAATTGGTGGGGGGGGCTTGACCCTTCAACAGCAATTTTTGATGATAAAGACGAGCCAGGAATTGGAAAAGTTCTGTTCGAACCTGTTCTCATAGAACCGGCGGGCTCCGTTAAGAGGCCTTTGAAGTGATAAGTACACATTCACAAAAATGTTTAGTGGGTTTTGTAGTCTTTTTTCTCATGCTGACCATAGTGTCGACCGGTTTTGCTCTGGATACATATCTGTTAAAAGCCAAAACAGTTGATATCGAAGGACGTCCCATGGAAGGCTCCAAACTATTTCTTTACGACAGTCCTAATGTGCGACGTCCTGCTGATTTTATTTCAACAAATTCTGATCGTGCCGGCCAATTGCAAATCTATGCACCGCCTGGAAAGTACTGGGTAGTTGCACGCTACAAGACTGATGGAAAATATGGCCCGCTTATGCCTGGTGACAGGCACTCAGGGGAACCGCTTGAAATAGATATGACCACTGGCGGGGCTACAGCTGATTTTGTGGTCGCAGATATCCGTGAGCTTGGGCAGAAGAAAAGGGCCGGTGCGACAGATTCTCAGCTTCTAAAAGGTCGAGTATTGGATGTTTTTGGCGCACCGGTTGCGCAGGTATATGTATTTGCCAACAGGTCAAAAGAGCTTAGGGAACTCCCTGAATTTATTTCAGCGTGGACCGGTAATGATGGTCGGTATGAGATCTACCTACCACTAGGCGCTACATATTATGTCAGGGTATCACGTGAGTTCCCACCGATTAAACATGAGGAAACTGTCGAACCGTTAGTATACAGTAACGGGAAAATAGATATTGCTATGGACGTTGATTTAACAGTACACTAATTGTTGCTTGTATTAGTAAACAATATACTCAGATGTAAAACAGTTTACGGGGTGATTAAATGAAAAGAATTGCGTGCTTTGTTATTATGGCGGCGTTTCTCATGACGGTTCATGAGTCTGTAGCATGTGTCGGCAAGACAATTCACTTGGGCATATCAAGTGCTAATGAAAGGCTTATTGCTGAAATGGCGTCACTAATGATAACTGAAAGAACCGGTTCGAGTGTAAAGATAGAAGTTTATAAAGACTCCAAGGTTCTGTATGAAGCAGTTAAATCAGGCAAAGTCAATATCATCATTGAAAACACCGACAGAGCTCTGGAAATATTGGGTAAAACCAAAGGATCAGCCTCGGTAATGGGAATTGATGCTATTAAGAGCGAATATCGCAAAAGTATGAACCTTACATGGCTTAATTCATTTGGGGGAACACCTCAGTTTGCTCCGGTTTTGACCGGTGATACCTTGAGTAATTATCCAGCATTACCCAAATTGCTTAACAAACTTGCAGGTGTACTCTCAAACGACACATATTCAAAGCTGCTTAAATCAGTAGAATCTGACGATAAAACGAAAAAGATTGCGAAAGATTTTTTGAAGGGCAAAAAGCTTATTTAGTGGGAAGGTATTGTTGAAAGTTGAAGAGCGGGTTAAAAAAATATACCGGTTTATTGCTTCGACTGAGTTGGCTATTGGTCTTTTTATTGCGATTTCTCTTGTCGCTATTCCGGGGACTTTTACAAAAAGTCGTGCGATTTATTCTAGCCCTCTTTTTGTTTCGCTACTTGCTGCCCTTGCAATTAATCTCCTGTTTTGCTCAATTAAACGGTTTAAGGCAATTTCGGGGCCGGTTCTGATTCTACATGGCGGTGTTGTTCTTACCCTTGCTGGGAGCGTCGTCGCCTCCTTCGGTTTTGTGGCGACTAGTTTTGTTTACGAAAATAGACTGGCCGAACAGTTTTACCGATGGGATGTTAAGCAGGACTCCAGCCTGGGTTTTGGACTGGTAGTGAATAAAATAAACAGGAAATTTACGCCGGCTCCTGTGAAGATTGGTGTGCTAAAAAACGGCCAAAAAGATGGGCTTCATGAGATCAAGACGGGCGAGAGCTTCTCATTGCCACCTTATCGTATTGTAGCGGATGAATTGGAAATGCCCGCAGAAAACCTAAAGCTGATAATTTATGAGCGCGACCGCCGGATAGGTTCATACACAACATCAGGGCCTTCCGATCTCCCCGTGGATTTTCCATATCAATTCAAGCTTGTTGCCTTTCAGACCCCCCTGCTGTTGCGTGAATGGGTTGATTTAATACTTGTCCGTAATAACGAAATAATCGCTAAGGGGACATCAGAAGTAAACAAGCCATTCCAATGGGGAGGACTGTATTTTTATAACACACGAAATGAATATGACGAAAAAGGTGTGCCATATGCTGGAATTCAAATTGTGCGTGATCCCGGCAGATGGTACGTATTTTTAGGGATGACGATAGTGGCTCTGGGAGCTGTTTTAACTACATTCAGGAGATGGTATGGGTCTAGGTGATTTTTTCTTTTCTGGCAGCAAGAATGATTGTCAATTACATGGTGGCCATGTAAGGAAAGCAAATCGTACTCTGCTGCTTATGATAATTGCCTCCTTAAGTTTAATTGTTTGGCATGTATGGGCTTATGGGCTGAGCAGTGGTTCAGGTGCTGCAAAGGGCTTTTCTGCACCTTTACCCATGCTTGTCTGGTATGAAGTATGGGATCTTCTGTTTAATAGTCATGGAATTATTGCTGAGTTGCGCGATGTTTTTCCTTATTTTGTAGTGGGCATTTTTCTGGCTGGGTATCTGCGCACTTTTAAGATTGCTGTTAAGCTTCAGGCCTCTTTGAGGAAATATGGAGCTGTGAGTATCATAGTGGCATCATTTGTAGGCATTATTACTCCGCTTTGTGCCTGTGGCACCATTACCACAGCAGTCAGTCTACTTTTTGCCGGGTTGCCACTTGCACCTGTAATGTCATTGATGGTGACTTCCGCACTTTTGAGCCCTTCAACATATCTGATTACATTAAATGATCTTGGTCCGGAATGGACGGTAATAAGGACTATATCCGCTCTTGCTATGGGTTTTTTTGCCGGTGGCATTACACATATTCTCTGTAAGAGAGGATTTGATAGAGGTGGATTGTTCATTGAAGGCGCTGTTGTTCCTGGTGATTTTCATGATGAAGACTATCCTATTGAACATCTGCGTTGTGACTGTAAAGTTAAATTCGGCAATAGGGTGGCAGTCAGAACTAACAACAAGTTCCTCATCTTCCTGGCAAAATCATCAGAAATGTTCTGGATGGTAGGTAAGTACATTCTGGTAGGTGTCTCCATAGGAGCCATTGTTGAGCGCTACATTCCCAATGAATGGATTTTTCGTTTTTTTGGCCAAAAGGATCCTTTGAATATTGTCTGGATTACCTTGGCATCCGTTCCAATGTTCCTTCATCAGATTAGTGCTTCAAGTATTCTTTCTCATATTAAAAACTCTCTGCATGGTACGCTTGATGGTGGTGCTGCCTTGGCGTTCATGATTGGTGGTCCGGTAACGGCCATTCCCACAATGATTCTCTTCTGGACGATCTTCAAAAAAAGGGTCTTTGCACTTTACATGTTTGTGTGCCTTGCCGGCACGATTCTAATAGCATCGCTATTCCAATGGTTGGTTTTCGTGCCGGGTGTGGATACAGGTAACCAACTATTCAAGAGCGTATCATCCCTAGCTGGAGGGCATTCCTCTGTAATTAAAAAAGAGGGCAATAACGTACGAATTGCCCTTGACCCGGCAGGCAGAAATATAATTGCTACATATTCTAACGATCTTGCCAGCCATGGCGGCATTGTCTTTGATGCTGGTTTTAGTCGTTTTTTAGCCGCGGTCGCTGGAATAGAGGATGACCGGCACTATGTCACCAACATTGCCGCCTGGCTTGAGCAAAGCAGCAGTACCCCTGCAGGCAGGAATATTTTGATATATACGGTTGGCAGTGGTGGGGATAAAGATAAGGCTGTTTTTGCTGAAGGAATTGCAAATGTCCTACAAATGTCCAACTACAACGTTAGTTGTAATGATCGTGCAAAAACAACACAACTTTCTGAATCATTACTTGATAACGTAGGGCAGCTTTGGTTGTTTTTTCCGGGTATCGGAGATAAAAGGCAGCTTACTAACAATGAAATTAAACTCATTTCCCACTTTAATGAACTTGGTAAAGGTGTATTGATATCCCAGGAAAGCAGGCTGACAGATCCTGCCAAAGATGCACCGGTTAACTTACTGTCTTTGCGCTATGGTATCCAGTTTTCAGGTAGTACGGACAATGCACCAAGAATTGTTGTGGGCACGTCATCACAACTATTTTCATCAGCGTCAGAACTACTCGGAAGGTTACTCAAAATTGTTCATAAAGCATAAATCACATGGCTTGTAGCAGAGACCCACATCACAAAAAAAGGAAGGAAACACAAATGAAATCACAAATTCTGGATGTACAAAAACTGAAGCAGTTCGATGATGCCAAGCGCTATCAGGAAACAATCTGGACTGACGATCACAGTCGTATAAGCATGATCTGCATGAAACCGGGTCAGGAAATTGTTACCCACACTCATCATGGCAGTCACATTTGGACGGTTATTGAAGGCCAGGGAGAACTCCTGTCTGGAAAAGAGGCGCAGAAAATTGCAGTTGGTCAGGTTGTAGTCGTCCCAGCATTCGAGGATCACGGTATTCGTAATGCTTCAGCTGAAAACCTCGTAATTGTCTCCATAACAGCGAAAGGTGACTAAACAACATGCTAAGAGTTTTTCGTAATCCGGATGTCCTGTGGCGCCGGGAATCAGGTGGCAGTGACGACGCTTCTCAGGAGGAGGCAGTAGCAGCTATTCTTTTTTCCGGTGGATCGATGCTTTCTCTGAACGAATTCGGCATTGAACTATGGGAGCTGTGTGATGACCGGACAGTGGATGATATCGTTGCGTCCCTGATACTTGAATATGAAGTAGAAGAGGACCTGTTGCGGAGCGATATTCTGGCCTTCCTCGAAAGTCTGTCACAAAAGGGGTTTATCAGGTATGAGTAACTTACAGCTTAAAGCTCCGCTCACCGTCAACTGGGCCATCAACAACAGTTGTAACTTTGCCTGCAGTCACTGTTACAGTCGAGAGGACACTCACGAAGAATTGCCTCGGGATGTGCTCTATGTCTGTATTGATAAAGTAGCAAAAGCCGGAGTCTTTTCCGTTAATTTTGGCGGAGGAGAACCGCTTCTTCATCCAAATCTTCTCGACATTGCTGCTTTTTCCAGCGGGCTTGGTTTGCGCGTTTCAATGAACAGCAACGGATGGTTGATTGATTATGACAAAGCCGTTGCTCTAAAGAAAGCTGGCTTTACTAAGGTAGGCATCAGTATTGACAGTCACTTGCCTGACGTCCACGATAAATTTCGTGGAGTTGTTGGGAGTCATGTCCGAGCATTAACTGCTTTGGCACATTTGAAGTCGGTAGGTATTGCAACATCTGTTTCCACAGTGATTTGCCGTATTAATAGTTCAGCCATTAATGATCTGGTGGCTCTTGCTTTGGAGCATGGTGTTGGCCAACTCAATTTTCACAACTTCAAATGTTCCGGTCTTGGAATGTCAAATAAGGATGAGCTTGACTTGTCACCTGAAGAGTGGAAGATCTTTTATCGTGATGCCATTGCTGCTAAACATGCCGTAAAGAACCTCGATATTTCACTTGACGATCCTATTATAGCACTTCTTGATGCACGAGATGCCGGCACTTTAGTGAAGGGAAGTGTCTGCGGCAAGTTATCACTGAACATCAAGTCAAATGGTGATATGACTCCCTGTGGATTCATTCCGATAGTCATTGGTAACATCGTACACGATGATTTGCAACAGGTCTGGAAAGACTCTGCAGTGCTGGATAAGATGCGCAACAAACAGCCTACAGGTAAGTGCAGCGGTTGTAGTAAATACGATGATTGTCTTGGTGGTTGCACTGCGCGGGCACTTGCTCTTACCGGCGATATGAACAGTCCTGATCCACATTGCTGGGGAAGCGAAGCACAGTCTAAGTGTTAGCGGCTGTGCTTTAAGGAATTTCAGAATGGAACTGGCACTACCTATTACTGTCTATTGGGATCTTACTTCCAACACGCCTAATGACAGTCTCCTGTTGAGTTGCTGTGATCAAATACTGGAGTGCCGTCCGCTTATGCTCCAGCTGTATGACCCTTCTCCAGTGCTGAGTGAAGGTGCTCTAGCTGTACTGGGAGCGTTTAAAGGGTCTGGTGTTTCTGTGTCACTGACCATGCCGTATTCCGGTCTGGTTAGCCTTGATAGCACCTCTATGGATGAGTTTGGGATTAAAGAGCTACTTGTTGCTATTAACTCTCCACTGTCATTACTATCTATCCCGCTTATACCGAAATTGGGGCTAGCTTTTTTTGTCAGCAGTGATAACTGGCATGCACTTCCAGATGTTGTCTTGCTATGTCGAAACCAGGAGATAAATCGCCTTGTACTGCCGATGCAGCGACTCTACTTGGGTGAAGAACCTTTTCTGCTAACCAAAGTTGAACAGAGGATTCTAGAAAACAATCTTGCTGTAATTGGTGGGACGTCAGATTTGCGTCTTACAATACACGATCCGTTTCTCTGGCGAGCATTTAATCCTGGTATTCCATTTCCCCAGGCAGGATGTCAGGCTGCCAATACGATGATATCCATTTCTCCTGTGGGGGATGTCTTTCCATGCCCAACTTTACCAGAACTGCTTGGAAATATTAGGTCAACATCACTTAAAGATATAATCACTTCACCTGCAAAGAGAGAGCTTCGCAAAAAAATAACAAAGAGCCCGATTGCCTGTAACAGTTGCCTTGAGATTGCTGTATGCCGTGGTGGTTGTCGCGGAAGGTCGCTAGTTAAGTACGGCTCGTTTGATGATGTAGATGATGCCTGTCGATGATAAGGATGTTAATTAGAAATGGGGCCTTTTTTGGAATATTCCGACATCATAGCTTTTCACGGGCATTCCTGTCCCGGTTTGGCAATAGGTTATCGTCTCGCTGGTGCGGCTATGTCAGCGATAGGTGTGATCCGTTCGGATGATGAGGAGCTTGTCGCTGTTGTCGAAAATGACGCATGCGGTGTTGACGCTCTTCAGTGTGTAAGCGGGTGCACTTTTGGAAAAGGCAATCTAGTCTTTCTGGACTATGGCAAGCAAGCATATTCTCTTTTCTCTCGCTTAAAACAGCAGGGTGTTCGGGTCGTCTTTCATGGCAAAGTTATTCCGGTTGCGCTTCGTGAAGACAGGTCTTCTTTTGCCAAGCGTGTAATGCAG